>MVQH01000001.1 GCA_002067755.1 Methanosaeta sp. PtaB.Bin018
ATGCTTTATCGGATTCGTTTATCTGGCGGCATTTCTTATTATTTGGAGAATGATCTGAGTTTTGAGATGAGTTCAACATATGGCTGGAGCTTCTTCTAGAACAGCAGAGGGCAGGCGATGTGCGCCGGTTCCTGGAATCGGTTGACGCTGACCAGCTTTCTATGACTGAGTTCGCCCTCAATTCAATAGGGCTGATAACCACTCGGTTGAGAAAGCAAGACGTTTTCGAGGCATTTGTCTCAGACATCCTGGAGAATTCTGCAGTCAGGCGCATTTGCCTTTCTGCCTTTGATCTTAGAAGAGCTCTTTCCATCATGAATAGATATCATCTGGACTTTGACGATGCTTACCAATACGTTGCTGCAGAACGAAATGGCTTAATGCTCGTAAGCTTCGATGCTGACTTTGACAAGACAGATATAAAAAGAAAGGTTCCTGCTGATCTATTGGATAGCGGTCTCATTTAGTTGCAGCCTGCGCATCTTCGGCAATAAAGAAGACAGAGATTTGCGATTAAAGATCACCCTTGGCAAAGGCCAGATCCTCCTCTAATTCCTCGATCGTATAATGCCTCTCGATCTTTCGCTTGCCCAATTCATCGAGAAATTCGCGTTTGGAGATTCCAGCCAGCCTGCGAGCCTTGCCCATAGTGAGGATGCCTCTCCCATAGAGCGCCAGTGCAAGCTCCATCTTCAACACGCGCTCCTGATCGCTCTTTGGTATTTTCATGGAGTTTAGGACGTCGTCGGGAATGGCTATCGCAGTCATAATAATGCTTCAATTCAATATCTCTAAGCTTACTAATTAATTTTTTGTTTGGTATGAAAATGTCCCTCAATCTAAGCAGAGGCCTTGGCCACAGTATATCCTGATCTCTCCAGTAATCGTATTGCGGACTGCTGTCTTGCCTCTAGATTACGCTGGTATACAGCCTCAGCTCCCTGATCAGCGAAAGGTTCACCAGTCTTGAGAGTTCTATAAACCGCAATTAGTGAGGACTCCTAAAAACCTACTGGTAACAACCGTATGGAAAAGTTTATATACTAATAATACTATTATATACCATGGATTCTTTTACTACTTGGACATTGCGAGGGCTCAGCGCAAAGCAAAAGAAGTCCCGGCTCTTACAGATATCGGATTTAATAGAATGGGCGCCATTTCGCCGTATCCTTGAAGAGATGTATGACAATAAGAGCGAAAGGGGCGGAAGACCCAACTGTGACGTCATTGTGATGTTT
>MVQH01000002.1 GCA_002067755.1 Methanosaeta sp. PtaB.Bin018
ATTTTCATACGAATTCCTCTGATCTTATGCAATTGACATCAGTCTATTTAAGATTTTTCTTCAAATTTGTAGCATAAATAGCGTAATACTATGTATTGTCTATCCTTCATGGAGCTCGTGCAAGTCTTGGCTAAACAAATCACATAACCTACGATTATTTGTTGATACGTATTTGATATCATTTCCATATTTAAATCTATTTTCTTCAGAAAAGTTAATAAAGATTAAATCTAATCCCTGATCTATTGTAGTGAAGCAATTATGATAGCAAATAATTGTAATAAATTGTAAAAAAATGGAATGTTCAAAAGAGGTTGAAAAGAAGAGAGAGATGAAGATGAAGTGACAGCTGGAATTGATGTAAGAGGGCTTTCCAAGCTTTATAACGGCAAGATCAGAGCCTTGGACGGGGTCGATCTGAGGGTAGAGGCAGCCAGAGTCTTCGCCTTTCTCGGTCCAAATGGTTCTGGCAAGACCACCTTGATGAGGATACTGACCACCCAGATCAGGCCGACCTCGGGCCAAGCATCCATCTTCGGCTTGGATGCGGTTCGGAATGGTCAAGAAATAAGAAGGATCATCGGCTATGTGCCTCAGGAGACCAGCGTCTGGCTGGATATCAGCGGATACGAGAATCTGCTGGTCTATTCCAAGATCTATGGCGTTCCAGCTGGAATGAGGCAGAAGAGGATACAGGATGCACTGCAGAGCATGGGCATCGAGGAGATGGCGGACAGGATGGTCAAGAGCTACTCCGGAGGGATGGTGCGGCGGCTGGAGATCGCCTGCGCCCTTCTGGTTGGGCCCAAGATTCTATTTCTGGATGAGCCGACGATAGGCCTGGACCCGTCGGCAAGAAAGGCAGTCTGGGGGAACCTGATCTCATTCAAGAAGGAGTATGGCACTACAGTATTTTTCAATACTCATTATATGGATGAGGCAGACCTCTACTCCGATGAGATAGCCATAATAAACAAGGGCAGCATTGTGAAATCCGGAACGGCAAGCGAGCTCAAGCAATCTTTAAGGAGCGAGATCATTCAGGTTTATCCACATGGCAGGATCGATGGGCAGGTTCTGAAGAGCATCAGGGATCTAGCATTTGTCCGGGGTGCGATCAATAATAACTCCCACCTGGAGATAGTGGTCGAGGACTCGGAGACCAAACTGCCTTTAATCCTGGATGTCTTGAGGAACGAGGGCGTATCCCTGAAGAGAATCTGCACTGCCAAGCCTACATTGGATGACGTATTCCTCAAATACGCCGGTGCAATCCGTTTCAAAGGCAAGGGAGAGGACCCGGCCGAAAAAGCACTGCAGGCATGATTAATATGGCTCTAGATGATTCGATCAGGGAGATGTTTGCCATGATTGAGCTGGAGATCAGAAGGCTCAGGCATGACCGCACCGAGATCTACACCCGGGCAGTGCAGCCCATACTGTGGCTGGGCGTCTTCGGAACGATCATGGGCCGGGTCAATGCCATACCCACCGGCGGGCTGCCCTATATCGATTACATCACGCCAGGTGTGCTGCTCCAGTCCACCATATTCGTCTCTGTATTCTATGGCCTGACAATCGTCTGGGAGAGGGAGAGTGGAATTTTAAAGAGGCTTCTTGTGGCTCCCACCTCCATTTATGCCACGGTCGTCGGCCGATCGGTGGCCTCCGGGGTGCGAGCGGTAGTCCAGGCTTTGATAATATTCCCCGTGGCCATGCTGCTGGGGGGTGAACTCCTCCCACGGCCTAAAGGCCGGGGCTTCCCTGCTGCTTCTTCGCTTTTACGCCGTCATAGCCCTCTGGCATCGGGGCGCGTTTCGCGGGAATTTTCGGTTTCCGTTTCATTGGCCCAAACTTACATCAGATTCGCGATGCAGAGGTTCAGATCTCATCGGACAGGTTCGGGGTGTTCCCTCCCTACTCTGTGGAATCGTCTGGCGAATCCAAAATCTCCCCGAGGGAGAAGTGATCGATCATCCAAGTAGCACTTGAAGCCTGCATGGAATCATGTCTTGGTTAAGTGGAGGGAACGATGAGATATATAGTTGTTCTGCGCGGGACAAAAGTAATTGGGGCAAAGGACTCCGCTTTCATCCTGTTGCGACTTCGTCGCAACTCCCCAGGACTCGCAGTCCGGGAGATCCACCCTGAAGGATGGGGACTTCCCGCTTCGTCCTTCGCAATCCCACGAGTTAAATTCATAGCCAATCCATTTTACATAGCAGCAGCATTTCTGATCCTATTTCTGGTCTCGGGAGGATTTGCTGCCATCTCCATCCTGGTTGCCTCCATCATGAAGACC
>MVQH01000003.1 GCA_002067755.1 Methanosaeta sp. PtaB.Bin018
GCTGACATCCTGGAGAACATGAATCCCGACGATGCAGCCGACCTCCTGGGGATAATGCCCGAGAACAAGGCCTCTGAGGTGCTGGAACTGATGAACGAGGTGGAGGCGGAGGAGGTCAGAGAGCTGATGGCCTACAGCAATAGCTCTGCGGGAAGCCTCATGACCACCGATTACGTTGCCGTCCCCTCCGGATGCACGGTATCGAATATCTTCTCCATTCTGAGGAGATCGGGAAAAGAGGTGGATATGATCTATTACATCTATGTCCAGAGCGATTCAGGTCAACTCTTGGGAGTCATGTCTCTTCGCGACCTGCTCTTAGCCGAACCCGATGATATAGCGAGCACCGTCATGAAAAAAGAGGTCCTGAGCGTACTTCCCACCTCGACCATCGAAGAGGTCACTAACCTCCTCTCCAAATACGATTTCCTGTGCGTGCCCGTGGCGGACGAGGAGGGCAGGATCCTGGGGATAGTGACCTTCGACGATGCTTTAGATGAGATAATTCCCGAAGACCTCAGGAAGCGCATGCCCTGGAACTACCATAAGCTGCGCAGGATCCGAGGGATGGACTGATGCAATTGGGTATTGGCCTGAGGGGCAGAGCTCCCCAGATATCCCTGGCCAGGCTGGCCGTGTTCCTGGCCATCATCGGGCCGGGGATAATCACCGCCAATGTGGATAACGATGCCGGCGGAATCACAACCTATAGCATCGCCGGGGCTCATTTTGGATACTCTCTCCTCTGGCTTCTCATACCCATAACCTTCGCCCTGTTCGTGGTGCAGGAGATGTGCGCCCGGATGGGCGTGGTCACGGGCAAGGGTCTGGCCGATCTCATCCGGGAGCGATTCGGGGTCAAGCCGACGGTGGTCCTCCTCCTCGGTTTCATTATCGCTAACCTCTGCACAACTACTGCGGAGTTCGCCGGGGTGGCGGCGAGCATGGAGATATTCGGAGTGAGCAAATATGTATCCGTTCCCGCGGCCGCGGTCCTGGTCTGGTCGATCGTGGTCATGGGCAACCGCCGCTCTTTAGAGAAGGTATTTCTCATCGCCAGTTCGGTCTACATCACCTATATCATATCCGGGTTGATGCTGAAGCCCGACTGGAAGTTCCTTTTCACCCAGACGGTCACCCCCAGCCTGAGCCTGGAGTCAGGGTACCTCTATATGGTGATTGGGATCGTAGGAACGACCATCACTCCCTGGATGCAGTTTTACCTCCAGTCCACCATCGTCGAGAAGGGGATCAAGATCTCCGAGTATAAATACACCAAGTGGGATGTCTATGTGGGCTGCCTGATCACTGACGTCGTATCGTATTTCATAATATTCACCTGCGCCGCTACCATCTTTGCGGGCGGAATAAGGATTGAGACGGCGAAGGACGCAGCTCTTGCTCTATTCCCTCTGGCTGGCGAATACTCCGCATGGCTGTTCGCCTTCGGACTTCTCAATGCCTCCCTATTTGCCGCATCCATACTGCCCCTCTCGACAGCCTATTTCCTATGTGAGGGGATGGGCTGGGACTCCGGGCTGAACAAGAGGTTTGGGGATGCGCCACAGTTTTACCTCCTCTTTACACTGCTGATCGCCTTCGGTGCCATCTTCATACTGATTCCCAACGCTCCACTGCTGGCGATAATGGTACTCTCGGAGGTGATCAACGGATCTTTGCTGCCGATGGTGCTGCTTTTCATCCTCATTCTGATTAATGACAGAAAGATCATGGGAAAATACACCAACGGAAAGCTCTTCAATCTGATCGCCTGGAGCACAAC
>MVQH01000004.1 GCA_002067755.1 Methanosaeta sp. PtaB.Bin018
GGGGAGAGGTTTAGCGCCATGGTCACCGGCTCATCGGAGAAGGGCACCTGGGTGCGGCTGCTTGACATTCCAGTGGAAGGGATGCTCAAAGGAAAAAGAAAGGGAATCGATGTGGGAGATGAGGTCACTGTAGAACTGATCTCGGTGGATGTGAATCTTGGGTTCATCGACTTCAAGCAGGTGGAGGATAGGATCAAATAGATCGTGATAACAAGATAGCCAGCTGAAGAATACTCTTCCCCTGCCTACTCCTCCTGCACGGGAATCTTCACGGATTCCGCCTCCGCCAGCATCTGTCCCGGGTAGATAAGATCGTGCAGTTCGCGGTTGAAGCCGCTTGCTGTGGTATGGGCATCATAGATGCCGTAGAGCCATGGCAGGACGAGCCAGGCGAGGAGCAGGATCAGCAGACCTTTCAGATATTCGCCCAGGTATATCTGGCCCCCTCCGGGAATGAAGATGCTGATCAGAGTGATCAATCCGACGTTCTTTTTCATCGACTCATACAGGAGGATTTTCTGGCCCAGGTCCATCGATGCGACAGCATCCTTAATCATAATTCGATCCGATTCATCCATATGATCAACCCCAATATAGATTATAGCACCTGAAAATAGATATTCCTATCCCCCAAAGCCTCAAAAGCTCAGTCCTCAAAGAAATAGGGCAGAGCCTTATCGATATTGGAGACCTCGACCACATTCAGGCCCAGTTCCTCCTTTGCCGCCTGGGAGATGTTCAGAGTTTTAGGCACATATTTGGACCTCATGATATCGAAACCTAGATCGGTTGACCTGCGCTCAACCTGCCTCTCATAATAGATGACATCAGCCTGGCCCTCAGGGATCAAAAAGTACTTGTAGCCGGCATCAGACACTGCTTTTGTCTTTTCCAGCACGCTGCCGATCTGGCCTATGGATCCGTTGTCGTAAATGTGGCTTTGAACTCCATGCCGACCTCAACGCTTCTCGAAATATAGCTCAGGCGGGTATATCTTGCCTGAGTAGGCTGCCGAGTCAACCAGCCAAATGCGACACAACATCATCGTAGTCGCAAGCCCCGTCCTTGAGGGCGGGGTAGTTGACGTGACGAATTCCTCTCAGGGGGTCTGATACAGCCGGTTTATATAGGCTACTGCTTTTGGATGTTGGCGCCAAATGGAGGTGACTGAGAAGATGAATTCTTAGCTTGTGGCGTCTATTGACGAGGCATAGATCTCCATTCAGGATGTAAGAGCCGCAAAGGAATGAAAAATGTTATTCTATTAGCCCAATCGATGCACTGATCCCCAACCAGGCTCATGGGCATCATCTAAGGGACAGGAGTTCATTACCATGCGCGGTCACGAGCGCGCAGGAGGGCCGCGTATGGGCATGCAGACTCTGGTTTTAAGGGCGGAGAGCGAAAAGATAAGTCTTGGGGCAAAAATAATGTCTTTTATGGCGTTAAAAATTAATGCAAAAAGATAAGTGATCGGTTGTGTCGTTCTCGCTGAAGATGCTCCGGCCAGCCAGGAAAGAACTGGATAAAATGAATAGAGAACGGATATATAAGAGGAGACCTATAGCATTATGATGGCCAGCAGCAAGACCAGACTAACTAAAAAGGAACCACTCTCCGACCGGGATTTTGAAGGCGTGATAGCAGAGGGCGAAGAGACCAAGTGCTCTGACGATATTTGGGAGTACTATGAGACGCACAAGGATGAGCTTGAGGACCTTGATGAATATGCCAAAAAGCGCGGCCTTGTGAGACGTCTGATTTAGAACGGATTATTTTCAAGAGTTCAATAGTTGGCCATCTGTGCCGTGAAGTGGGCCAAACTCCACCGCTCCCTGGCAGTGGGTTAGGTCCTGGATGGCACTATTGGTAAACACATCAAATGCCAGAATGTCTTATGCCTCTTGCGGCAGGGCAGATCAAAGCCTATGACCGCTATTCTTGATGGCATTCTGGCCCACCCGGTGGGGCGTTGGCCTGGCTCTTGGCCCCTTCTCCAACAGGCTAACAAGCCACTTTATCAGATCCTCGGCGAGATGCTCGTTCTTTTTCGTCCACGCCTCAACTCGCGAGAAGACGTTTCATTTGTTGCGAATAATAAAGTTTGATGTAGTGGTTTGGATTGGGCTGCGAGAATTATATGAATAAATTAGGCTCCATGAATAAGTACAGGCCCCTTTTTCCATTGGAAAAGAGCGAAGTTGCAATACAAAGTCCCTCATCAAAAACCTTATACCTCAAAGCATCGACCCCCTGCTACGGACGATCCCCAATGAATGTCTCACTTATCCTCGCTCATCCCAACCAGGGAAGCTTCAACCATGCCATAGCTATTGCAGCCATCAACGCCCTTGAGGGCAACGGCCACAGCGTCAGCTTTCACGACCTCTACCGGGAACGATTCGATCCTGTGCTGCCTTATGGGGAGATTCCCAAAGGCGCAGATATAGATTCAAATCTTCTGAAACATTGCCAGGAGATCGCCTCTGCAGACGGGATCATAATCGTTCATCCCAACTGGTGGGGCATGCCTCCTGCCATCCTCAAGGGCTGGGTGGACAGGGTGATCCGCCCGGGGGTAGCTTACGAATTTTTGGAGGGGGACAGCGGCGAAGGAGTGCCAAGGGGCCTCTTGAAAGCCAGAAAGGCGCTGGTGTTCAACACCTCCAACACCTTCCCTGACCGGGAGCGCGAGGCTTTTGGCGATCCACTGCAGAGGCTGTGGAAGGACTGCATCTTTGGGCTCTGCGGCGTAGAGGAGTTCTATCGGAAGACCTATTGCGTGATTGCGACCAGCACGCCGGTTAAGAGAACTGCCTGGCTGGAGGATGCAAAAGATACAGTGGCAGAGATCTTTCCCAAAGATAGGAATAGGTAA
>MVQH01000005.1 GCA_002067755.1 Methanosaeta sp. PtaB.Bin018
GGTCATAGTCATGCTCTGGCAAAAAGATCCCGTGCAAAACTGGCTGGGCATGAATGTGGTCAACTTCTTTGCGCCCGAGTTCGCTCTGAATGGAACCAAGACCGCGGCCAGAGTGGTGGACGACATCAATGCCAATCCTGAGAAATACCAGAATGTGAAATATATCATAGAGAATATGCAGTCCGGGGAGCTGGCCAAGGGAATTGAAGAGTCCTTGAAGGATAAGGGAATCGATGCAGAGCGAGTGATCTTCACCAACTTCCCTGGATCGGTTGAGGGTGCAGACACGATGGCAGAGGTTCTAAACCACAATAAGCAGATCGTGCTCTAGGCCGGCAGGCTCATTTTTCTTTTTTCTGGATTTTATTGGAGTACAAGACGACAAAAGCTTTGATATTACTACAATCGAAATGCTTATTACTTAATAATACAAATTACTATTAATTCTCCAACCATAGAGAGAATTGCTTTCTTGGGAAAATGGTGAGTGGGATGACATTTGAAAAAGGATCTGATTTGGTCTTTGAAAAGCACCCCAATAGAGCTTTAAGCATTCTCATTGCCGAGGATGACCCGGCAAATCAGCTGGTCGTCTTGCGGATGCTAAAGACGCTGGGGTATAATGCCGATACAGTAGACAATGGCCTCGAAGCTTTGATTGCCATGGAAAGCCGCTCTTACAATCTGGTGCTCATGGACATTCAGATGCCAGAGATGGATGGATTGCAGGCGGCTAGAATCATCCGGAAACGCTGGCCAGAGGGCCCCAGGATCATCTTTGTCACTGGCTGCACCAGCCGCAGAGATGAATGCATCAGCGAGGGAGGAGATGGCTTTATCTCTAAGCCGATAAGCTTGCACCAACTGCAGGAGGCGATTGATGATAAGGCATGTTGATGTCCTAACCCCGTTCAACATTTTCGGGATTTCTGATCTACTCTTTTAAGGCGGCAATCCAGAAGGCTTTTTCCTGATAGCCGGATTTAAGATATTCGAGCAACGTACTCGATCTTGGGCCGATCCCTTCCTTTATTTGGATATTCTCGAAACCGCTCTGTTTCAGAAATCTCCGGTCGGCTTCAGGACGGTCGGCCTTTATTGACCATAGATCCTTCTTCAATTCGGCATTGAACTCATGAGTCAGAGGATTCTTTCTTTCTGTAACAGCGATCAGGAACAACGATAGTGCATGCCAAAACCTTCTCTTGATCGTATTTTCTCCATGATGCCAGTTCCCATCCACGATCACCACCTTTCCGCCAGGCTTCAAGACTCTCTTCCACTCAATAATCGCTTTCATAGGGTCGGTGACAGTCCAGAGGACATACCTGCTGACAACAGCATCAAAGGTGTTATCACCAAACGGCAGCTTTTCAGCATCACCAATCCTGAAATCGACAGGCAATCCTAGTGATTCCCTGTTCTTAAAGGCGTTTCTGATCATGCCTTGTGAGAAGTCCACGCCGGTTACATCGTGACCGAGCTCTGCAAGCAAGAATGCAACAATCCCCGGACCGGTTCCAACATCAAGGACCTTGAGGCGGCCCTTTCCCAGAGCCTCGGTGAAAATCTCTTGCCAATGCCTTTTGGTCTCTTCTGATTTTAAGGTAATCTTTATTGATTTGTTGTAGTTATTCGCATCACTGCTCCAATGTCTTTCAATGGCTTCCTTCATGACAATCATATCTCCACTAACACAGCAGGTTTTGTTTCCAATCGTTTGATTTCTGCTGCATATAAGTGACATGCAACGCGATGGCCCTCTCCTAAGTCAATCAGTTGCGGCTCCGCTTTTTCGCAAATCTTTTCTTTGAAGCTGCACCTTGTGTGGAACCTGCAGCCCGAAGGGGGATTCATGGGGCTTGGCATCTCTCCCTCAAGAACGATCTTTTTCCTTTTCGTCTGAGGATCGGCGATGGGTATTGCAGACATCAAAGCCCTGGTGTACGGGTGTCTGGCCTCCTCAAACAGCTCCTTCGTGCTCCCGGCCTCTACGATTTTCCCTAAGTACATCACGCCCATGCTGCTGGTCATCCTGCTGATGAGGTTTAGGTCGTGGGATATGAAGAGGCATGAGAAATGAAACTCCTCCTGGACCTTCTTCAACAGGGATAGTATTTGGGCTTGAACACTCACGTCCAGAGAAGACGTTGGCTCATCGGCCACTATGAACCTTGGGCCCAGTGCTAAGACCCTGGCCAGCACCACCCGCTGGCTCTG
This sequence comes from Methanosaeta sp. PtaB.Bin018, assembly GCA_002067755.1. Classification (GTDB taxonomy): domain Archaea; phylum Halobacteriota; class Methanosarcinia; order Methanotrichales; family Methanotrichaceae; genus Methanothrix. The sequence continues at coordinate 2,221 of MVQH01000005.1, forward strand.
GCCGCCGCTCAGCTCGTGAGGATAACGGTTGACATGCTCTGGCTGCAGTCCGACCATATCGATGAGCTCCAGAACTTTTTTCTCGCGATTAGCCTTGGGAACAAGGTTGTAGAGCTTCAGAGGCTCGGCGATGATATCACCAATTTTCATGCGGGGGTGCAGAGACGACTCCGGGTCCTGGAAGATGATCTGCATTTGAGGCCGAAGCTTTCTCAGTGCCTTTTTATTCAGCTTTAGGACGTCGATGCTGTTGAAGATCACCTTGCCCTCAGTGGGCTCTATCAGTCTCAATACAAGCCTTCCCACCGTCGTCTTGCCGCAGCCGGACTCGCCCACCAGCCCGAATGTCTCACCATCTGCGATATTGAAGGATATGCCGTCCACTGCCTTCACAGATCTCTTGCTGACAAGGCCGCTGATGAACGTCTTTTTTAGCCCTTGTACCTCAAGCATAAAGGAGACACCTCGCATGCTGGCCGTCCTTCACCTCTGTCAGCGGAGGATGGACGCTTTTGCACATATCCATTGAACAGTCGCACCTCGGATGAAACCTGCAGCCGGGAGGAGGATTGATCAGCGAAGGGCTGATGCCTCTAATCGGCTTCATGCCCCTGGAGGGAACCGACTCAAGAAAATTCCTGGCATAAGGATGGGCCGGCCCCTTGAAAAATTCCTTGATATCGGCATACTCCACAATCTCGCCAGAGTACATGACTGCGACCTTATCGCAAAGCTGTGCAGCCAGTGAAAGGTCGTGAGTAATGAGGAGCATCGAGGCTCCAGAATTTTTTATCAGATCTTTCATCAGCTCCACGATTTGGGCCTGAATGGTCACGTCCAGTCCCCTGGTCGGCTCGTCTGCTATGATCAAGGATGGACTGCATGCCAGTCCCATTGCGATCATCGCTCTCTGCCTCATGCCGCCGGAAAACTCGTGAGGATACTCCTTCGCCCTATCGGGCGCAGAAGGTATCCTCACCAGGCCGAGCATTTGGACGGCTCGAGAGTTGGCAATGCTTTTTTTCAGTCCCTGGTGGCGCAAAAACGGCTCCGATATCTGGAATCCAACTGTGAGCACAGGATTCAAAGAGCTGAGAGGGTTTTGGAATATATGGGCGATCTCCTTTCCGCGGACCCCTCTGAGTTCCTTTTCTTTGAGCTTTAGAAGATCCCTTCCTTTGTAAATTACCCTGCCATCCGTTTTGGTATTTTCCGATAGCAATCGCAATAATGAAAGTGCCAGAACGGTCTTTCCACACCCTGACTCCCCCACCAACCCTAACGTCTCATTCTCGCCTATCTCCAGGCTCACATCGTCAACGGCCCTGACAATCCCATCAACCGTCATGAAATGGCTGTTCAAATGCTCTATGGAGAGAAGTGTCATTTGATCACCATCTGCCTTGGATCGATCGCGTCACGCAGGCCGTCTCCGATGAAGTTGAAGGCCAGAACTGCCAGCATTATCATCAATCCCGGGAAGACGCAGAGCCATGGGCAGTCCCTCAAGTACTCTCTGCCCTCGTTTAGCATGCTGCCCCACTCGGGCGTGGGCGGCTGGGCCCCGAGTCCCAGGTATCCGAGAGCCGCTATGCTCAGTATGACGGAGCCCAGGTTTAGAGTCATGAGCACGATTATCGGGGGCAGGCAGTTGGGCAGCACATAGCGAAGGCAAATATAGCCGTCACTGCAGCCCATGGCCTTTGCCCCCTCTATGTACTCCTTCTCCCTTATCGATAGCGTGGTTGCTCTTGCCACCCTTGCATAGAAGAGCCACCCCACCAGGGATATAGCCACAATCGTATTGATCATGCCTGGGCCCAAAGCGCCGATGATTACCAGCGCTAGGATGATGCTGGGGAAAGCCAGGAGCACATCGATCAGCCTCATCAGAATCTCATCGATCACACCCCTAAAGTACCCCGCAATTATGCCGATGAACACCCCGAACGTGGATGTAAGGGCCACCACCAGGATGCTCAGTTCAAATGTCGTCCGCGTCCCGTAAATCATGCGGCTGAGCACGTCTCTGCCTAGCTGATCGGTTCCCATGGGGTGCTCCCATGATGGCGGTTTCAGCTTTTCCTTCAGGGCAATCTTATCTGTATCGTAAGGGGCGATGAAGTCGGCTAAGATGGCAGCTGTAATCAGCATCAGGATTACTATCAGCCCTGCAACAGATGCCCTATTTTTGAGGAACTCGTCCATGTTTCGCGATTTGGCCAGCGTCAACTCCCCCCAATTCTCGGATCAAATATCGGATATAAAATATCAATCGTGAAGTTTAGAAGCATATACATGAGAGTGATAAACAGGACCGTCCCCTGTATAACCGGGATATCTCTCGCTGAGATGGAGTCGATCAGCAGTCTGCCAATTCCCGGCCAGGCGAAAATGGTCTCGATGATCACTGCTCCGCCTAGCAGGTGGCCGAACTCAAGCCCGACCATTGTTATGATGGGGATCAGCGCATTCTTCAGTGAATGAGTTATCATAATATCTCTATGGTCCAGGCCTTTGCCCCTTGCAGTCCTTATGTAGTCCTGCCTCATCACCTCCAGAGTGCTCGATCTGGTCAGCCTCATTACAACGGCAGTTGTGGCCGTCCCGAGTGTGACGACCGGCAGTATCAGGTGACTTGGCCCTCCATACCCAATCGTTGGTGTAAGCTTTAGAGCAAGTGAGAAAACCATTATGAGCAGAAGGGCAAGCCAGAAATTGGGCATGGATATTCCCAAAACTGCGGTGGCGCTGCACAGATAATCGGTAGTCGAGTTCTGTTTGACCGCGGCCAAAATGCCCAGGGGCATGCCTATCAACAATGACATGAGCACGGCGATGAGAGCAAGGGTAATAGTTGCTGGCAGCCTTATTAGAATTTCTTCCCGGACGGGAGCATTGGTTTTATAGGATCTTCCCAGGTCTCCATGAAACGCGTTGGTTGCCCAGGAGTAATACTGGGACAGCAAAGACCTGTCAAGGTCGAACTTTTCTTTGACCAGCTGCACCTCTTCATTGGAGGGATTCAGTTCGACGTTGCCTAAGAATATGTACTTGGCCATCACTTCTGCATTCTCTCCCGGCAGCGAGTGGAGCATGAAAAAGACCAGCGATGTCGATACTGTCAATACCATGCAAAATATTCCCGACCTCTTCAATATGTTATTCAGCATCCAATCGGCCTCAATGAATAAAATTGGACCGACAGAGATGCTCTGTCGGCCAACTGGTTAGGGGCTATTCCCTATATATCCCCGTGTTTATGCAGTAATCATGATGCGCGGGGTTCGGGACATATCCCTTCACATCGTTCTTGGTCACGACACAGAGGTAGTGATAGGCGATTGGAATTTGGGCGCAATCCTCGTCGTAGACTATCTTCTGCACCTGCTTGTACAGGTCGTTTCTCTTCTCCGAATCGAATGTGCTTCTAGCCTCCAGGATCAGATCGTCGACCTCAGGATTTGCATAATGGTAGTCGACTTCGGTGCTGAGGAATTCATTCTCGATGTAATAGCTTGGATCGGGTATCATCATGCATGCGTCTCCACCGCCTACCCATATCATTCCCCATTCGCCGACACGCTCGCTTATCGCATCACTTTCCATTACTCTTGCCTCTGCCTCGATGCCGATCTCTTTGAGCTGGGACTGGACCGCCTGCTCGATCAGGGGAAGTGCTGGACGCTGGGGCCAGGTGTAAAGGGTGATCTTGAATGTCTGGCCGTCTTTGTCCAGGATGCCGTCGCTGTCAGTGTCCTCCCAGCCGGCCTCTGCTAGGAGCTCCTTTGCCTTCTCCATATTGTAGGAGTAGCCTTCGATCTCGTTATTTCTCCAGGCGAGGCCAGGAGTGAGTGCATTACCGTCGGATGCCTTTCCGCGGCCAAGCAGGATGTCGTCGGCAATGCTCTCCCTGTCGATAGCATAAGCTATGGCCTTCCTGACCCTTACATCATCGTAAGGGGCCTTCGAGACATCCCCGAACTTCAGCTTGTATCCCTGGCAGAGCAGGTGTATTGTGACGTTTAAGTCCGGATTGTCCTGAAGCCGTGCTGTAGAGCCGAGCGGTGGCTCGGTGGTAAAATCGACCTCTCCACTTTCAATTGCCATTTCCCGGGCGTTGGCGTCTCCAATTCCGAACTTAACGGTTACTGTATCCAGCAATGGAGCGCCATCCCGATAGTTCTCATTTTTGGCAAGCTCCAGAGTGTCGGATGCCTTATCGTAGCTGACGAATTTGAACGGACCGGTGCAGATGGGCTTTGATATCGACCCATCGCTCTCCTCGTTGTTCTTATATATGCTCGCCCGCCCATAAGCCAACCTGGCAGGGAGAGATGCGTCAGGGGTCTCAGTCGTTATGTCGACTGTATTGTCGTCGACCTTGGTGATATCCTTGATGTTCAGCTGGCCTTTGACGCTTGGATTCATCTCCATGGTTCTCTTAAGGGATTCTGAAACGTCGTCAGCAGTCACCTTTGAGCCGTCGTGGAATAAAATGTCTTCGTTTAAATGGAAGCGCCAGGTGTCATCGTCGACCGTCTCCCAGGATTTAGCAATGCAAGGAACGATCTCGAATTCAGGGCTGATCGAGGTCAATCCCTCTGCAACGAGGAAATTGTTGAGATTATAGCTATATAGGGCCGGATCTATGCCGCCCATTGCCCATACCTCGCCTATGATGAGGTTCTGATCGCTGCCAGCCAACGTGACGGAGCAACCGATAAAGATCAAGCCGACGATAATTGCTGTTATTGCCAAAATGGCGTTTGTTAGATTAAATCTGCATTCATGCATAGTCCACCACCTCCTAAGCATTGGCAGTTTTATCTTGCCTGCATCACCAAGGTGCTGACGAAGACTGACTCGTCGAACATATCGCTAACCTTCTTGGATGGGTCCGCATGCCGGACTAAAAACATCCATTCTCCGTCCGTGCTTATGGGAATGCGAGCCCTTCCTAGGCTGTCCGTCTTAACGAGTGCCATCTCCTTTCCCTCCTTTTTGGACACCGCTTTGATATCGGCAGAGGCCAGAGGACTTCCTTCATAAAATACCTGCATCTCGGCATCGCTTCCGACAGAGAACCAAGATCTCCCGGGGACGATCTCTAGGATTCCATGCACGACTTGGCTCCTATATTCACTGTCGCTCTCAGCAGGGCAAATTATCTTGGCCATCTGATGAAAGGCCCCTGCATAGGTGACATCCTTAAATTGGGATCGAGGCCCCCTCTTGTTTCCGTCCGGAGTCTTGCAGAGTATTGACGATTCCATATCTGCTATGACCACATGTGATCCACTCTTGTCTGCTGCAAATCGTAGAATGTAGTGCTTATCACCAGGAATGAGATCCATGTCAGACTTGCTGCCATCGGGATTATAGTTGAATGCCTTCAGCCTCTTTATATCGGCAATGCCGTCTTGGCGCATATTATGGCCATACACAAGGGCCAGTTCTACATTGGCATCATCCTTCTTGGAGTTTTCCAGCCATATCTCATGGCCTTGCATCATCAATTCAATTTTGCACTCTTGCATTGGTCTACCTCGCTTTCTTAAATCTGAGAATTGAATGTACTTATTATTAATAAGTATTATGGTTATAGTATTACTATATATGTGAATAATTCGTGAATTGGCATTTTAATGCGAGATGTACTGCTGAATACTATGGCGGCGTAAAATATTATGTCGTCGCAGGATGTTGGTCTACAAGGCCACTATCATAAGAGGATTTCAAATGCCAACCGCAAGGCTGGCCTGCTAAACACATATTGAGTAGTCATTTCACGGGGCGGGGTTTAGGATCAACTCAATGGGATGGAGACGATGAACTGCAGTCCTCCATTCCTGTCCTCTTTCTTGTTATTCAGCCCAGTTCCTCTGATCTACAGCTCCAACGCCTTTTGAGATCTCTCCGGCTCCATCGATATCATTACAAATCCAAGCACGCTGGCGCAG
>MVQH01000006.1 GCA_002067755.1 Methanosaeta sp. PtaB.Bin018
TTCCAGGTCAATTTCTATAAAGAGCTTGTTATCCTTGATTTCTACTTTCATAGTCATACGAGTTCTCCTATTTTCGATGATTTTCGCGCTGCAACCATTTATCACTTTTCCTGTGGGTCTCTTTTTCTCTAACGGTTGAGAGATCGTTAGCGGCGTGTCGGGTCGTTGCCTCCGGAAGGATAATCCTCCATCCCAGTAATTCATACTCTTCTCGCAGATCCTCAAGGTTTCAAATGTTGGCAGTTCCAATGTCTTTTGGTCCGCTTTTCATCCAGCCAACGCATTCCTTGGCGATCTGGCTTGGAGGGAAGTTGCTGCAGGAGATCCAGGAGATCACTTTCGAGATCGGCATGCTGGGGCAGTACGGGCCGGACATCTACGACCCCCAGGGGACGCGCGTCCTGCGGGTGTTGCTGGGGAGGATCTTCTCGGCGCTGGAACTGCTGTGCATCATGTACGCCGGCTTCAAGAGGATCGAGCCGGGGATGGTATAGGGGTAGACCTGGGAGAGAAGACAGAGAGGCTAAGGGAGGAGAAAGTAGCTGAAACAAATCTTTAGCATTTATTCGCTTGATAGAAATCTGTTCTAATTTAGATTTGCCCACCGAAGGATCGTCCTATTGAGATCAGACCACCTGAGATTTGCATCCCTGAGATCAGCTCCACAGAGGCACGCATTGCTCATGTTTAATCTCTTTTAATTATATGCATTCTAGTATTTAAATAAATATATTTATAATATACTCTAAATCGGCGGGCAGCGTTTGTACCCTTCTTTTCCCTCCGGAAGCCCGCCTGTCAAGACGAATTCCACGTTATCTTTTGCCTTATCCAGCAGTTCATCTCAATAGGTCCCCCTCCTTTTCGACCTTCTCCTAACCACTCCCTAGCTCATAACCAGCGTCTCTTTCCATTCTCACCCTCCAGGTAGAATGGCTGTCGTGCGCAGTCATGGGATAGATATTCATCTTGAAGTCCAGCATAATAGCCTTAACCTTCTTGCTATGCCTTATCGCTTCCGTGAATCGGCACCCCCTACCGGGCGCAAGCGCAAATCTTCCTGCCCAAATAGATCGATCACAGTCTCTCCCATTCCCCTCCGCCCCAGGACGCCATCAACCCGGGCTGCCACTGCAGAAGGATTATCATCAGCAGCGCATAAAGATCAACTACGATGCAAAATAAATCCTCCCAAAGGATGCCGTTTCCATACACGATGCCAGTACCGATTGGACATTTGCGACAAGGTCATTCCAGAATTGAAGGATTATGGTGAGGAACATTTTGTCGCCTGCCACCTGATGGACAAAAAGTAAGATCATTGCCATTTGCTCCTGAACGACATAACGACGACTTCTCTCTCGCCTACCAGCTCCTCGCCTCCGGCCAGCTCGACGAGGGGTTCAGTCCAGAAAAATGCATGAGACTGGAGATACTAATATCAAACAAGCTAAAGAAGCCAGCGCAAAAGCCAACAATCAATTGAATAGATTCCTATAAAGTGGCTACTGAGTGGAAGTATGGATTAATGAGAAATGTATCAGAAGTTAGCGCATGCACCATAAATTCTATGAGGAGTTGCGAATAACGACGCCATCAACCAGACTGCACAGAAAGGCGCAACAAGTGAGGACGCTTTGCGCTGCCTGGTTGTGGGCAGCGTTCGGCTGGTAAAGGCAGGTAATAAATCGTGATTACGGGAGAAAGGGGACAATATTCGGCAGCATCATCGGTTCTGGGCTATTTCTACCAGTGCCGATACGCCCTGCTTGAGGCGTTGCGTCGCCTGCCCGAAGGAGACAGAGTTTGCATTGGCATCGAGACGCTCGACGACGTTGTGTTCGAAACTGACGGATCGGCAGTCGACATTCTCCAGACCAAACATCACATCAATGCGCATGCCAGCCTTGCCGACGCGTCTCCGGACCTGTGGAAGACGCTGCGGATATGGATAGAAGGTCAAGCCGACGGAACCATCCCGCAGGATGCCCAATTCTTCCTGATCACTACAGCGTTGTGTGGCGACGGAACGGCAGCTGCCCACCTCCGCCCGCATGGGCGGGACGAGAATAGGGCGCTGAAGATACTTGCTGCTACGGCATCAACGTCCACAAGCGAAACCAACGCCTCGGCCTACCATGCCTTCAATTTGCTGAATGATGATGACCGCGCAAATCTGATGACGTCTGTGACGGTACTCGACGCTTCGCCATCAATCGGTCAGCTGGACGATCGGTTGCGACAGGCAGTGTTTTTCGCTGTCGAGCGACAGTTCCTAACTTCTTACCTCCAGCGTTTGGAAGGCTGGTGGTATGGACGAGTCCTGAGGCATCTCCTGGATAGCGGCGCAGGCCCTATACTAGGGGAAGAGCTTGAGTCGGAAGCAAGTCGTATTCGTTCCCAATTCAAGGAGGAAAGCCTGCCTGTTGATGACGACATAATGAGGACAACAGTCGATGCGAGCGGGTACTTGGACAGACCTTTTGTGGAGCAACTCAACCTAATCGGGATTAACCAGAACAGAGTGTTCCATGCCATCAGGAACTACTACCGGGCTTTTGAGCAGCGTTCTCGTTGGATGCGTGAAGATCTCCTGTATGTGGGTGAGCTTGATCGCTATGAGGATCGTTTGATCGAGGAGTGGGATCTGCTGTTTCAGCAAATGCGCGATGAACTCGGCGAAGATGCAGCAGAGGATGCAAAGAATCATGCCGCCCAGAACCTCTACAAATGGGTAGAAACAGGAATGCATCATCTGATCCGACCCGGCGTCACGGAATCTGCCATCTCCCGCGGGACGTACCAGATGTTAGCGGACGACTTGCGGGTTGGATGGCATTTGGAATTTCGCGAACGCCTTCAGACCCTTCTGTCAAGTACGGAGACCATCCAATGAAGCCTTGGGCAGAACGAACTCGAGAGGAAGCGCACCTGCTTAATCCGTCCTTCTGCTGTGTAACCATCGCCTCGGCCTGTTCTGGCTACACCGAGTCATGTGGCCAGACGCTGTCCTTCGCTTTGGCCTTTATGGTGCTCCCAATCATTCTGCACAAACATACTAGGGAGTCCTTGCCACGGACGTCTCGTACCTCAGTGCCAGCTTGGCTACAGGAGCATGCTGAAGCCAGAATCGGGTTCCACGAGCGGCTTATGGCACTCCAACCCTTCACCAGAGAGGCCATGCTCTATGGCCTGACATTTAACTGGATTGCTATAGGAGACTCAGGAGGCATTCAGTGCATTGCTCCGAATTCGCTAATCAACCGATCCATCCGCTCACTGGAAGGCGATGCACAGGACTGCGTGTCTCGCGCGCATTTCTTGGGTAAATGGTTCAGCACCACGACTTCAACAGAAACAACCATGGCACTTTGGGGGATTCGCCCATGAGCTTTCAGATCAAAGACATAGTTCTATATGGACACAATGGCCAAATGCGCCGTCTGAAATTTGCGCCGGGCAGGCTTAATATCATCACCGGGGCATCCAAGACGGGCAAGACGGCGTTGATAGCTGTTCTTGAGTATTGCTTCGGTTCCTCCGAGTGCCAGATCCCGGAAGGCATCATGCGTCGCACCGTTGCTTGGGCAGGTGTCAGATTGGCGGTCCCGGCGGGCGAAGTCTTCATCGCCAGACGCCTTCCGACTCCAGGGCGAAATTCGTCGTCCGATGTCCACTATGTAACGGGAAATCAGATCGAATTGCCGCGCGCGGACCAACTTAGGCAAACAACCAATCCCAATGCACTCGAATGGCTACTTGCGGCCCATGCCAGCATTGGCCAAAACCGCCATGACCCCCCGCCAGGCCAGACGCGACTTCCATTGCAAGCCGGAATCGACCACGCGTTGATCTACTGCTTCCAGCACCAGACGGAGATCGACAGCAATAGGTTCCTTTTCCATAGACAGAGTGAACAGTGGATGCCGATGGCCATTAAGGACACAATGCCTTACTTCCTGGGGGCTGTTGACGATGACTACGTTGCGCGAATGGGCGAATTGCGGAGGCTTCGTCAGGAACTGCGGAGGGCCATGCGCAAGCTGGAAGAGTACAACGCGGTGAGAGGAGAGGGCGTCACCGTTGCACAGGGTCTTCTCTCAGAAGCAACCGACCTTGGACTGAGTCCCGGCCATCCCATGCCTGAAACATGGGACATCTGCCTTGAGGCGCTCCGTCAACTGAATCTTGCAACTTCTATCCCCGAAGAAGAACAAATTGCGGCCGAGGGAGAAGAATTCCGTAGATTGCAGGCAGAACGCGAAGAGATTACCAACGAGTTGCGCGTTATTCGAGACCAGCTTGATGCCGCAAGGGCCCTGACCGCCGACCGCCGCGGATTCTCCCAGGAGGCTCACGCCCAGATTCTACGCCTGAAGAGTATTGAGCTGTTCGACCCCCAGGGCGAAGGCGAACACAGACTGGCTGCCTGTCCATTATGTCAGTCGGCACTGCCTGCCAGCGAAGCAACACCGTCCGTGCAGGCGATCGAGAACTCACTTGCAAGGCTTTACACCCAGGTTCGGCAAGTGGAGGACCGCGCCCCACAAATGCAGGCCGTTGTGACTTCGCTTGAAGCAAAGGAAGCTGATGTTAAATCCCGTCTCCGGGACAACAGGGAGAGCCTTGAAGCGATCCAGCGGGAGAGTGCCAGGCTACAGGAGTACAGAGATTTCAGTAATCGGCGGGCTCACATACTCGGGAGAGTAAGCCTATACCTCGAGAGTGTCCCTCAACTTGAGGAAAGCAGCGAGCTTCAGGGAAGGATTGCCGACCTGCGGGTACAGGTTATTGAGCTAGAGAATGAACTGAGCGACGACACTGTGCAGGAACGTGTTCAGTCGGCTCTGTCGATCATCTCCCGAAATATGAGCGCTTGGGCGACATTCCTTCAACTTGAACATGCGGAATTCCCGCTTCGCCTGGATCTCCGACGGCTGACCGTTATCGCTGACGGTGTTGATGGGCCGATCCCGATGGAGCGCATGGGAAGCGGAGAAAATTGGGTCGGGTATCATCTTATCACGCATTTTGCGTTGCATAATTGGTTCGTCTCTCGGCATCGTCCCGTTCCGCGCTTCGTTTTTCTTGACCAGCCATCTCAGGTCTACTTCCCCGAGGACGAGGATTGGCAGAGGCAGGAAAATGGAACGGTGGGCCTTGGCGAGGACAGGCAGAAAGTCGAACGCATGTACAGACTGGCCTACGATGTGGTGCAGGAGCTCAACGGTGAATTCCAAATAATCATCACTGACCATGCGAATATCAATCAGCAGTGGTTCCAGGAGAGCGTGGTTGAACGATGGCGGGAAGGCAGCAAGTTGATTCCTACAGAATGGGACACATCACATGCATCCCCTGATGAAAGCATGACCGACGAATGACGATATTGCCGAACATTTATACTGTATCTTTTTTTCAAGGAGTAGAGAGGTATCGCCTGGGCTTAGTTTTGAATTCTTGTCTAATCCATATCAGTGAAGTGTCTTCCAAACTCAATTTGTCTATCTTCCACCAACTCTTGGTCTCATGAGTATACCTACACGAGAGCAGCCTGGGAACCTGGCATCATCGCCTCTTCCTTCCTGCCTTTGGCCGGAGCCTGCTCGCCGTAGATGCAGAACACCCGGTCGGCCAGCTCTTGCCACATTTCTTGTAGCTGGTGAGTCCAGATATGGGCGTAGAGCAGGACCGTAGCCTCCCTGGAGGTCTGCTTGAGGGCCTGGGCCAGGTAGCCCACCATCTCCTGGGAGTCCTCGTAGAGCAGGGGGTCATGCTCCACGATCAGGAAGCTGTGGTGGTTCTCCTCCAGGATGGTCATAAGCTGAAAGGAGGTAAAGGCGCGGCGCACGTCCAGCTCGGTGATGTTCCGGTTCAGCCGGCTGAGGATGCGGGAGTAGTTGCCGCTGATGAAGAGGATCTTATAGCGCTGCAATTCAAGGTGGCTATTGTGGGCGCGCCTGCAAGGACGCTGAAGAAGACCCGACTGGTGGCATCAAATACGATCGGGTGGGATTCGAGTTTGCACATTTACATAAAGATTAAAGAGATTGTTTCGTTATAACGACTTACTTCTTGTACCATGGTTAATCTTCCGCTCACGTTGAGAAGCCTGTGGGATCAATCTCTGCCGTTTGCGACCTTCAAGTCGACTGCTGTCTCCCTTGATGTTAAACATGGTACAATGGTGCAGAATCCTATGCATGCGTCATCGGTTAAGACCAGCATGCATAGAATTAGGCTTCCGAGCTTTTTGAGATCAATTTTTGCAGAAAAGGTTCGAGTCCACAGAGTACTGATTTCAACAAATTCGAGTTTTTGGTTCAATAGCAAAATGTAAAATTAAGTATTAATATAGTATCAGAAAATCCTTAACCGATGCCGTATGGAATCCTATGAGAATGCCGCAATAACTTAAGCAAAGGCATCCCTCACAGTCCCATGGCGGTGTCCTTTCTTCTTCTAGAGATCTCGCTGATGCTCAATCCCTGCTTGTGTAGTCCTCTCAACATGAGAACGGCTTCCCATTTCAGCATCGATACAACCTTGATTCGAAAATGGATTGTTGAAAGTCGGGCGCTATTATCCTGCCAGAACTGATTATCTTTGACCACCCGCGAAACTGGCTTTTCGATTCGATGGTCAGACTATTACTGCCTTGAGCTCAGAATCTGGTGGATGCGCGCCCAGAAATACTATCCTTTCTTCTACTTGACCTTCCAATGGTCCGAGGTCCACTATCATTATGCGGTCTTCGTCATGTTTGATGATCTCCGTGAGTGCTACTATAAGTTCGACTTTTCCTTTGTCTGTGAGATTGCACCTGAATACAGAATAATGTATGGGGTCTCCGAATCCTTTCATGGTCCTATGAACCTTATGCAGTCGCTTTTGATCCATAATATCGTAGCTGATCACGTAGCAGTTTAGCCCTTTCATGCCATCACCTAGTGCAGAATGGAGGATACTCCTTTATCTCTTCCGAGATGACTCTGGCCAAGAGCCTAGCTTGGACTTCAAGAACTCTGTGATAGCTCACTTTATAGCCGAAGACGGGATGAGTTATCTCCGTCTCCATGCGACGTTCGTAGCCTCCAATAACGTTCCTCTTGCCGTTAGAAGTTAGGGAAACACCTATATGAGTTTTGATGAAGTCTTTGTTGGAAAGCTCCTCATTGTTAAACAGGGTTATGGCTACGGAATCCGCAATGAGGGGGCGGAACTCTTCCATCATATCTAGCGCCAGTGCTGGCCTGCCATACCTTGGTCGATGATAAAATCCAAGATACGGATCGAAGCCTACTGCGAGAAGAATAACAAACAGGTCTTTGACAAGGATGCCATAGAGGTAAGAAAGTACTGCATTCACAGGGTCTTTCGGTGGTCTGCGGTTCCGATCCTTAAATGAGAAGCCCTTGCCGCCTTCTTTCAAGAGATTAGCAAACCGGGAAAAATAGCATTCCGCAGCCGCGCCCTCGATGCCCAGAAGGCTTTCGCTACTTGACGCCTTTTCCGCGTTATTGGCCAGTCTTGCCAGAAGGTCTAGAGAATCTCTAGAGCGCTCGGGATCATTTCTGCGCATGAGGGTCCTGCAGTTTCTAATCTTGCCAGCTACAACCTTTCGGGCTAGGAGTATCGACCTTTTCGGATTCATGACACATTGGAACTGGCGCATCCTCAGCTCGACGTTTTTATGAGTCATTCCAAGGCAGATTCCCTGGAACCAGCCCCCGTATGTGTAATGAATAACAGGCACTCCCTTTTGCATCAGTTCGACCATCGCAGGGGTAGTTATCTCGACGCCTCCGAAGAGCGAGAGCTGAGATATCTCTCTTATCTTTGGCTCACTTAACTTGCCTTCTCGGGACCAGATCTCCAGGCGGTCTTCCTTCTTCCTGACCGTATTGCCTTGGCCGACTACGTAAACGGGTATAGCATAATTCCGAGAGGGAAGCAACCTTCTGATTCGGCCTGATGTAGCCTCTTTCTCATCTTCATTCATTCCCTCTTCTTCCTCATCGACTTCTGCATCAGCAGCTTCCATCTCTTTGAGGAGGGTGACCTCATCGGGCAGGCAGATGCCAGCCAGAGAGCATCGGAAGCATTTAGGGCTATGCTCCAGGGGAGGCGGCATATCTCCTCGTCCCGCTGTTGTTCTGAGCTCAGCGATGAGGTCCTTGGTTCTGTTCACCAGGACGTCATCAAAAGGTATAGTAACTCTCTTTTTCGATTTAACGAAGTAGACAATTCCCTCATCGCAGACGAAGCCGTTTTCCCTTAGCGCCAGGCATTGGGCACAGAGCTGGACTCTTTCTGGCTCGTAGGCACCTTCTGGGATATCAGGCGCACCCCCTCGCTTGTAGTCAACTGGAGTGACCCGGCCACCTTCGCCTTCCAAAAGGTCGATTCTGCAGGTGATACCTGCTCCTGAAAGTTGAACCGATCGAGCATGAAATGTTTCGAACATCTCCGAGGCTTTACCAGAGTCCCTATCCACGCGCCTGTGCTGGAATCTGCCATCCACCGTGTCCACGCTGTCTAAGAATTCACCTTGAACCCATTCGATATAGCAAAGACGAGGGCAGTAGGCAAACTCGTTGAGCATACGAGCGGGAACTAGCTCAGGCAAGTCTCTGAAAGTTTCTTCGGCTTTAAGAATCACTCACTCACCATCGTAGTATTAGCAGTTTTTATTGATAAAGATATTTATTTTTAATATCAGATATAAAATTCTGATATAAGTATAAAAAAATGGGGCCATGACTTTTCAGCCATGGAAATGACCGACCTGATACCAGCGTCACCTGCGGCTGTGGGCTCGCTTCAATGTGGCCATGACTTTTCAGCCATGGAAATATCGTAGACAACCAGAGGGGCAGGCGGAACGTAGCCACGCTTCAATGTGGCCATGACTTTTCAGCCATGGAAATCATGACCCGTCACCAGCCATCAACTTGCAACCAGTTATTGCTTCAATGTGGCCATGACTTTTCAGCCATGGAAATACTGAACACCTGGAGTATCCCGAGGATGAAGGTATCCCGCTTCAATGTGGCCATGACTTTTCAGCCATGGAAATGCATTAATGTGTTTCATGACGTCTGGCCGAAACTAATGCTTCAATGTGGCCATGACTTTTCAGCCATGGAAATGTCATATATGGCGGCGGCAGAATAGAGACAGGCGACAAGGCTTCAATGTGGCCATGACTTTTCAGCCATGGAAATCAGATTTATTTAGTTTGAGTTCGAAAATGGCGATCATGCTTCAATGTGGCCATGACTTTTCAGCCATGGAAATGAACATCTCCGTGGAGGCAGATCTCCTCATGGCGACCATGCTTCAATGTGGCCATGACTTTTCAGCCATGGAAATATGTGCATGTCCTTGTCAAGGACCTGGATAGCGGAATAGCTTCAATGTGGCCATGACTTTTCAGCCATGGAAATCGGTTGTAGCCGTCCAGGGCCGTTGCGGATGTAGCTAGCTTCAATGTGGCCATGACTTTTCAGCCATGGAAATTTCTCTTCAAGACTGGCATGCGGGCCAATGAACTTCGCTTCAATGTGGCCATGACTTTTCAGCCATGGAAATATCCATGAAGGTAACCCATCACAGCCATTGGAGATGCTTCAATGTGGCCATGACTTTTCAGCCATGGAAATTCAGAAATGCCCTGCACCGTGGATAGACCCACGGAACGCTTCAATGTGGCCATGACTTTTCAGCCATGGAAATGGTATTGTGCGAGGACGGGAAACCTCCCAAGCACGCGCTTCAATGTGGCCATGACTTTTCAGCCATGGAAATGGCTGCATGATAGAAGAGGGGCGACTTGCGCAATTATTGGCTTCAATGTGGCCATGACTTTTCAGCCATGGAAATGTGGTTGATGATGTCGCCGTTGGTGCTGGGCTGCAGGCTTCAATGTGGCCATGACTTTTCAGCCATGGAAATCGGGCGGTGATGCGTGGGTATGGTTGGCTCATGAATGCGCTTCAATGTGGCCATGACTTTTCAGCCATGGAAATGTTATACGAGAGGATCAACGCGCTTTCCTCGATAGGCATGCTTCAATGTGGCCATGACTTTTCAGCCATGGAAATCTGGAGTTCTTGCCTGGGCAGCCCCCACCAAGAAACGCTTCAATGTGGCCATGACTTTTCAGCCATGGAAATTTTCGCTTTCTCGGAAGCTACCAGATCCTCAAGAGCCTGGCTTCAATGTGGCCATGACTTTTCAGCCATGGAAATATGCCCTCTTGCGGCTCTCCTCGGCTCGCAGGCCCAGCTTCAATGTGGCCATGACTTTTCAGCCATGGAAATTTCCTGCATCAGCAACCGCGCCAGGAGAGCATCCCCAAAAATCGCTTCAATGTGGCCATGACTTTTCAGCCATGGAAATCGCCGCCAATTTACCGCTCCGGATGATATCGATAAAAATGCCATTTTCGAGAAGTTCATCAATACATTCCCCAAACGAGATTGGCATTCCATCATCTAAGATTAGATTGATGGATATTGATATCGTTTCGAGCGCCTCCTGGAGTTTTGTCACTACCTAATCGCTCGATTTTGTCCATCCGTCTGGCCGGATGGCCCCGCCGATCGCAGGGGGCATATCACAGATCCGAATATCTCTGTTTAAGTGTTATGCTTGTTCAATCGCGGGCCGCAGAATTGCAGCACCATGATCCGATTCCGAACGTACTGATCGATATAGAGCTATCACTCCGCGCCTCTCCAATGATGCTTTATCATCCGAAGTCATCAGCAATGTCCTCAACATGTCCAGGCTTATGGGCGTCTTCCAGATCGGCCATACTAGTGTCACAGGCTTGTCCTTTGTGAACCCAGTTGTGGCCAGCCTTCCATATATTGCTGCTGTAGGAAAAAGCGGTAAAGCCTCAATGGCCAGCCAGATAGCTCCTCGAACGCACCTTGGATCCTCTTTGGTGGGCGCCAGATGGCACAACGCATGCAGGCGCTCTGTCGATGGGTCCCAGTAAAGGGAATGATATTTGTCTGCATACTTCCAAGGCCCAAACAGAGCCTCTTCGAATGCTTTTTTTGTGTCTTTTTTCATTGAGTTGCCTAGTTTCTGGATCGAATTGAGGAACTTCTGTCGTCCTGCAGTCATATGGAACGCGGTAGGCTTAACATCAGCCGTCGAGCGGGCAGTTACGATATCTGAACCAAAGGCTGCAAAGTAATCCACATCCAAGCGGTTATGAAGTGTCGCTGCCTCAGCTTGTCGTTTTAAAATCTCATGGTATTCCTTCGGATCAACCTTTATATCATCACTCCATCCAAAAATATCAAGTGACCTCTTCTGCTGTCGGGCTATCATTAGTTCGAGCAATTCGTCTTTACAGATATCTCCTGGCGTATTCAGGACAGCTGTCCAATCATGATACCAGCCCCAGCTCAGGCGTGCACCCTTAAGAGCCGGAATCTCATCGCATATCCTCAATAGACCAAATGCTGATAGTGCTCCCAAGGGATTGCTGCCTATCAAGCCAGTTAGTATGATGTCATTACGCTTCATCCTGCATCACTTCTTCCTTTGCGGACTGCCTGTGATCCGCCAAGCGCAGAAGCATCTCCAAGCTGGCTAAGCCCCAGTAGCCATATCGCCGATTGAGTCTCCAGAACATATCTGACCAGCCACTACCCAGCAGCTCAAGGTTGTGTTTGCCCTTAAAATTGAGCTTTTTGCCATCAACTTCGTACCGGATCAAAGTTCCGCCATCATCTACTGTGGGCATCAACGGTCTGCCTCGTCCATGATGCGTCCCTATGAGGTATGCCACTAGCTCCATATCATCCGATCGATCCAGAGCGTGTTCATTTTCTTCAACCATTGCAGCAGAATAGCATTCATGGCGAGTTCCTGCTGGATATCCTGCCTGGTTTCGATTTATCCCGATGGTCTTCCAGTCTGCGGCTCTAACGGATTTGGCCAGCAACTCATTAGCCTTTCGCATAACAATAGGGTTGCCTTCATAGAGCCACAGCTGAAACCGAGGATCGGCCTTTCCAATATCGTGAAATCTGCCTGCAAACATCTCATTGCGGACAATCTCATCAGGAAAACCGCATGCTACTGCAAACGATCCAGCAAGCTCAGAGACATCGATGCAGTGTTCGTCCAGAGGAATTCGCATGAGCTTTGCCGATTTCGTGATCTCGGGCCTCTGTTGCAGAAGAACACCGCCGGGATATGGAATCTCGGTCCTGTTTAGCTGCAGTTTTGCAAGTTTCAGCTTTACATTCTCCTTCAAGGGAAGTCCTAATAAGTTTTCTATGAGTTCATAACATAAATTGGATAGGTCTTCTCCCTCATCGAACCGATCGAGGCAGTCTCTCAAAAGTTTTTCTGCTTTATTCGTGATCTCCAGATCATCGGACCACTGAGAGAACATGCTACCATGAATCCTCAGCGTTTGCCTGCCATGAAATCTGCTTGCCGCCTCGTCGCCTATATCTCTCACAGATCGCTTCGATTCAGGATGCCAGCCGAATTCGTCAAGCCCACCATAGGATGATGGCATCACCAATCTGTCTCCAGGTGCAATCTCATTGGGTCCATGGATAATACTAAGATCCTCATTGCGCCACAGAACGGCATAGCGCCTTTCATGTCTAATCTCGATCTCGTCCTCGCTCTCACCACCTTCCACATCTGTTATGTCTTCTCGTCCCAGTCCAGCTAGAAAATCACGTATAGCTCGAACAGGCAGAGCCAAGACCTCCAACTGTGTCGGCGGCAGAGCGGATGCCATCTCAATGATTTTTAATTCATCCTCTGGCTTGAGTTCTTCTGGCAAATCTGCACGCCAGGCCACCTGAACCTCCTCTGGCTCTGTCTTCTTTCCGTGCAGATATGAGGCGACCTCAGGCTCGACGGTCGGTACAGGCATCGTCTGAACGAACATGTCCATATGAGCAGGAAGAAGAACAGGCACGGCCTTTCCAGGAGTAAGAAGCGAAGCGACGTCTTCGTTCTGCAGCATTGCTTTCATAGCGCGGATTCCGAAATCTATTACTTTGCGATTGCCTGCCTTCTGTTTCATCCATTTCCATGTGTCAACCAACGCAGTCCCATAGATAGGGTCGATGTTCTTGTTCCGGCCGTAGTCTACATACACAATCGCTGCATCTACCTGAGTTCGCGTTCCAAGTCTGTTGAGCCTGCCAAACCTCTGTCTTAGAGCATCTAATGCTGCTGCCTCTGTGACCAGCCCATCGAAATCTATGTCTGCGCCCACCTCAATAGTTTGGGTGGCTACAACATAGAGGGGTCTTGGATTGTGCCCTTCATCACGACCAGCTCTCATACGAGGCAAATAATCCTTGACGAGTTCATCGCGATCAAGGGGGCGAGTGCGACCTATTAGCAGTACTGCATCGCCCTTCGAGCGTAGGCGTTCAAAGATCTGCCGAGCGGTCGCTACCCTATTGACGACTATACCGATCACAGGCGCGTCGCTCATCTTTTCCATCAGTTCTTGAGCTTTGGAGGTAAGAGTCTCCAGCAACACTCGATGAGTCTCTTCCGGATCTTCTTTATCCCATTTGATCGAGACCAGGCTGGCTAGCTTGGCACAATTCAATCGCGGACCGAGCACCGGATGATCCCAATCAGCATCCTTTAAGAGGGTCACCCCTTCGTTATTATTAGATGGCGTGGCGGTCATACGGACGACAGTTATTGGCCTCCGTATGGGTTCTTCAGCCCAGGCATCACTCTGATATCGCCTGATCCATCTCAGAGTCTCCTCGAAGGGTTTCGAGAGATGGGCTTCGTCCAGGATAAGCATGCTATCCGTTCCGACCAAAGCTGCATAGATAGGCCTCATGCTCTGGCTAACTCCATAACCTCTGAAAAGCAATCTGGATCCGACCTGATCGACTGTCGAAAGCACGATCGTGGGTTGATTGGGATTTTGGATGAAGACAGGTTCACGTGGCAGCCCACCGCGCAATTCTATCACCTTGAGAGGCTCATTGCTGTTTGCCAGCCTTGCAAGCCTTTCGGCAACCTCTGATAATATGCCACATTTGGCCTCTGCCAAGCGATCTCGGATGTAGCATGCACGTCTATAGGCATCATCAACCACCAGCCTTCTATCAATGGTAAAAAGGATCCTCACGGGTGCCCGGCGCTCCAGAGGTGGCTTATCTGCTTCCAGGGCTAGGTGAAAGATAGCTATGTCAATTGTAGCGGTCTTGCCTGCTGATGTTGGAAGATCCAGAGTTTCTGGCCAAGCCTGTTCCGCGACCATTTTCATCAATGCACTCTGCCATGGAAAAGGCTCTTTGTCCTCCCATAATTCCTTGAAGAATGAATTGAAATCATCTGCATTCATGGCTGCCTCCAGGGTTTACAGAATCCGAAGCCATTGAACTGCCCAGCACCTATTAGCACTGGGCCGTGAACGGGCTCGTCGAAACGAAGCCACACATGAGCCCTAAAGCGAGTTGCGAACCTCTCGGGCATCATGAACTCCGCAGCCCTAGGAACACCGTTGAAGGCACTCACAGAGCCGAGGCGCACTTCAGCGGGCCTCGGTAGGCCAATCCATTCGCATAACTCGGCGAAAACAGGTCCACCATCCTTACCAGGACCGATCTGTGACTTCTTAGGGTATCTGCCGAAAACCGCTGGCGTCACGCTGGCCCAAATAGTAGAATCCTGTATATAGGCATTCGAATCCAAACTCTTAGCTCCGCGTGCCGCCATCACTGGAGAGATGTATTGGATATCCCATCGTCCTTGTCGTCCCATTGTGAGCGTATCCAATCTGGCGAGTACTGTCTCCAAGGAGTCAATGACCTCTAACGAAGCGCCCTGTGGAAGCCAGAGGGCAAAGCCCATGACATGACCGTCAGCATAGCTATGACCGGCATCCAGCAAGGGAGTGATCGCCAAATGAGGTTTTTTCCATATGCCTCCTAGAGGGTCATGCCCTGAGATAATCTCAGGTATGGGATCGGGATAGAGTGCCAGGATGGCCTGACGAACCGTGCTAATAAGGCTCACCACGTTTTCGGGAGAAAACCTTGAACCCTCCATGAGGCGGAAGACATAAACACGTCTGAACACGCTAGCAGGAGTTTGTGCCCTGAACTTACCTGCAACTCGATAGTTCTGTTGAAGGCCACTGAGCGGTTGAATAGCTGTATTTGTTCTTCTGAGATCGTAAACTTCCTCAAGGTGCTTCAATCGCCCCTTCTCTGGTATTCTCAGAATCAGCTGACCGGATGGATCAGGGGTCAGGGTGGGCTCGGGCGGTGAATCGGTTACGCTGACGCGAACTGGTGACATGGAGTGACCAAGATATGTCACGTTCTCTGCGATATTTTGGAGCGCTGAGGCATGCCTGCCTGGGTCTTCAGGCCAGATGAACCAGACTAGAGGATCGTATGGCGTAAAGGATGGAAACCAGAGGGGTTGACGTAACCGACGTTCAGGAAGACATTGGTCCAGATGCTTCCGATCTCTAATACCAGAATCGTTCACAGGAACAAATACCTCATGAACACTCCTCCCACCTCCTTCGGGTAGGAGCGGTGGATTGGCATAGATCCTTGGTCCAGGCAGGGTTTCCAGCCATTCTAATGCATTTCGAGCGTTCTCACCAAGATCGCATTCCTCATAAGCAGCCACAAGCGCAGCGAATAGCCTGGATGGATGGGGTGGCCAATCTACGGTCAGCTTATTCTCCGGAAGGGCTGCAAAGACACGACCTAAGAGATATTCCAATTCAAGCGCTAGCATCTACTCCACCGCACTTGACTTGGCCTCGCGAGATGCTTTCACCACCTGTATTAACTGTTCATCAGGCACCAATTTCACCGCTTCATCATGCCAGGGCAAACCCAATCTCTTTGCTTCGGTGACAGCTTTTTCGAAGATCTTATCAGCCGCGTCAACATTCAGCTCAAATGTCTCTTTCTGCCCATCATTGGCAATCAGTTCTAATGGTGCCAACCCATCTGCGATCAACAGACAACGGGATCGGAGGTCATAGCCTTGCTCTTGAACATGAGCAATCGCAACTAGTCCCAATGCGGCTAGCACTGTTCTAGCAGCGTTGTTTCTCTCGGGTGTTTCTTCTCCATCGACTGGAAAACGTAGGCGCCTGATGGCAGGCAAGGAAAGAACGGTTGTTTGGACAGCATGGTCGATCGTCACGCCACCTTTCAGTTGCTCGACTGTAGGCACGATGTTTCCATGAACAAACTCGGATGGCCTAGCCCTCTCGGGCTCGCCTTTGCTGTTCTTCTTAGCTTCATCCGGCTTCAATGTCCATCTTCCTGCATCGGTTCTATAAATCTCCGCGGCTAAGGTAATACCAAGCGGATCCAGTCTGGAAAAAGTATGGACGCCGGCTTCTGCTTGGAATCCAACAATCTCAGAGGTCAATGCCCGCTGAAATTTGTTTCCAGTGCCACCTTCTGAGCTAGTGGAATCCCATAGGCCGAAGATGAGCGCGTGGGGACAATACTGAAATAAGCCCGTAGCATTACGCAAATTGGAGGTCACAAAAGCCTTCCCCACGACGGATTCACGGAAATTTTTGTCATTAAGCTTGCTATCTCTGAAAATGGCATCTGCAATCCGATGAGGTGCATCAAGTGATGTGATAATACCGATGTCAGGAAAATTTGAGCTGAAATCTAATTGAATTAATGGAAGCCTCACGTTACCCGAGAGATGCGCCTCCAGTAGCGCCTGTTCCATGCGGTTGGCCTGGGATTGGACTGAGTCAAGCAGGACTGTAGGTACTATTTTGCCGTCTGCCATGCGCCTTTGCTCTTGAGCATATACGCCGCCCGAATATGTCGGTGGAAAAACCTTGCTACCCTGCCCGCCAGCAGGAAGGAGGCGCACATTTTGGCGGAACGCTGCCGTATTGCTGGCAATTGCAGCATGCAATTTTTCAAATGTCAATTGTGTCATCATCGCTTGTACAGTTTATATGCATAAACAATTTTTGGTGCATGTGCAAGTCTGATATGAAATCTACTGCAGAAAGATCAATCACCACTTTGAAATTCATCCAGCTAGCAAAATATTTTTTACGAAATTGTACGATCTGTAGTTGGTTCATCATCTAGCAGCTTTCGTTATCAGTCTATCGCCTATATGCACCAGCTCCCTAGCATCCGCCATCTTATCTACATAGATGGATAGGTCTTCAAGTAGGCATTGCACCAAGAACTTATGGCCATCATCCCCGTGCCTTCGCTCCAGAGCGACCTGCCCCATCTTCCATGATCGAGTAAAATCGCAAGTACTTATGAAGGAGATCGGCAAGCTTCTACGATCCGAGATCTTGTGGATCAAGGGGCCAGGGCATAGACAGCATCACGTAGGAGTCGATACAGTGGGTTTAACTGACTCAACGGCCACAAGGTCTACAAATGGGATCAAAAGGGACAAGATTACTTTGTCTTCGATAAAAATGAGGTGAATTCTGCGAAACCCGTCTTGGTGGATCGGCTCGCTTAGCCCCCAGCTCTATGATAGCGCTGCCAGCTTTAAATCGTGGTCAGGAGCACACTTCCTGATACTGCGTTTTTCAGCATTCCGGGGGATGCATGTGGTCTCCCGTCAGCAGATGAAAGTCCGGAATATCCAGATAAGACACGAGAAACTCGATTCTTCTTGAACTGAAAATTGGTAATGTGCGCAGAGTTTCTGCTCTCCGCTTAGTTTGGTCTATATCATTTCTTTCCATTTTCTCAAAAATGCCATAGAACTATTTAAGGGGGGTAAGGCAATAATTGATATGTAAAGACATATAGCAATACATTAAACAGGCATTAAAAACCTATAAAATGCCTAAATGCAAAAAGGGAGTGCTTGTATTAAATTATTGATCGCGGAATAATGTAAAATTATTCCGCTCCATTATCTCCCAGCTCCCCGGCCTTAGCGAATGCAGCGTCTGCCTCTGTAGTACGACCAAGCAACTTGAGAGCATTGCCTTTGTTGTACCAGGCTTCTGCCAATTGCGGATTGATCTCTATTGCTCTGTCATAAGCTTGAATAGCTTCAGAGTATTTGCCTTGATGGTAAAGAGCAAGGCCCTTGTTGAACCAGGCCTCTGCATATTGCGAATTGATCTCGATTGCCTTGTCAGCAGCTTTAATGGCCTTATCGTATTTGCCCTGGTCCACGAGAGCATTGCTTTTGTTGAACCAGGCTTCTGCTAATTGCGGATTGATCTCTATTGCCCTGTCATAGGCTTGAATAGCTTCAGAGTATTTACCTTGATGGTAAAGAGCAAGGCCTTTGTTGTTCCAGACCTCTGCTAATTGCGGATTGATCTCTATTGCCCTGTCATAAGCTTTAATGGCCTCATCGTATTTGCCCTGGTCCACGAGAACATTGCCTTTGCCGCTCCAGGGTTCTGCCAATTGCGGATTGATCTCGATTACTTTATCGAAAGCTTGAATAGCTTCAGAGTATTTACCTTGATGGTAAAGAGCAAGGCCTTTGTTGTTCCAGGCTAATACATCTTGCGAATTTATCTCTATCGCTCTGTCATAAGCTTGAATAGCTTTATCGTATTTGCCTAGGTCTCTGAGAACACTGCCTTTGCCGCTCCAGGGTTCTGCTAATTGCGGATCAATCTCGATAACTCTATCATATGCTTGAATTGCTTCATCGTATTTGCCTTGAAGATAAAGAGCAACGCCTTTGTTGAACCAGGGTTCTGCTAATTGCGGGTTGATCTCTATTGCCCTGTCATAAGCTCTAATGGCCTCATCGTATTTGCCCTGATCCACGAGAGCATTGCCTTTGTCGTTCCAATCAATTGCTGTTGTCTGCCCGAATGCAGGTGCACATAATACACCCAATATCATCAAACAGAGAATAAGCCGTCCTCTAATGAGCATCCCTCCATATTAGTCTAGATTTGCCTAATCAAATACCTTATGCAGAATTTAAAAAATTAGTCACTAAGTAAGGCTAACCTTATCCAATATGTTCATGGCGATGATGTGGAGTGAACCCATCCGAGCGGATAAAAAAAATGTATGTGTTTAGCTCCTCTAAATAGCTCGATAGATATTGGTTTTAATCAATAAAGAGCATGACGAAAGGAATCTATGCCAAAACGAAAAACCCCACATCCCGCAGTAAGATAATATCAAATCATCCTTTATTTTGGTTGATATTGGGTTCGATAATTGATATTATGAGCATCAATGCCAGAAAACTGTCACACAGGTTTTTTCAGCTGGTTTTGGCTCCATCTTATTCGTGTTCATGCCATGTACAGTGCGCCAACATATAGCCTGCTAAATCATGAAAATGTAAAATATCTTTAATAAAAATTTCAGATATTATTAATACATTGGATTTTAAAATTTCAAATCGATGGCAGGAAAATGGTGGCATTTAGAGCGGTCCTCCTGCGGATGTGGGTTAAATGAATAGCATATGTAAAAATCAAACTGCGCGCGGCCACCCCACCCTAAAGGGATGGGGTATGCTTCGGGCCGCGCGCTTCGGTTAGATGGGATCCAGAAACAATCACATCATAGGTTCATTTGATCTAGCGACCAGAATAATTGTGAGCCTGTATCAGATGGCCAGAAAACCCTGTTAATCAACCTTAGGAAAACATGAAAAATGGGCGAGGGTTCACTTCATCCCCAACCTAAAGGATGGGGAATTCGTGACCCTCCGCGCTCCCTATGTATTAAATATATATATAAAACAATTATAAAATATAATTTGATACATTGTGTGATATCTATTATCGGCATCCAATCGCTTTTTTTGCCACTTCCTATAATAGGCGTTTTTTCGTCTTTTTTTCCGAAAAATTTTTGGACACCATCCCTCACTGAGATCAAACCGAGCCGCCTAAGAAAGAAACGGGAACCCCAGGGGGCCAGCTCCGCCATCCATCATAGGCCGCTATCTCCACCAGCTTTTTTCTCAGCCTGGCAGCGGGGGCCACGGCTGTATAGCCCAGGGCGAGCATCGTGACCACACGAATATTTTCTGGTATCCCTAGAATCCTTTAACCAGATCCTCGGTGAAGGCACCTATCCAACATGTGCCCAGGTCCTCCTCTATCGCTCTTCGCCGGCCTTCCGGATTTTGTTGTCCTTTGCTGAAAGGACCACAGATCGAATTGACCAAAAAAGCATAGCAGCACTCCTGCATCGC
>MVQH01000007.1 GCA_002067755.1 Methanosaeta sp. PtaB.Bin018
TCTCCTCTGTGCCTCTGTGTCTCTGTGGTTCAGTTAGCGAATCACGTTTCAGTACAGAGTCACGAAGACACAGAGATTTTGCGATTCAAGTTCACCCATACTAAATAGCGAGGAGCCCTATTTCAAGAACCCGCCAAACAGGAAGCACCAGTAGGAAGCTCGGCCCTTCGGGGCACAGGAAAAGTTCGCATTATCCATCACATTAATATCGAATGATCAATCTAAGTTAAGATCCCTTCGGTATTTGGTCTCACAAGAGAATTGTCCAGAAGATTTCAGGAAAAGGCGATTGAAATGTTCAAAACAGGCCTCTTAAAATTATTGGCACTTCTAGCCATCTTGATAACCATGACAGAAGCTGAGCTCACGCCTCTTGAGAAGCAAGAGATCCTCGGCGCCCAAAATCGATACCGTGCTGAGGTGAATGTCACTTTCTTAAACTGGTCGGAGAATCTATCCCTTCAGGCTCAAAGGTGCGCCGATTATAATGCCGCCAATTATCTGCCTTATGGACGACAAAAGCACTGTCCTACACCAGGTTTTGGGCAGAATATAGCCAGAGCTACCTCAAATTCTCATCTAACTCTTGCCCAGATGGTCGATCTGTGGGGCAATGAAAAAAAGTATTTCCTAAACGGGGAGTATCCATCAGTCAGCTCTACGGGATCGCCTGGGGAGGTCAGTCACTACACTCAGATGATCTGGCAGGAGACACATGAGGTTGGCTGTGGAAAGGCTAATGCCAGCGGGTATGATATTCTGGTCTGCGACTACAGCCCGAGAGGCAACATAAACGGCACTATGGTATATGCATTGCAAAGACCAAAAGCAGTCGAAGTCAGCACTACCAACTCGTACAAGACATTGAGGCCCAATTTTTCTGGCATGCCGAAACGTAATATTATTATGAACACAGTATTTAATCGACCAGTCTCCTGCTATTTGCCATCTCCTGTATAGTCTAGGTACGATACAAAAGGGATAAAATCAGAAGGAATCATAAGGAGGCAAATTGTGCTAGACATCTTGAGAAATAGACGTAGCATCCGAAGATACAAGGACAAGGAGATAGATCCCAAGATCGTCGATATGCTCAAAGAGGCGGCCTTGCGCTCTCCATCATCTCGCGGCATAAATCCATGGAGGTTTTTATTCATCAAAGACCGAGCATTGCTGGAGACGCTCTCCCAAGCCAAAGAGAGCGGCTCGAGCTTCTTGAAAGACGCTCGGCTTGGGGTGGTCGTGTGTGCCAAAGGCGATGAGTCCGATGTATGGGTGGAAGACTGCTCCATCGCATCCATAATTTTGCAGCTGACAGGCCAAAGTCTCGGCCTTGGGTCTTGCTGGATTCAAATTAGGAACAGGATGCACAATGAGACTCAGTCCTCCGAGGATTACATCAAAGACGTCCTCCATTTGTCCGAAGGCATGAGGGTAGAGTCGATCATCTCCTTTGGGTATCCAGATGAAACGAAGGAGCCTATCCCCAGAGAAGAGCTAGAATACGAGAAGATAGTTTAAGGTGAAGATCACTATCTAGTGACTTTCGAACGGGCTGAAGCTCGATTTTTTTCCAAAGGAAAAGATTTTATCAGTAGTTGTTCGTATAGATCCTGATTCAAACTGCAGGAGAATGAAGAATTTTGAGGTTGGCCTGGCCCCCACCTTGGCATCTGACGGCATCTGTCTTGATCTCGATTTTAGTGCTGGGCCTCGTTCACTTATCGCCAGAACTGTTTCACGACTTTAGTGTGCCTCTAGGACTGATTTTAGTGATTTTCATCCCGGGCTATCTTCTTGTCCTGGCAATATTTCCTGCAGGAAGCGACCTAACTGGTAAAAGGCGGACGCTTCTTAGCCTTGGATTTGATGCCATCTTGACTGTGCTCGTCTGCCTGATCTTGGTGCTCACCCCAAGAGGATTGCAGCCTGCGTCCCTGGCCACCATCCTCTCACTTCTGTCATTATTCCTTTGCGCAGTCGCTCATGCGCGCTGGTCTGCATTCCCCCGCAGAAGGAGATTCGTCATCCTTTCAAATAGTGGCTTTCGAACCTCCAAGGCCCTTGCCCGCGCTACAAGGGGCAAGGGCAAGCGTAGTGCCGTTCACTTTGCTCTTTTGCTGGTGGCGATCTTTGCCATCGCAGCCTTTGCCTATGCAATCAATATGTATCAGGTATACCAGGGCACGCTGTACCAGGGCACACGTGATGATGCTGGATTTACTGAGTTCCATGTATCGCTATTGAGGTGGAGTGACGATGCCTCCCTGAAAGCTGGCAGTCCTGTGACGGTCCAGGCCCAGATAATAAACCATGAGAATCGCGCAATCGACTATACCTTGTGGCTTCTCTTAAACGGCTCAACAGTGCTTCGCAAGAACCTTACGCTATCCAGAAATGAGACCTGGAGGGGGCCAGTTAGCTTTATTCTGAATGGACAGGCAGGCGGACACAGGCTGGATTTCCTGCTTTTCGAGGATTATGACTATTCAGCGCCGTCTCAAGAGGATCATCTCTGGATAAACCTGTCGGAAAATAAAAGCATGCAGAATAATAGCATGCAGAACACCACTTCAGATAAAAATTCTTCTGTGACAGATGAGCAACGCGGCAAGGTCTCGATCTTAAGTGCAAGCAAGGGCGGCTCGCAGGTAGATTACCAACCGTCGGGCGGTGGGGTAGTCAGCGCATCCACAGGCAAGTCGTCAAAGTCATCATCTAAAATGACACAGGAGAGCAGGACGATACAGGAGAACAGCTCTGTGCAAAGCAGCTCTCAAGAAGAAGAGGCCCAAGGGCAGAGCAGCCCCTCATCCCCTGACGAGGTTTTTAATTCCACCACTGAATCGCTGAAGGAAGATCGAACCATAAATGATTCAAATGCTAACAAGACGTATCTGTCTTTTTCAAAGACGAATCTTGCAAACCAGACAGCATCATCTGCAGCCAACATCAGCGGTTCAATGGAGGAGGAGATTGAGAATCTAAGCTTGAATTTGCCACCTGATATCGATGATTTTTATCCAGATGTGCACAGTCCTCAGACAGAAGGCACCACTGTGCTCTGGACCGCCGAAGCATCTGACCCTGATGGAGACCCGATATACTACAGGTTCATCCTGAACGGCATGGAGATGACCGATTGGTCGACAGACAGCTCCTGGACCTGGGACACCTCTCAGGCTGCGCCAGGAGACTACAAGATCGGAGTCCTGGCCAGGGATGGCAAGCATGC
>MVQH01000008.1 GCA_002067755.1 Methanosaeta sp. PtaB.Bin018
AGAGGCCTTGTTCTCGGGCATTATCCCCAGGAGGTCGGCTGCATCGTCGGGATTCATGTTCTCCAGGATGTCAGCTACATCGTCGCTCTCCATCTGATTGACCATGGTGGCCTGGACCTCCGGGTCCACCTCTTCCATGGCCTCGGCGGCGGTCTCCTCGCCCAGGGAGTCGAGAATGAGAAGGCGATCCCTGTTGTTCAGCTCCTCCAGTATATCAGCTATATCCGCGGGATGAAGGTCATTGATGGTCTTTCTGGAGATCTTGAGGTGAAGGCTCCGTAGGTTGGGATCAAGGGGATCGATATAAGACCAGGGTACGATGCGGTTGGGCAGTCTTGCCATCAGGCCGCGAGAAAGGCCGCCAAATCCCAGCCTCCTGATTATCCCCTTGAAGCCTACGTCCACCCCCACCAGGCAGAGGGATCTCTTTACCTGGCCGAGGAGGATGTCGTTTACCCTCACCACCTTCAAGCCGTCTATATCCACGATCTGCCGGTCAAGAATGGTCTCGGTAACCAGGAACTCATTCTCAGAGAGCCTTCCCGGAGGGATCTCGTCCCTGGACACATCCAGGCGGATATCGCCATTGATGCTGCCAACGCTGGAAATGGGCAGGATGACCCTCTCTCTCAGGATATTGGAGGTATAGATGATGCGCGAGATCTCCAACAGGGTATCGCCAGGCCGGAGGGCGAGGTCTGAAAGCTTGCCTACAGCATTTCCCTCCCGATCGCTGATCTTCATTCCCTGCAGCTGGCTGAAAAAGCTTACCCGATTGGATCCATTTGTTGCTGCCTCCTTGACCCAAAGGGGGCCGGTGGCTGTGATCTTTTCGGCGATGCCCCTGGATGTGCGCCACATATCACCTCAATACTCTCATTGCGCCCTAGACAGGAGGGCTCTCCTCTTTCGCCCGATCCATGACCACAATCTCCAGTAGGTTCTTAACTCCTTCAACGGAACGGATGCGGTCGTTGATGATGGTCTTCAGCTCTTCCAGGCCACGAGACCAGACCTTGAGGAAGAGGTCGTACTCTCCTAATATTCCGTAGACCTCGGTTATCTCCGGGATCAAGATCAGAGCGCGAACCGCCCGATCATGGCTCTCGGAATCGGTCTGGACCAGCATGATGGCGGTTACTGTGTAGCCAGTGGCAGCGGGACTAGCGCTGATGGTGAACCGCTCAATGACCCCCTGGGACTTCATGCGCTTCAGACGGAATTGGATGGTTGCATCGGCGATGCCTGACCTCCGCGATATCTCCTGCAGGCTCATGCGACTGTCCTCTCGAAGGTTACGGAGAATGGTCCTATCTATCTCATCCAGCTCCAAGCTATCGCCCACATTTATCTTGTATTTATTCAATAATTCCTCTTGATATTGGCAGAAAACCAATAATACCATATAAAGATTCCTATTTGACCATTTTTTTGTTGTAGATCAAGCATTTTCAAATTACCCTAAAATTTTCATGGCTAGCGAGGTAATACCAGTTTGAATTTAGATACAAAATTTTAAAAAAATTAATATTTTAATAACTTGACGATCTTTGAACCTCGAAATCCCCTTCCAGGGACATACTGGATCCGATCTTGCTCTTGCCCAATCCACCCTGGGATGATGAATACATTGAATCTTTGCCGGATCCGATCCGGTCAGAAGCATTGACTGCGGTTGCATTATGAGCAGTGGTGTTGAGCGCAGTCCAGTTCAGTGTTCTTGTGTTAATGATCGAGGCATTTTCCGCGCTGGAATTTTTGGAATCATTGGAGGATAGATTGATGAGCTTTGATAGATCGACAGTTGAGCCATTCGATTGGACAGTATCAATACCGATGCTAAAGAATGTGCTGTGCTTGTTATTTGACTGGTCGCCGTTGGATACGGGACCGCTCTGCAAATCAGCGATCTTATCCTCCATGCTCTGAGCATCTATATTCCCTGAGCCAGACATGGGTGTAGCAGATCCGGTGATAGTAAGCCCTTCAGATTCGATACCATCCGCGGCCAGAAGGGAAAGCGCTGCCGCTCCAAGCACAATTAATACTGCCATTGCTGCCTTCACAGTTCCACCTTCATGCTATTAGCATTATAGATGAGATAATACAATTTTAATCTTCCTATGAAAGCCCTTTGAATAGCATCTGGTTAACGTGCGAAATCTGCGCGTCCTACAGTTATTTTATCTTTCTTCCCATAGCCTTTTATTTGCATCTTTCCAACCCGATCACTTAACGGAATCATGGAGGATGGCGCTAAATATGATAGAGATTGGCGATGTTGCCCCGGACTTCTGTCTGCCCGATGCAGGAGGTCAAGAGGTCTGCCTGAATGCCTATAGCTACAAATGGCTGGTCTTATACTTTTATCCCAAGGATAGCACCAGCGGCTGCACCCGAGAGGCGGTGGACTTCACTGCCCATCTGCCGGATTTTCGAAAGCTAGGCGCAGAGGTGGTGGGAATCAGCCGGGACAGTCCCGCAAGCCACGAGAAGTTCGCCGCCAAGCACAACCTGAAGGTGACGCTTCTGAGCGATCCGGACCATAGGGTCACCGAGTCTTATGGGGCCTGGGCCCTGAAGAAGATGTACGGCAAAGAGAGCTATGGGACTGTCAGGTCCACCTTTCTGATCGATCCGGAGGGAAAGATAGCATACATCTGGAGGAGGGTCAAAGTGGATGGCCATGCCGATGCGGTATTAAAAAGATTGCAGAAGCTGCAGGGCAAAGAGGACTAAGGCCAAGAGAAGCCCTCATCCCGAAAGGATCCGGGAAGGACTCCAGTCCCTCTTGATCCTGAGGAGGATCTCCTGTATCCGCCAGGATCTATTTTGACTATCACTTTTTTATTCACATAAACTTCAATCCTGGTTATCCATTTGCCCCATTTGTAGCCGTAACGACTCCTTGCCACCAGCTGAAGGGGAAAGCCCCTCTCTGGAGGCAGGGTTAAGTCATTTATGCCATAGGCAAGGAGGATATCATTATCCCTGAGATAGTCAAGATCAAGTCCCGTGGAGTAGCCATCTTGAGAGTGGAATACGATATAGGTTGAATCTGACTTCAAGCCGGAAAGGTTCAGCAGATCCTCCACCCGGAATCCGGTCCACTTGGCATCAAATCCCCATCCTTCCACGCAGGGCATATAGGCCGCTTCCGCGTAGGCGGGAAGACCGAGCAGCTCTTCATAGTTCAGGCTCATTTCTCTTTCCACCAGGCCCGTGACGAGAAGCCGATAGGCGCTCCTGTTGATGTATTGCGTACCTCTATGGCGTTATTTCCCTGCTCGTTCAGGGGTATCAGTCTTTTCCCCTGATACTCCTGCGCCTCCACCTCAGGCATGGCAGCAGAGACGTTCTCCTGAAGGGCAAACGCGTCCAGACCTGATGCCGGGAGCGGGGTCCTGGCAAGGCCCCTATGAGGGCGGACCCTGGTGGCAAGAAAAATGACTAATAGGGTGGAGATGGCAGAGGGAATATAATGCATTGCAGTAAAGACTATATATTCCACCTGTCCTCAGTCCATCTCCGGAATCCCTTTCACGTTGCTTCCCAGACCATACTTCTTATGCGATTTACATAATGTCTTTTGCGCTGGAAAAGATTCCAGTTGATTCAGGAGCGCTGCTAGGGGCATTGTTGCTGCTTGCAGTGGCATTGCTGGGTATGGCACTGCCTTCTGATTCATCACCCTTGGTCTGCTGTTTAAGCCTCTCTCTTGCCGCAGCAAGCCTGGCCTTAGTTGAGCTGACGCTGGAATTGATGTTAGTGGCCACGGTTGCGTTTTGGGCTGTGGTGTTGTTGGCCGCAGCTCCAGCTATAGCACTCTCGTTTGTCGTTGCAGCGGCCAATGCAATCGGCTGGACTGCTTGCCCGGCAGGCAGAGCTGCGGAGACATTTTGTGCTCCCGCCGTCCCATAGACCTGCTCATTTGTGAGCTGGATGTAAGCACTATCAAAGTCAATGACTATGGGACTGTTGGTATAGTAGCCATACACCAGAGCCATAGGCCTGCTCTGCAGAGAGATACCGCTGAAGCCCACCAGCACCCTTTCCTGGCTTGCGTTTCCAGGAGCTATGACCTCGGTATCGAATCCATCGGTTGCATTATACGGCCAGCCCCACTGATCAAGAAGAACGAAATTCTCTGGACTGAATGTCACATCCTGGGTGCCATTGTTCTGGCCACGTACCTGAACCACTATCCACTGATCGTCAGGAAAGATCAGCCAGTCTCTGATCCCATAGTACCTTATCAGCAGATTCTCATTCCATGCCTTAGGTGTCGCCCACCAGTTGATGTTGATCGGCCTTCCGCCCTCAGGAGTCGCAGTAATCATCTTGAATAGGCTGTCTTTAGGAACCACGAAGTAGACCAACTGCCTTGACGGATTCAAGGGTCTGTAACTCAAAGGATTATAAACCGCGTCATACTGATCGATGATTTTATAGGTGGCATTATCAGCGCCCTTGAGACCGGTATCGATCTTTAGGATCTCATGAGTATCATTTGATTCAATATTGTCTGTTACAATGGGCATCCTGATTGACCCAAACAGGACTACCGTAGCATTTCCATCGCTGGCCTGCAGAGGGTAGGCTCCTGCCGGG
>MVQH01000009.1 GCA_002067755.1 Methanosaeta sp. PtaB.Bin018
AAATTTGACCAGGGAGCAGCATTTCTCACTCTGTCTTGGGATAAAGTCGAAATCAGTACTACTGGTAGTGGAATGATATTCTCCCTTTGATTGGATTTCAAGATCATGACAATCTCCTGCAATACTCTCTCTTTATTTTCAATTCTTCAGATAAAAAAGGCGAGCAAATTTCCGCGCGCTCGCCTCCTGAGTTTCGTATCA
This sequence comes from Methanosaeta sp. PtaB.Bin018, assembly GCA_002067755.1. GTDB lineage: Archaea > Halobacteriota > Methanosarcinia > Methanotrichales > Methanotrichaceae > Methanothrix. The sequence goes on from MVQH01000009.1 coordinate 202, forward strand.
CTTTACAAAAGACAACTTGTTTTGGGCGATAGGTATGCCGTTGGCGACTCCCTGCTTGGTGTAGTACATATCCACCTTGCCATCATGAACCCAGTACGAATCTGAATAGTAAAGGGGCAAGGCGGGCAGATCCTGTGCATAGACCTTCTGAACCTCGTTTAACAACTCTTTCCGCTTGACAGGATCCATCTCAGAGACCTCCTGATCCAGAAGATCGTTAAGCTTCCGGTTCTCAATGTACCGGGCGCTGTTAAAGGTATATCCCTCGCCTATGATCCTATTCAGGATTTCAGGGTCGCCACCCATTCCACCATGGCTGTTCAAAGCCAGGTCGAAATTCCACTCGCCAACCAGACTGTCCAGTGTCTTGGAGTCAACACTTCGCAAGGTTACCTTGAATCCGGCCTGCTCCAGCTGCTGCTTAATCATCTCTCCGGCGCGTTCATTCGTTGCAGTGACCAGCATCTCCATCTCCAGGGCCTCCTCGTCCTTGGAGAAGTATTGACCGTCTTTGGAGTAGCCTAGGGCGAGCATCAGCTCCTCAGTCTTTGTCGGGTCATATTTGTACTCCTCCACATCGGGATTATACCATTCACTGTCCAGGGCAAAGAGACCGGAGCTGGCGATGATGCCGTAGCCGCGAAGAGCCGTATCCACCAGAGCCTGCCTATCAATGGCATAATAAAGGGCCTGTCTTAACCTGGCATCGGAGAAGGGCTCATTCTTGTGGTTGACCATGATCTTGGTGATGCCGTCGTGGGACCCCTTGAGAACCGTGAATCCTTTGTGCTTCAGGCTGTCCGCCATCTCGGGAGGAACGTTGGCCGCATCAACATCGCCGTTCTCCATAGCGGAGGCAGACATCTCACTGCTGACCTTTACGAACTTGAGCTGCTTCACTTTAGGTGCACCCAAGTAGTAGTCGTCAAAGGCTTCGTAAAGATACGTCCCCTGGGCTTTATCATAGTCCAAGAGCTTGTAGGGTCCGGTGCCAGTAATTGCTATGTCATCCTGAAACTCCTCTGGATTGCTCACGTCCTTATAAATATGCTCGGGGAGGATGGGAAGGGTTCCTGCCACCATATCTATAAAGGGGGCATATGATTTGTTAAGATAGAGCTTCACTGTATAATCGTCTAGCACCTCTGCACCCTTAACCGGCTCTGAATTGACCCACTGATAGGGATGTTCCTTGATGTAGTTGATGGTGAAGACCACATCCTTGGCGGTGAAGGGATCTCCATCATGCCAAGACACGTTCTTTCTCAGATTGAAGACATAAGCGTCATCTTCCAGTTGCCAGCTTTCAGCCAGAGCAGGAACGTAGCCGTTCTGGTCCTTCCAGACGAGGGTGTCGAAGATCATGCTCATCCTGACATATCCCGGCCCGCGCGAGTAGTGACCGTAGGGCGAAGGAAATCCCCAATCCCCGGTTGGGTCGGCGATGGTGAGCACATCTATCGTTTCATCGGCTGCTATTGATGTGCTGCATAATAGGAGCAGCAAGCCTGCGGCTGCAAATAAAGGCGAAAGGAGGAATTTCACAGGGTAACGCCACCTTTCAATGATTGCACCATTCTTTCTCAGCATCTTAATTTCTCCTATATTCTCGGGAATAGATTCTTATAGTAAAGAAAAAGTAGGCAGCCGCCGCAAGGCAGCTAACCTATGTGGCCGGTTTTCATTTTTTTTGTCTCACATCACGCCCGCAACCTTCAGAGGATGCATGCCGGCATTCTGGAGATTAGCCAGCTTGGCAGCATCCACCTTGAACTCCTTGAGGATGGTTATGAACGCCTCTGGATTATTTTCATATGGCATGAGGACGATGTCCTGGTATATCTTCGATCCCCAGGAGGGGCCTGTCCACTTTGGCAGATCCACAGCGCTGAAGTTGTAGGCCAGCACCAGTGCATCACCCTCTTTGGCAGTATCATTCCAGCGGATGTAGATCCCGGCGACGTTGGGCACTGCCTTCTTCTCGGCATCCGTCAGGGCCATCACAAACATGCCGCTCTTTCCTGGAGTGGCATCCCAGCGCATCTGGAATAGGTCCTCTTTGCACCAGTTGGGGCATGAGATGACTTTATAACTCTCGCTGCTATTGGTTATCGGCAGCTTCTCCTCGACAAACTCAGCGATATGAAGGCCGCTGGTGACCCCGGGGCAGAGATGGTCGTGGAATGCAGTGGCCTGGAGGAAGTCATAGGATGCTCCCCTTGCCCAGACATTGGACATTGCCACAAGTCCGAACTCATTGCCGTTGAAGGCTTTATCGTTGAAGGTGACATTGCCCTCATCGGTATGGTTTTGCAGATATTCTATATCCACGTTGGCTTTTGATATCTTGCTGAATACCTGATCGTCCGGCAAGGCAAGAAACTCATCGAGACTCTTGCTCAGGGCCTCGGAGTTGGCCTCCAGATACACTGCTTCGCCGGTGGATTTATCGAAGAAGTAGAACCAGAGAGGCTTCCAGTGAGCGCGCAGAGGCCTGAAAAGGTTTCCATCGCCAATGCTGTTTCCGCTCTCATTTGTGATTCCCTTGATCGCGGCCTGAGATGTCTGGCCATCGACGATGGCATGCCCGGCATCGGTTAAAACCAGGACATTAGCATCTCCCTTCTCGAATCCCAGATCCTGCATTGCTTTCTGGGCAGCTTTGTCTCCCAGCGCTTCCATTAATGCATTGTCCGCCATGGCCAATCCCGGAACCAGGGCCAGGAGAAGGATCATGGTTATGGTTTGATAGCTCATTTTCATACGAATTCCTCTGATCTTATGCATTTGACATCAGTCTATTTAAGATTTCTCGTTAAATTCATAGCATAAATTGCGCAATGCTGGCTATTGGCCATCCTTCGCAGAGCTCGTTCAAGTATTGGCTAAACAAATCACATAAAGGATCATTAGTGGTTGATACGTATCTGATATTATTACCATATTGAAATCCATTTTCTACAGAAAAAGTTAATAAAGATTAAATCTAATCCATGATCTATTATGGTTAAACAATTACGATATCAAATAATTGTAATAAATTGTAAAAATGGAATGTTCAAAAGAGGTTGAAAAGAAGAGAGGGATGAAGATGAAGTGACAGCTGCAATTGATGCAAGAGGGCTCTCCAAGCTTTATAACGGCAAGATAAGGGCCCTGGACGGGTCGATCTGAGGGTAGAGGCAGCCAGAGTCTTCGCTTTTCTAGGTCCAAATGGCTCTGGTAAGACCACCTTGATGAGGATACTGCCCACCCAGATCAGGCCGACCTCGGGCCAGGCATACATCTTCGGCCTGGATACGATTCGGAATGGTCAAGAAATAAGAAGGATCATCGGCTATGTGCCTCAGGAGACCAGCGTCTGGCTGGATATCAGCGGATATGAGAATCCGTACTGACAAGCCCACATTGGATGACGTATTCCTCAAATACGCCGGTGCAGCCCATACTGTGGCTGGGCGTCTTCGGAACGATCATGGGTCGGGTCTATGCCATACCCATCGGCGGACTGCCCTATATCGATTACATCACCCCAGGGGTATTGCTTCAGTCCACCATATTCGTCTCTGTATTCTACGGCCTGACAATCGTCTGGGAGAGGGAGACTGGAATTTTAAAGAGGCTTCTTGTGGCACCCACCTCCATTTATGCCACGGTCATCGGCCGGTCGGTTGCCTCCGGTGTGCGAGCGGTAGTCCAGGCCCTGATAATATTCCCCGTGGCCATACTGCTGGGGGGTGAACTCCTCCCACGGCCTAAAGGCCGGGGCTTCCCTGCTGCTTCTTCGCTTTTACGCCGTCATAGCCCTCTGGCATCGGGGCGCGTTTCGCGGGAATTTTCGGTTTCCGTTTCATTGGCCCAAACTTACATCAGATTCGCGATGCGGAGGTTCAGATCTCATCGGACAGGTTCGGGGTGTTCCCTCCCTACTCTGTGGAATCGTCTGGCGAATCCAAAATCTCCCCGAGGGAGAAGTGATCGATCATCCAAGTAGCACTTGAAGCCTGCATGGAATCATGTCTTGGTTAAGTGGAGGGAACGATGAGATATATAGTTGTTCTGCGCGGGACAAAAGTAATTGGGGCAAAGGACTCCGCTTTCATCCTGTTGCGACTTCGTCGCAACTCCCCAGGACTCGCAGTCCGGGAGATCCACCCTGAAGGATGGGGACTTCCCGCTTCGTCCTTCGCAATCCCACGAGTTAAATTCATAGCCAATCCATTTTACATAGCAGCAGCATTTCTGATCCTATTTCTGGTCTCGGGAGGATTTGCTGCCATCTCCATCCTGGTTGCCTCCATCATGAAGACC
>MVQH01000010.1 GCA_002067755.1 Methanosaeta sp. PtaB.Bin018
AATGTCTGCGCCCATCATGGCCATCCTGCTCATGATTGTATCGCGAGAGGCTCCGATCAGCCTCTCCATATCCTCATAATAAAGTCTGACTACCGGCATGCTTAGACCTCTATGACTCGATGGACAGGGGCGTCTCACGAAGCCATTGAATGTCCGATTGATAAAGCAGTCGCAGGTCCTTCAGGCCAAGCTTGAGCATGGCCACGCGGGAGACGCCCAAGCCCCACGCCAGCACGCGCTGCTCTATGCCAAAGGGCGCTGTGACCTCTTTGCGAAATACGCCAGCGCCTCCTAGCTCCACCCAGCCCAGGCCATCGATGAACACCTCAGGCTCGACGGACGGCTCAGTGTACGGGAAGTATCCTGGCCTGAAGCGAACCTCCTCAAAGCCCATCTTGAGATAGAACTCCTTCAAGAAGCCCAGAAGATGTCGGAAGCTCACGCCCTCGTCCATGATGACGCCTTCGAGCTGCTCGAACTCTGGGGTGTGCGTGGCGTCTATGGCCTCGCGCCTGTAGACGCGATCTATGCCGAAGACCTTGACAGGCGGCACAGGATGCTCTGCCAGATACTTGATGGTGACCCCTGTGGTATGGGTGCGCAGCACCTCCTGGCGGGCAACTTCGGGGCTCCAGCAGCCGCCCCAGCCCGTCGATCCAACTGCTCCGCCATGCTCGTGCATCTCCTTGACCCGGGAGTAGTCGGGTATCTCAGCCTTGCTGTCCAGGTAAAATGTGTCCTGCATCTCCCGGGCAGGATGGTCCTGAGGCTGGAAGAGAGCATCGAAGTTCCAGAAGCTGGACTGCACGACCTGGCCCTTGATCTCGGAAAAGCCCATCTCGAGCATTATCCCTCGCATGCGATCGATGAGCCTTTGGTAGGGGTGCTTCTTTCCCGGGTAGATCCTGTCTGCGGGGAGTGTAACGTCGTAGGGGCGGGCATGATAAAGCCTGCCATTATATCTGAGGTTGTTTCCATCCCAATCTCCGCTTTTTATCATCCCGGAGGTGATGACCGTCAATGACTGAGCTTTGGCATCACCGGTCTCGGATGCGACCCTTCTGCCCTCGGGGGTCGCCTCGTACCGCCATTCTTTGGTCTTGCTCGAAGATACCAGCCCACGGCTTTTTAGGGCTTCCAGACCACTGCGGTCCAACATCTCGCCGCTCTTAGGCCCAGCCAGAAGGCTCTCCAGGACCTCCTCATCCTTGCCTCTGGCAGCAGAGCCCGTGGGTTTTATCACGCCTCCCTGAATCGCAGCCCAACCCTTTTTGCGCAGCCAGCCAAGTCCGATCTTGATGTTCGGGTCCTTCAGCTCAGACATGGGCTTGCCCGAGGCTATCTCCTGCAGAAGCCTCCTCTCTGGAAGCCCCTCGTTCCCGTATCTTTGCCCTTCTGCTGTGAGGGAAAAGATCTCCTGCACTGACTTCTTGATCTTTACCAATCCGCTTTCAGCTAGAGAGTCAGCAGAGGCCCGAACCGCCTCAACCTTCATATTCAGTTTTTGGGCGATGATCTCGGGATCATTAAGTCCATCAGATATCGCTCTTAGAACTCTGGCATCGCTTTCCGATAACATGTTATCCTCCTACAGCCGGGCGAGATTTGGAGCAATTGCCATTTTCTATTCGCCCGGCAATCAAAAGAAAGAAAAGACTAGATGTCCGAAGATGCCCGAAGCTAACCTTCCTGGCTTCAGGAGCCTGACGCTGTGGTTCACAAAGGATGCTCGGGCAGTCTTTTCAGGCACGTTTTTGGGGGTTAGATTGATCATTTATAAACCTGTCGAACCTGCGCATGGGTGTTTGGAAAAGGACTGCAACTCCTCAAGAGCCCCGATGACGCCCTGCACAGCCATCTCAAAGAAGGCCTCTCCCTTCTCCAATGAGGCCCTGGCAGGGTCGCCCATGATTCCGTTGCCCATGAGGTGACGCACATCTCTTTGGATCAGAAACCTGGGCCTGTTTGGAAAATGGCCTTCTGGCTTGCCGGACACCAGATCGCCTCGAATTTTCATCATGAGGGATGTCTCAATCTCCCCAGAGTGGCCATCTCCTGGGGTCTCCACGGCCTTGCGATCGATCAGGTCGAACAATGAGACGAGGCTCACATGAATCTCGCGCTCTTCTACCGCCATCTGGCAGGCTTCCTCCAAAGCTGCCATGTGCTGGCCTCCTGCGTGGCCCGTCAGGATCATGACATCCTGAAAACCGCTATCATGAAAGGAGAGCAACAGGTCCTTTGCGAAGATGCGCAGGGCATCATGGCTCACAGTGATGGTGCCGGGAAACCGTCTGGTGCTTCGGCAGACACCGTATTGCAGCGCCGGCGCCACGAAGACGTCGCGCCGCTCAGCAACCGCCTCTGCCACCCGGACGGCCTGGATGGTGTCCGTGAAGACGGGAAGGTGAGGGCCATGCTCCTCGGTGGCGCCCACCGGCAGGATCACAGTCTTCGTCTTGTGCAGTCCTGCCTCGATCTCGGGCCAGCTCATCTCCTCCAGCTTCATAATTCTATGACCGATCCTGTGAGGACATACTCCTCGGGCACTCTTACCTCGTAGGACTTGTCGCCCACTGTGACCTGATACGGCCCAAGTGGCCTGGTGTCGAAGTTCGTGCCATTGGCCAGCGGCCCTTCAGTGGAATACGGAAGCACCAGAGTGAACTCGCCACTTGAGTCGCTCACGTTGGACTGCTGGTATGCAAAGGCCCTGTTCTCATTGGTCATGATGGCTACAGCAGCCACAACCTTGGTTCCAGCCGGTGCCTTTCCCTTGATCACAGCGCCAGGCACATGCTCGAAGGTCTTGACGCGCTTTTGGCCGCTGGTGGTCACAGGAGTCTCAGATTCGTGAACCAGCCTGTAATGCTGCAGGGCATCGAGCGAGATGGGGGAACTTGTGGGACTTGTGGCTGCGATCTCAGCCAGATCTCCCTGCTTTCTGCTTTCATTGACGAACGCTTGCAGCTCAGAGTAATTGCTCGTGATCTTGGGAGACTTCGTCAGCACAGGAACCACGGCACCGCTCTCAAGCTGCATTCCCCGATAGGCCAGGCCCACTCCCTCCCCGCCGGCTACCTCAGTTCCATCGAAGAAGTACATGCGAGCTGTCATGGACTTGAAGTAATGCTCCAGATAGATCTGAACAGGCACAAGCTGCTCTCCTTGAGGCTGATAGACTGCAGAAATGTATTTCCAGGCAGGAATTCCGCTCCATGCGGCCATGGCATGGAACTTGCCTGTAGCCATGTCCAGATCGATCATCACATACTTGGTGTTCATGTATTTAGAGCGATTAAGATCCAGATTTGCCAGCACCTTCTCTGCTTGCGTCTCATTCTCAGCCAGGAAGAAAGGAGAGGATCCGGCGGTCCCAGCCGTGACGCTGCCAATTCCCTGCTGGAATGGGTTGGCATTTGGAATCCTGTGGCCGATGGTCTCGATCAGGTGACCATAATCCCACCAGGACATGATGCCATAGGCTGCTGCTGGGTACTTATACTGACCGCTGGCGGGACGCTCATACTTCTCATATAGATCCATTCCGGGGCTTGGCGTATTACTCTCAAGCCACGCACAGGAAGTCATCCAGTCCGACTCAGGGCCGCCGACTGCCCAATGAGCCACGCTCAGGCTGGTGCTCAGAGCCGGATATATCAGGAACACGAAGATCACAATGGCCGATATTATGATCTTCACATTGGAGATCAAGAACTTCCCAGGATCCTTGGTATCCAAGATTCCACTATCTGGCTCTCTGATCCCGACTCTTTGCATTAGCCAGAAGGCAAGATATCCCGTTAGCAGGGCGACGTTCACGCCATAGTAGTATGCGAACCTGTTCTGGGCTAATGTCATGACCAAGAGGATGACCGACCAGGTGATAAGCAGAAGATCTGACGGCCTCTGGCTCCTGATGTAACGCCCCAGGATCAGGGCCATGCCAACCAGAGCCAGGAAGAAGGAAGAGAGAATGACGATATTGCCAAAGCCCGGGAAATTGGACATGAGGCTGGCCCATGAGAACTCGCCCTGATAGCTAATTAATGGAGCCGCTTCACCTACGGTCGCTGCCCCGCCAGTCTTTTGCTGGAAGATATTGAGACCTGCAAACAGCGGATTTATGAACTGTGGGAGTGCCAGGTACAGCAACAAAGTGCCAAAGATGACTAAAACCGCCAACGCACCTGGGTAATACCATTTGCTGTAGTCCTTTTCTTTAAGGAACGCTGACAGCATGGATAATAGAATGACAGCAACTACGCCAAGCAGAAGAATTGTAGGGTGGAATAGAGAGTAATAGTAATGATTGAAACCGTAGTATGGCTTCACAAATGGGAGCACCAGCAGAGTTGCCACGAAGAAGTTTATGGCACCTATGATGCCCAGATACTCCACGCTCCTTCCCTTTATGTGATCCACAACGCTTTGCAAGAGCATGAATAGAAGGATCACGCCCTCAAAGAGGAAACCCGAAGACCAGGCATCTATGTAAAGGCCCAGGGAGATGCCGGCAAAAATTGAA
>MVQH01000011.1 GCA_002067755.1 Methanosaeta sp. PtaB.Bin018
CTTGGCGGCTCCCACAGGGCAGACGAGAAGATCGATGCCAGGGGAATGCTGGTGCTGCCGGGTGCCATCGATGCCCACGTTCATTTCCGCGAACCTGGGCAGGACTACAAGGAAGACTGGCTGAGCGGCTCCCTGTCAGCGGCAGCAGGTGGAGTGACTGCGGTTGTGGACCAGCCAAACACCGACCCCGAGACATTGGACGCCAGATCATTTGAGATAAAGCTGGACCTCGCCCGGAATCGCTCGGTAGTGGACTTCTGCATCAACGGGGGCCCAGGCAGGATCGAGGAGCTGGCAGGGGCCGGGGCTGCGGCCATAGGCGAGATATTCACCTACGAGCAGAGCGACGAGGAGCTAAAAATTGTCCTGGAGGAGATCCGAAAGGCAGGAATGCTGGCAACTGTCCATGCCGAGGACGGCTCAGTGGTCAGGGAGAAGACAGAGCCTTTGAAGAGCTCGCATGATCCACAGGTTTACTCCATGGCCAGGCCTGCTCTGGCTGAGGCCAAAGCTATCGAAAAAGTGCTGGAATGGTCGGAGCGGCTGCACATCTGCCACCTCAGCACCGGGCTGGGATTGGATCTCGTGAGGACGGCAAAGATGAGCGGCAAAGGGGTGAGCTGTGAGGTAGCCCCACACCACCTTCTATTCAATGAAAAGGACTACCGTCAACAGGGCTCCTTTCTTAAGATGAATCCACCGCTGCGTGGCCAGGCGGACTGTGACGCTCTTTGGGCAGGCCTGCGTGATGGAACTATCGATGCTCTGGCCTCTGACCACGCGCCTCACCTGCCAGAGGAGAAGAGAGATGACATCTGGGATGCGCCTGCAGGCGTTCCGGGCGTTGAGACTATGCTGCCCTTGATGCTCTTTTCAGTGAGACGGAATCTCATCAGCCTCGAGCGACTGGTGGATGCAACTGCTGCAAGACCTGCGAGGATATTTTCGCTGGCAAGCAAGGGCGCCATCGAGCCTGGCAAGGACGCGGACCTGGTGATAGTGGACACCAAGAACGTCAATAAGATAAACGCCGATCATCTGCACAGCCGCGCTGATTGGACGCCTTATGAAGGATTGGAGGCCATATTTCCTCAAATGACCCTGGTCAGGGGCACTGTGGTTTATGATGGAGATCTAGCGGTCAGTCCCGGCTTTGGCCGACTCCTGAGGATGCAAAGGGTTTTATGAGAACAATGCCTTATCATTGAGCATGAAATCCGATTCCACAGGCACTAGCGATCTGGAACGCATGATCGGCAAGGCAGCAGTCGAGGCTGCCAGGATGTCCAGCCAGGCCAGCCAGGTAGCCAGAAAGATCTTGGGAGAGATGACCTGCGATGTAGGCGAGTCCAAGGGCTATGATTGGGCAGCCGTCGATCTTCTGGATACCGATGAGGAGCTGATCGCCCTTGTGGCTCTGCCAGGCGCGAGCAAAGAGAACATCGACCTTAGGGCTACGGAGGACAGCCTTTACGTCGAGACCAAGGCCAACCCGAGAGCTGGAAAATATCTGCGCAGGGAGATCAGCCCCATCGGCCAGAAGCGGGACCTCAAGCTGCCAGTAGAGGTCAAACCAGAGCAGATCAAGGCCAGCTTCAAGGACGGCATACTTGAGGTTCACCTGCCTAAATTGGTAGTAATAAATGCCCAGAAAGTGCGAGTCGACTAGGAAACCATCTGCTTCAAATTAATTTGGATCATATCTGCAGTGCTTGCTGATATGGCATCGATTTCAGAGGTTCTGATTATCAGGAGCTAGTGAGAAGATAGACGGTTTCAAGGATACAAGAAGAGTTGACTGGCAGGAAGTCACTTTATATTCCAAGAAATGACATATAAATATTCATGCCTGTACTTCGAGAAGATAAAGACCTGAAGAGCGCCCTTCAGAGCTGCCGCACGATTTGCGTAGTCGGCATCTCGCCCGATCCTTACAAGCCCAGCTACTTTGTCTCAGATGCCCTTTTGAGCCGCGGCTTCAAGCTCTACTTTGTAAACCCAAATTATGAAGGCAGAACCATCCTGGGAGAGAAGGTCTACGCCTCGATTCGCGACATTCCCGATAAGATCGATATCGTGGACGTCTTCAGAAGGCCATCCGCCGTGCCTTCTCTTGCAGAGGAGGCAAAGGAGAAGGGCTTTGAGGTCTTCTGGATGCAGCCAGGCACCGAAAGCCCTGAAACTATAAAAAAGCTGGACAATGAGGGCTACAAAGTGGTTGCAGGAAGATGCGCAAAGATTGAGTCTGCCAGGTTGCTGTGAATTGTATTTAGCAAAAGCTAAATAGCCAGGCCTTCAGTACCCCTAATCGATGTTCTCCGGCTGGGATGAGTACCATAAGATCAACAAGGAGCTTGCAGAACTGGTGAGAAGCCTTCCCGAGTCCGACCTTGGAGAGGTCATCGGCTATGTCCTCTCCGCCCCTGGAAAAAGGGTACGGCCGCTGATCCTTTTATTCTCTGCAGAGGCTTTGGGAGGGACTGCACATCAGGCGATGAATGCGGCGCTGGCAATTGAGCTTGTCCATGCAGCATCTCTGGTTCATGATGATATCCTTGACCTTGGCGTAGAAAGAAGGGGCTCTCCCAGCACTCTGGAGCGGTTTGGACCTGAGGCTGCGCTTCTTGCTGGTGACTATCTCATATCCAAGTCGATCGAGCTTATATCGCATTACAGCCAGTCTGCGATCAGCTCTTTTGCCACGGCCTGCATGAACATGTCTGAGGGCGAGATGCAAGACCTCTCCAGGACATGCTCTCCTGAAGAATACCATCAATGCATCTGCAGGAAGACGGCTTCGCTCTTCTCTGCATCGGCCAAGATCGGCGGCCTGATAGCTGGGGCAAGCTCTGCGGATTTGGCAGCATTCGAGAGCTACGGACTGCACCTCGGGCTAGGCTACCAGATTCTGGATGATCTGGAGGAGTATCTGGGTCTGGATCAAGGGAAGCAGTCCAAAAAGACGTCCATCACCCTGCCAAAGATCTACGCCGGCCAGCATCCCGAAGATGCAGTGCGACAGATGTGCATAAATGTCATCGAGGAGCACAGCGTTGAGGCCAAGAGGGCCCTTGGCAGGTCGTCTGCCAGAGCAGATATGATAGCTCGCCTGGAGAGCATCGTCGATGAGATGACGCACAGGGGACTGCAGAGATGCAGATCGCTAAAAAGCCTCTGCTGAAGATCGAGGCGTCCTCTGATGGTCGAGGCATTCGTCTGACTTCCAGAGGCCCTCTGTCTCCGCTGGCCGGGCCCGTGATCGATCGTATAAACAAGATCTTTGCGGGCGAGAAGCCAATCAGATCCGGCCCGGATAGGTTCATATTCTCCACATGGATCCCACCAGCACCAAGCACCGCCTTCGATCGCATGCTCTCAGCTCAGGTTGGGGCCATGACCCATCGCCCAGTTCCAGATCAGTTCTCTGTTGCGGTCATGAGGGCGTGCCCCAACGACTGCATTCACTGCAGTGCCCCATCGCGTCAGGGAGATATTCTGGATGGCGATGTCATCAAAAGGTCAATTGGCGAAGCCCTGGAGATGGGGTCATATCTCATCACTTTCGATGGAGGCGAGCCCATGCTGCGCAAAGACCTTCCTGAGCTCATATCGTCTGTGGATCAGAGGGCCATCGCGACCTCCTTCACCAGTGGATACAACCTCACGCCCCTGATGGCTCGCCAGCTCAAACAGGCCGGACTTTATGCTGTGCGGGTCAGCATCGACAGCCCCCATGAAGATGAGCACGACCGGGTGAGGGGCCGCCAGGGCGCCTTCAAAGATGCGCTTTCGGGCATCGAAAATGCTCTTGAGGCAGGCCTGCTAGTCGACATGTTCATGGTTACATCGCCCCAAAACATCGACCATCTCGATGAGGCTTTTGCCCTTGCCTCGGAGCTGGGGGTGCATGAGCTCTCCCTTTATGAGATCGTGGCTGTGGGCCGCTGGTCCTCACATGAAGACGAGGTGCTAACCTATGAGGATGTCGGGAAGCTGGAACGCTTCCACAAAGAGAAGAACCGATCTGATGGCCCTAGGGTGACTGCCTTGCCTTATCTTCTCAGCCCACAGATGTTCGGGTGCTTTGCAGGGCGCAGGTGGATTCACGTTGATTGCGCCGGAGACGCTCTGCCCTGTGCATACATGCCTCTGGGATTTGGGAACATCAAGGAGAGGAGCCTGCAAGAGATCTGGAAGGACATGCGGCGGTATGGATGGTTCACAAAAAGATGCTCCTGCCAGATGCGGGACCCCAAGTTCAGAGCAGCTCACCGCTCTATTCTTGAAAGGTGAGTTTCAAGTGATCTTGGTAAGAACTTTTTTGGGCATTAAATTATATGTTTGATGGTATAGCGCCAGATTTATGTTCCACCAGGAAATACGGTGGATTGGTGTGCCAGAAATGAACTATCGAAGATATGTGTCCTGCATTCTCATTTTGGTCTTATTTGCGGTGTCGTCTGTTGTATCTGATGACAGCTTGAATAACCCAGGTCAGGACGCAAAGGGCAGCGCAACCCCTGTGATAACTGGTAAGAATACCCCTGTCTCGACGGTAAACACGGGATCG
>MVQH01000012.1 GCA_002067755.1 Methanosaeta sp. PtaB.Bin018
GCTGGAGCGCGTTGTCATCATAGCCTGCGGCACCTCCTACCACGCAGGGCTGCTCGCCAAGTATCTCTTTGCCCGTGCTGCTGGCCTGCCTGTGGATGTGGAGGTAGCGTCAGAGTTCCAGCAGCTCCAGGTGCGCCCCAGAACCTTGCTCCTGGGCATCACTCAGTCGGGAGAGACCGCAGACACTCTTCTGGCCCTCAAGAAGGCCAAGACCTGCGGCCTTGAAAGCCTGGCGATAACCAACGTCGTGGGCTCGACTGTGACTGAGCTTGTTGGGAGCACTATCTACACTCGCTGCGGGCCGGAGATCGGAGTGGCTGCTACCAAGACCTTCACAGCGCAGCTTGTGGCGCTCATATTGCTTGCCATACGCCTTGGCAGGGCTCGCGGCCGTTTGACGCCAGACCAGGCCAGGAAGATGCTCATAGAGCTCACAAGGCTTCCGGGCCTGGTGCAGAGGGTCTTGGAGAAGAGAGAGACGCTCCGCGAGATTGCTGAGACATACGCTGGGGCTGGATGCTACTTCTTCATCGGGCGGGATTACCTTTATCCGATCTCCCTGGAGGGCGCCCTGAAGATGAAGGAGATCGCATATATCCCTTCAGAGGGCTATGCCGGAGGAGAGCTGAAGCATGGGCCACTTGCCCTGATATCAGAAAAGACGCCAGTCGTGGCGCTTGCCACCTGCGGAAAGAAGATTCAGTCAAATATCAAGGAGGTCAGGGCCCGAGGGGCTGATGTCATTGCGCTGGCAACTGAGGGCGATCCGGACATCGGAAAGATTGCGAGCATTGTGGTCGAGCTGCCAGAGACAAGGCCTGTATTCTCCGCAGTGCTGGCAACCGTCGCCGTGCAGCTCCTGGCCTACTACACCGCCAACAAGCTCGGCCTGCCCATCGACAAGCCGAGGAACCTGGCAAAGTGCGTGACTGTGGAGTGAAGATTCAAGCGCCCGCGTCGCACCACGCGCTCCCACTATCTTTTCCTCTTCTCAGCCATTCATCGATATCTCTGGCAGCCGCCTTTCCTGCGCCCATCGCAGAGATCACTGTGGCACCGCCGCTTGTGATGTCACCTCCGGCCCAGACCCCCTCCATGCTCGTGCGATAGCGCTCGTCAACGACCAGTGTGCCCGATCTGGTCGTCTTCAGCTCAGGTGTGAGGCTGGCGATCAGCGGGTTTGGCATAGTGCCCACTGCGATGATGACAGTGTCCACATCGACGACGCTCTCCGAGCCCTTCTTTGCCTTCGGGCTGCGCCGCCCAGAGGCATCCGGCTCGCCAAGCTCCATTTCCACTACCTCCATGGCCTTGACCATCCCCCGCTCGTCGCCCAAAAATCTCGTTGGGTTGGTCAGGAAGTCGAATACTATGCCCTCCTCCATCGCATTCTCAACCTCCTCAAGCCTGGCGGGCATCTCCTCTCTGGAGCGGCGGTAGACGACGTGAACCTCATCTGCGCCCAGGCGCAGAGCGCAGCGAGCAGCATCCATTGCCACGTTGCCGCCGCCCACCACTACCACCTTCTTTCCCCTTCGAACGGGCGTGTCGTACTCAGGGAATTTGTAGGCCTTCATGAGGTTGACGCGCGTTAGGTATTCGTTGGCTGAGTAAATCCCGGCCAGGCTCTCGCCTGGCACACCGAGAAAGCGCGGCGCGCCAGCTCCAATTCCCAGGAACACTGCATCGTAGCCATCTTGCAAGAGCTCCTTCACACCAACCTGTCTGCCCACAACAGCGTCCAGTTTCAGTTCGGCTCCAATGGAGCAGACGTAGTCCACCTCAGACTCAACTATGCTTTTCGGCAGCCTGAACTCAGGGATGCCGTAGACCAGAACACCGCCTGCCTTGTGAAGTGCTTCGAAGATGCTGACCTGA
Source organism: Methanosaeta sp. PtaB.Bin018 (assembly GCA_002067755.1). GTDB lineage: Archaea > Halobacteriota > Methanosarcinia > Methanotrichales > Methanotrichaceae > Methanothrix. The sequence goes on from MVQH01000012.1 coordinate 1,879, forward strand.
TGGCCCATCCTGGCAAGGTCTGCGGCGCATGTGAGGCCTGCAGGGCCAGAGCCTACGACTGCCACCTTCTTGCCGGTCGGAGGGAGAGTCTCGCATCTGATGCACCTCTCCTGGGCCCTCTCCCAATCGGCCACATAGCGCTCCAGCCTGCCTATGGCCACAGGTGCTCCCCTCTTTCCCAGCACACAGGCCTTCTCGCACTGCACCTCCTGGGGACAGACACGACCGCAAACGCCTGGAAGGCTGTTCTTTCGCTTCAAGGCCAGCACAGCCTCGAGCATATCCTGCTCGCGCAGGGCGCGAATGAATGCCGGGATCTCCACGCCCACTGGACATCCTTGCACGCACTTGGGCCTCTTGCATTGAATGCATCTGCTAGCCTCTTCTTCTGCCTGCTGCCTGGAGTAGCCCAAAGCTACCTCCTGGAAGTTACTCCTCCGCTCTTTGGGGCTCTGCTTTGGCATTTTTACTCGATTTGGATTTATCTTGGTCGACATCTCATTCCACTTCGCTGTGAGGCCAGGCGGCCACAGATCAATTGTATCCTGCTATTAGATCAATATGAAGTTGGCGAATCGCGTCTCACCATGGAGAATTATTGCAGTAATATCAAAGAGTAATATCTAAGATCGTATTGTGCTGCATAAAGCCAAAAATAAATCCAAGAACAGATGCGCCTCCCCGTTTCACATCTGTCCTTTTCGCTTGATGGAGTATATGTACGTTTCATCCTACATGGTTATAAACTTATCTATTTAGTATGATTAAATAACTAAAGAATATCGAATATTAATATTAGCAGATGTCGCGCTCTACAACTCGGGGATCAGGATGCCATCGGATACTGATTTAACATAATTTACTTCTTCATACTGATATGCACCGGAGATTGTTATTCCGGTCGCGTTTGTCAACACAGAAACGCTAAATAAAAAAATTTTGTTAATTTTATTAATTAATACCGGAAAAGGATTAAATATTACTAAGTGCAATTTGAACCAGATGTATCTGTAAATGCAGATGAGGGATTGAAATGGGACATCTAACTATCAGAATAGGATCAGTACTAATTTTGCTTCTGGCAATTATTGGCAGTTCATTGGCCGGAACTTTTGACTTCAACCCTGGACAAGAGGCTGTGAAGCACAGGAACGATGTGACCAGCGACGTCACAGGGACAGGATATGTCATGGAATATGTGAAAGTCAACACCAACAACCTCTCCATGCTCGAGTACAATCATGGGAGCGGTTCCATGGACTTTGCCGATATACTGTATGATGAGCAGAAGACCACATCTAACACAATCTATTGGATAGATTACACAACAGGGGCATGGACAAAAGGCAATGCCGGTCCAAACAGCGCCATCACTTACACCAGGCAGTATGACAATGTCCAGTCTCCGACAGCCTTTGCCTATGGAACGGGCTATTATGCTGCACATCCAGTGATCTACAACTCGCTCATCAAGGACAAGAACATCGCCAACAGCTACCAGGAGTCTGCATCGATGCACCGGCAGGTTGAGTATGCGCGGGCTTTGAAGGGCGACATTGCAATCGATCTGAACTGCACTGCTCCCACGGCCACCGCAAGCGGCAAGGGCTCGATCAGCATGAAGATCGATGACGAGGTGACACAGGGTACTCTGCACGTCGGCGAGTTCTTGGGCATGCCCATGTATAAGGCGAATGTGCCAACATTCGGGGCCGGCGAAGCCAGGAAGAGCAAGAACGGTTATAAGCAGGGCATAAAGGATCCGATAATCATGATCGATACCGACTACATAGGAGACTTCAGCGTTCAGAAGACAATGAAGATCGATATCGTGAAGTACGGACCCCCCTGGATGGAAGACTGGCTGCCATGCTGCATGGGAGGCTTCTTCGACATTCCTTCCTATAACTTCGACAAAGAGCGCGGCTCTCAGAAGGGCATCTTCGACTGCACCTGCCGAAATGAGTCCATCAAGACGTACCAGCCGAAGTGGAACACCACAATGGCGCAGTTCCCAACGGCGAAATACCAGTACAAGCCCTGAAGAAGCATCCAGGGCTTTTCTATTTTTATTTTGGCAAGTCTGGACACGGGTTTAGTCTGTAAAAAAACGGAGGATTAGTTGATGAGACGATTTGCTTTTTTGTTGCTGGCCACTGCATTATGCCTGATGCTGGCGGCAACATCTGTATCTGCAAAAGAGAAGATAACGATGAAGGACGACCTGGGAAGGGATGTGACCTTTGAGGCCCCGTGCGAGCGGGTCGTCTTTACGATGGAAAATGCCCTCAAGACATATTATGCAGTCGGAGATCCCAAGAATTTGGCCGCCCTAAAGGACGATAAGTGGATGAGAAAGCTGAAGGAGGACATCTTTCCCGTAGTCGATCCAGACTTTGAGAAGAAGCTCACCGTCAACATCACAGGCGACCAGATAAATCTTGAGTCCCTTGCCAAGGCCAACCCAGACCTTGTCGTTCTCTGGGCATCTTCGTCAGAGGACCCCAATCTGAAGGCCATAAACGATACCCTGAAAGTGCCCACATTCGCGATTTACGTTACCTCCTTAGATGATGTCTTCCGGCAGGTCGATACCATGGGAGAGATATCCGGCAACAAGGAGAGGGCCGCGGAGGTAAAGAAGATCATGCAACGCTATCTGGAGATGACCACCAATGTGACAGACAAGATTGCGGCCAGCGAGAAGCCCAAGGTCTTCTGGATGTGGACTGATGTGTATGGCACTGCGAGCGTCAATAGCGGCATGAACGATGTGATCGAAAAAGCCGGTGGAGAAAACGTCATGAGCCTCGCAGGAGATGACGCTCAAAAGATGGAGCACCCCGTGATAGACCAGGAGACGCTGATCAAGCTTAATCCTGACGTCATTTACATGTGGTACAACGAGAAACTGGATCCAAAAGACATCCTAACGGGAGACGATTTCAAGGGCTGGAGGGACATCAATGCCGTTAAGAACAAGAGGGTCTATGAGATAGAAAATCCGTACCTCTTCGATGCATTCTCTCCCAGGATGCCGCTGGCCCTGCTGCATATTGCAAAGGATCTGCATCCAGATAAATTCAAGGACGTGGACATGAACCAGACCATAGATCAATACAACGTGGATATGTGGGGCGTGCATTACCCCAGCATGGCAGCGGCCTGATTTCAAAATTTATGGGACCTTCTGCCAGGGAGAGCTGCTGCATTGCGGATCGGTCCTCATGCAGACCT
>MVQH01000013.1 GCA_002067755.1 Methanosaeta sp. PtaB.Bin018
GGCAGAATCAAGGATTGTGATCTCCTTTTCTGTGCCGTTTAAGATCTGCTCGATCTGCTCAATGTCCCCCTCATCGATCTTGCCGTCGTAGTTCGCATCGGTCAGGCTTGTGGCAGACTTCGCTCCGCTGATGACGTCCTGCACAAAAGCTATGTCCTGCTCATCGATCTGATCGTCCATGTTTGCGTTCCCAAAGACGCCTAAGGTATAATCTGATGCTGCTCCAAGGATCACAGCCATCGAAAAACAGAGCATCAGCATAGACACTACTTTAAATCCTCTTTTCATCTCATCACCTGCAGCCGCGCTCTTAAGAGTTGGGCATTAAAAGATAATATTACTAAGTCATAAACTTTACTAATAAAGTAATAAATTATAAAAAAAATAAAATCAGTAAATTCTTTAGTTCTCCACAGGCCTCAGGCTGAACCAGGACCAATAGTTCACCGGCCCGTAGCCGTACATGGGCGTCCAGCCCTCCCAGCGGTCTGTGCGCACGGGGTAGATGGCATCTCCCCAGATGAGAGCGATGATGGGCTGCTCGCGGGCGACGTATTGCTGAATTGCCTTGCGGTTTTGGCTCAGCTCATCCATGTCCTTGGATCTGATCGCTTCATTTACGATCTCAAGGATCTTCGGATCTGTGGACGTGCCGAACATTCCCGGCAGATCCACATAGTACTCGGCAGCCGTATCTCCTGCCAGATTGGCATATGGCGTAGAGTATCTGACAGCCATGAAGTAGTCCCTGTCAGTCCACAGCTTCTTCCTCAAGGCATCGCTGCTCAGGGACTCGACATAGACATCCAGGCCGACTTTATGGAGATTCTGGGATATGACCTCCGCTGCCCTCACATACTGGGGCTTTGTGTCAGGAGTGATGGGCATTCTCAGCCGACTTCCGTCTGGGGCCTCACGCAGGCCATCGCCATCCCTGTCAAGGAAGCCCGATTGGTTCAGAAGATCTTTGGCCTTTGTGGCGTTGTACTCCCGCCTAGGCAGATCGGAATCAAAGCCGGGCAATGCCGGAGAGCTGTAGCCTTTGCCGGGGATCTCTCCGTAGCCCGCAGCGATCATCTCCTTCAGGGCCTGATAGTCGATTGCATAGGATACAGCCTGTCTGAATGCAGTCGTGTTTGTCGGATATTGCTTGAACCCGAAGACAAGATGAAGGGGAACGCCGATATCTGGCACAATGATGAGATCGATGTCGTCGGCCTTCACCAGGTCGGCTGCATAAATCCCCGAGACCGGCTGGTAGTAGTCCGCCTTGGCATCGATCTCTCCTTTCTTCAATGCTAAGAGAAGTGTATCTAATGATCTGTAATAACGCCACTCAATCGCATCGACAGATGGCTTACCAGCAAAATAATTGGGATTGGCTTTGAGGTAAGCTATCTGGGCGTCGCTGTCGAATTTCTCAAAGATAAAAGGACCGCATCCAACCAGTGCATCCGTCCCATTGTACTCCTTGGGCTTCTTTACATCTTTCCAAACATGCTCAGGGACGATGTATGTGATGGGGATCTGGGAGGCCAGAGTTACTGCTGCCACCGACTCATTAAAAACGAGCTCAACTGTGCTGCCATCAATTGCTTTTGCATGATCCAGGTAGCTGCCATACCAATTTCCCCGGGCATCCGATTTGTCTATCTTCTTCCAGTATTCAAACGAAAATGCCACATCATCAGCTGTCACGGGCATCCCATCATGCCAGGTTGCGTTCTTCACAAGATGGAATTTGATCGACTTTCCATCAGGAGACGTCTCCCAACTTTCCGCAAGACATGGCCCAATGCCCAAGTCTGGCTTGAAGGTAGCAAGGGGAATGTGTGTCATTCCAAATACAGCACCATTTCCCCAGGGAAGAACGAAAGCATTCATCTGCGTGAACTTGTCGCTCTGCAGTCCAAGCCGCAGGACATCTCCATTCTCAGCTGCCCCTGCGGCCAACGATGTCATCAGCACGAGCAAGGCCGCCAAGCCGCATGCAAGCAGCATCCCCAAAGTGATTCTACTTCTCAATTGCATCATCCTCCTTTTCCAGATCGCCCCTCTCATGAAGCGTCCAATGATTTGGATGCGATTGAAGCTCAAGGTAATAATAGTTTCTGGTATTATAGCAATAAATAATATTATTAAAAATATTAATATTAAAAGCTATATGATCCTTGCCAGCTCAGCCACCCTGTATAATGTGCCTTGGGCCATCATTGTGCAGTTCAACGTTCTTTTGGCTTCCATGAGAGCTTCACGTATGTAGTCCTGTCGTCCATGAACAGGCTGCCGTCGCCTCTTCTCCAGCGATCCTCTATGTATTTGTGCAGCATCTCATCATGATCTTCATCGAAGAGGTTGAGGGTGCTCTTGAGATAGAAGAGAGCATCGTCGTAGCTGGCATACTCTTTGGGAAAGGAGGTCCCATGCAGAACTTCAACGTTAGGATAAAGTCCCAGGTCATAGAGAAGGTTGTAGAGGACATTGCATTTGGGAAAATGAGCTAACTGTCTTCCATGGATCTTAAAAAAAAGCTCACTGCGAATTTTCTCCCAGTTTGCAATTCCTGCAAACCAGTAAAGGACAACCTTTTTCTTTGCCAGACGATTCATCTTCAGCAGAGCCTCCCGGATTTCAGGGAAGTTCAAAGAGTAGGATGCAATGACCAGATCGTGGGGCTCAAGGTCCTCCGCAGAGACATCCTCCCATCGAGAGTTGACTATGGTTACGTTGGAGAGCTTCTCCTCCGTCAGGTGCCTCTCCAGGCAGCGTATCATGGGCCTGGAGGGCTCAATTGCCGTGACCCTTCTCACCCGATGTGCCAGTGGAACCGTCAGAATTCCAGGGCCTGATCCGATGTCCAGCACAGACCAGGACGGATCGGGACTCAATGCTGCAGCCCTATTCCGCCCATCGATCCAAATATTCTCGGACGCATCATAGCTCTTCGCTCTCTCCTCATGATCGTAGTAGTTGTCGCATGTCAGCCGGGAGGCCAGGAATGCGTCCCTCCAGATACAATTCCAATCAATCATAACACTGTGGCTCCCTTCATTAGAAAATAATCTATCGCCAAATGAGGAAAAAATGTGTGGGCAATTATGGCTCTATTTTCCCGCGGGCTTAACCGCAAACCAGGACTGGTAGCTGGTAAGTCCATATCCTTGAAGCGGTATCCACCCCTCAAACCTATCGCTGCGGTATGGGTAGATGGATTTCTGCCAGATCAAAGCTATGGCAGGCATCTCCTTTGCATAGTAGTCCTGAAGGTCTGATACTGCGCTTTTCAGCTCAGCCGAACTCTTTGCGGACATGGTGCTGTTGTATAGCTCCATCAGCCTTGGATCGTCCCACGTACCATACTGAACGGGCACCAGATCTATTAGTCCGAAAGACAGGGCCATCATGTAAGGATCGTGGCTCTCCACCCTCATGTCGAAGCTCTTGTTTTCATAGACGATCCTTTGGGCAGTGGCATCCTCGGTTATGAGCGGCTGGGCATCGATTCCGACCTTCTTGAGGCCGTAGCATATCATCTCTGCAATTCTCTCATCCTTTGGCTCTCCTGGCCATGCAAATAGCTGTATGCTCAGGTCTTTTCCGTTGGGCAGGTTTCTTATTCCATCTCCATCTGTATCGAGATACTCCAGCGAGTCGAGAATCTCATTTGCTTTGGTGAGATTGTATTCAAGCTTTGGAATATCCGGACGATACTCTGCAACGCTTGAAGGAATTAGGCCTGCCCCAGGCACTTCCCCGTAGCCTGCCTCTGCTGCATCGACGAGGGCCTGATAATCTACAGCATACGAAACTGCCTTCCTGAAGTCAGTCACATTCATGGGATATTTTCTGTAGTTGAAGATAAGATACTGTATTCCCTGGTTTGGACCGACCTCTACTGTGACCCCTGTTTCGCCCAGAAGCGATGGAGCAAGAACGCCTTCGGGAAGCACATCATCCAGAATCACATCTATTTCGCCTCTCTTCAAAGCCAGCAGCATGCTGTCCATTGTGCGAAAATGCTTCCACTCAATCACATCAAACGCGGGCTTGCCGAGGAAGTAATTTGGATTGGCCTTGAGATAAGCGACATCTGCGTCTTTGTCATATCTCTCGAAGATAAACGGCCCGGCCCCGACCATAGCGTCGCTTCCTTCATACGCCAAGGTCTCATTCACGCTCCTCCATACATGTTCAGGCACCAGGTAAACTGTCGGGAAAAGTGCTTTGATCACATAATAGGCATATGGCTCCTTCAGTTTTATCTCGCCTGTGTGATCATCCAACACATCTACCTTATCCAAATACTGGTTAAGCCACATGCCTTCTCTGTAGAGGTGTTTGTCGCGCCAGTACTCGTATGTGAACTTCACATCCTTCGCTGTCACAGGCTCTCCATCGTGCCAGGTTGCATTCTTTGCCAGATAGAACTTGATGGATCTGCCGTCTGACGCAATTTCCCATTTACTTGCCAGAAGGGGCTTTGGCGTCAGGTCGGAACCAAAGTATGCCAGGCCCACATGCGTTGTGCCGTAGAACTCATTGGCATTCTCGTACCATGGGCGCACCAGAGCATTCATAATTTTGAATTCTCTGCTGGAAAGTCCAGCTTTCAAAACAACGGGATCGGCAGCACTTGCGGCCTGAATGCTTGTGGCCAGAAGCAGCAGTAAAAAGCCACATGCAAGCAAGCATTTCATCCTGATTTTGCTCAAAATATCATCCTCCTATCTCCCTGATACCTTAGACAGGGCTCATTCAGAGTATGATTATCTTAGTAATAATTCTTTCTATATTTGTAATAATAAATGGAATGAAAAAAAATCCAACGCAACATCTCAGCATCCGGCAGTCTGGCCAGCAACCGCCATGCGAAAAATCCCTTCACGATCGCATTGCTCATTAGGGTTTAGATGGTTGTCCGCTTCGGATGGATTCACTTCGCACTTGCCTGGCGTATGATTGCATCCAGTCCGGCATCAAGGGATGTCGTTGCCTTGAATCCTATCTCCTTCTCGGCCTTTGTCGTGTCAGCAAGGGTATGCGGCACATAATTCTTGATTGGATTCTCCATGTACTTCGGCCTTGCGTCAGTTCCAAGCTTCTTGTTCAAAATCGC
>MVQH01000014.1 GCA_002067755.1 Methanosaeta sp. PtaB.Bin018
GATGAGGGGGACATTGAGCAGATCGAGCAGATCTTAAACGGCACAGAAAAGGAGATCACAATCCTTGATTCTGCCAACAGAACTGTAACTATAAAGGAGCCGGTAAATAAAATTGCGGTTTATGGTAATGAGCCTGCCGATGCATTGAGAATACTCGGAGCTGAGGATAAGGTCATTGGCGTAGAGAATAACCTTGAGAAAAAGGCATTTTTCCCTGAATACAGAAATCTTTCCACAATAGGAGGATGGGACGCTGATTACGAGGCGCTTTTGTCTTTGAAGCCCGATCTCGTGATAGCTTACGCCGCACAGGAAATAGATGACAAGAAGCTTCCGGGAATTACAGTACTGCACTTTGACTTCTACAAAGCCAGGAATACCTTCAAAGAGATCAAGACATTGGGCGTTGTTCTTGGAAAGGAGAAGGAAGCACAGGAATACATAGATTTCTGTGACGAAATAATTGATGAAGTTCGGGGAAAGGTTGACTCGCTTCCCGATGACCAGAGAGCTCGCGTCTACATCGAGACTGCAGATCCTTATGTGACCCACACAAGCAATGGCGCCACCGGTTACCAGATCGAGCTTGCTGGCGGACGCAACATGGCTGCAGACCTCGCAGGCAGCGCCACAGGCTGGGTAGAGGTGGACGCTGAATGGGTGGTAAAAGAGGACCCACAGGTCATAGTTAAGATGGCTGGGTGGAACAGGGGAAACATCAGCTCAGGCTATGAGACCTCGGACACTGGCGATGTGCAGAAGGTATGGGACGAGATCCGGAATCGTCCGGAGCTGGCCAAAATCAAGGCGATACAGGATAACAGAGTGCATGTAATATCATTCGATGTGACTTATAATCCTGACTTTATAATCTCTGTAGCCTACATGGTCAAATGGTTCTATCCGGATCTGTTCAGGGACATGGATCCTGTGGCCATCCATCAGGAGTTCATCGATAAGTTCCACAAACAGCTCAAATGGAACGTGACCAAAGAGGGAGTATTTGTCTATCCGCCTCTGGCGAGCTAGAGAGGAGGATCACAGATCATGATCGTCGATTGGTTCGAAGAATGGAAGCGCTACCGAGAAAGTTCGCACTGGACTCAGAAGCTAAAACAAAAAGGCATCACGAGCGAGCAGTTCTGGGACAGCTACAAGATGGCGGACAGAAATGAGGAGTACGACCGCCTTGCTGGTTATCCCGGCCTCATCCTCGACAGGATGGCGAGGTTCGCCGGGCCCGACTCCTCCGTCCTGGACATCGGTGCTGGGTCCGGGGCCTACACCATACCGCTGGCCAAGGCGGCTCGGAAAGTGACCGTGGTGGAGCCCTCCAAAGGCCAGGTCGCCCGGCTGATGAGGCTGGCTGATCGTGAGGGCCTTGAGAACATCGAGGTCATTAACAAGCGCTGGCAGGACGTTGATAGATCTGAACTGGAGAGTTACAGCCTGGTAAACGCCGCCTATTGCTTCCATATGCCTGATATCCGTCCTGCACTGCAGAAGATGCTGGACGTGACGACAGGGGCCCTCTTCCTTGTTGCCCTGGTGGACCACGGCTTTGCCGACGTCTACGAAGGTGTCTTCGGTGAGAAAGAACCCGAGCCGGAGTACATCTACCTCTACAACGTATTGCACCAGATGGGCTATCCAGCCAACGTGGAGGTCATGGTCCGCCGCTACCAGATTCCTCTGGAGATGCAGATGGAGATCCTTCGCAGCAGCTATGACTTCACGCCGGAGCTGGAGGAAAAGCTTATGGATCGCCTGGCTGCAACTGGTCGTCTTGTAAAACGGGAGAATGGTGTCTGGGTGAAAAGAACATACAAAGACGGAATGATCTGGTATCAGAAGGATTGAATGGATAATGGCTGACCGCACAGGCTACATTGCCCGCCAGGCTATTCGATACTCCGTCTCCCTATTTATCATAGTGACCCTCATCTTCATCATCCCCAGGATGATGCCCGGTGACCCCTTCGTCAGCCTTCTGGGAGAGGAGGTCTACTACCGCTCGCCTGAGCTTGTGGCAGAGCTGAAGGCCCAGTTCGGCCTGGACCGACCGCTTCCAGAGCAGTACCTCTCTTACCTGCATAACCTGGTGCATGGCAACTTCGGCTACTCTTTCCACTACTCTCAGCCGGTCTGGGATGTTATCGCCTACAAGATGAAGTGGACCTTAGTGCTGTTGATTCCCTCTGTAATTTTTGGTGCAATTCTTGGAATCGTTGTGGGATCACTTGCGGGCTGGCGGCGCAGCTCTTCGATGGATACAGGCATAACTTCGCTGTTTCTCTTCGTCTACTCCATGCCCCACTACTGGCTGGCCATGCTCTTCGTGCTCATCTTTGCCTTTTACCTGGGAATCTTTCCCTTAAGCGGCATCACGGCAGGTGGGCTTGATGGATGGCAAAAGCTGAAAGATGTCCTCTGGCATATGGCCCTTCCCGTTTTCGTCCTGACGCTCTTTGGGGCTGCCTATAACTATTTCATCATGAGAAGCTCAGTGATTCAGGTCTCGGGCGAGGGCTTTGTGCTGACCGCTCAGGCCAAGGGCCTGAAGGAGAGGGATGTGCTCTTCCGCCATGTGCTGAGAAACGCCATGCTGCCCCTGGTTACTGTGGTCGCATTGGACATCGGCTTCATGGTCTCAGGAGCCCTGCTGGTGGAGATAGTCTTCTCCTGGGGAGGGATGGGAACTCTCGTCTACGATGCCGTGCTGGCTCGAGACTATCCGCTGCTGCATGGCAGCTTCCTCGTAATCGCGTGTTGCGTGCTGGCGGCGAACTTCACGGCGGACGTCCTTTATGCGGTGCTCGATCCGAGGGTCCGTGGAGGATGAGACGAATCCCTGGAGGAAATGAAAAAGAAAAAGAGGCTTTAGTTTACTTCAACCTCCCTGCCACATAAAACGATATACTTGCATTGTAAGCATCCCCTTCTGCCTTCTGGACCTCACTCTTGCCCTGCCAGGCTTCGCCGAAATCGGGATGTATCCCTATCGCTCTCTCGTAAGCCTCCAGAGCCTCCTGGTTCTTGCCCAAAGCATGTAAGGCGTCGCCTATTCCTATCCAGGCCTTTGCAGCCGATATCCTTCCCTGTATATTCGATGTGGCGCTCTTGACGGCCCCATCATAGGACTCCAAAGCAGCATCGTATTCGCCAAGCTTATGCAGCACACTGCCCCTTTCCAGCCAGACTTTTGCATCTTTGGGATTGCTCCGCAGGGTCTCGTTAAATATCTCAACGGCCTTCTGGAAGGCTTCTGTGGCATTGTCTCTCCGGCCAATCTTGTTCAGGAGTTCCCCCTTGTCCATCCATACCTCTGCTAGATCCTTGCCACCCTTGTCGAACATCAGCCGGATGGCCTCATCATAGGCCTGCAGTGATTCATTGTACATATTGATCTCCGCAAGCTGGCGGGCCTTGCTGCTCCAGACATCGGCATCCTTTGGATCCAGCTTGAGGGCTTCGGAGTAAGCCGCTAAGGATTCGTTGAACCTGCCCAGCTTCGCCAGATCATTTCCTTTTTGGCTCCAGGCCCTTTTATTCTGAGGATAATATTCTGTGACCTTATTAAGAACTAACAGAGCATCATCTATTCGGCCTGCGCTGTGGAGAACTGACACCTTGCCAAGGTTCCAGGCCTGTGCATCTTCATCAATGCCGGCCGGAATAAGCTCAATGGCCCTGTCCAGAGCCTCCAGGGATTCATTATATCTTCCCGTCAGGCCGAGAAACTCGCCCTTCCTACCCCAGGCCTGGTAATCCTGGGGATTGATCTCCGTTACCCTGTTGTAAGCCTCCAGCGCCTCATTCCACCGGCCCAGGTTGGCCAGCGTATCGGCCTTGCCCTTCCAGAGTTGGGCGTTCTCTGGGTCTTTCATGAGGCTCTCGTTGTAGGCGGACAAAGCCTCGCTATAAGCCTGCTTGACCTCCTTTTGCCTGCCAAGGCCGCTCAGAGCTATGGCCTTGTTCTGCCATGCTTTTGCATCCTTCGGATTTTCCTTAAGCTCTTCTTCAGCGATAGCAAGCGCCTTCTCATATGCTAGGAGGCCATCGCTCTCTCTGCCCATGCTGGAGAGGTCTGATGCTTTTCGCAGAAATGCAGTCACATTATTGGGGTCCAGCCTCAGGGCTTTATCGTATGCCATAAGAGCCTCTTCATGAAGGCCCTTGTGGCCAAGATCTTTGGCCTGGTTTAGCCAATACCCGGTTGTGTTCTCATGAGTTGCAGGCGTAATCAGTCTTCTCCAGTTTGAGGGGAGGCTATTGGTTTTTATTATAAACATTGCCTCAATGAGCGTTTCATTTGCCTCATTCTGTTTCCCGAGCTTCTGCAAAGCACCGGCCTTTTTCACCCGGGCATCAGTGTTCATAGGGTCCAGCTCGATGACCTTTTCATAGGCTCTCACTGCCTCTTCCTGCCTGTCGCACTCGCGCAGGACAAAGCCTTTCATCTCCCCGGCTTGAGAGATATTCTTAGTGGAGTTGTTGGGAATTGTTTCAATTGCCTTATCATAGGCTTCAATGGATTCATTATATCGCTTCAAGCATCGAAGGGCAAAGGCCTTATTCATCCATGCATCGGTATTTTCTGGGTCCGCTTGTAGGATCTCATCATAGGCCTTTATCGCTTCTTCATAGCTATCTTCAGAAGCGATATCTATTACACTCTCCTGCGCTGAAACAGAAACGCAGAGCACGGCTAACGCTAATACAATGGGAACGAAGAACGTCCTGAAGGGCAGCGTCTTTAACGGCTTCGAAGGGCAACTTAAGTCGGTTCTCAGATTCACTTTTATCACCACAGGCATCTTTACTGCCGACACAATATACGGCATATGACGAATTGATATTAATGAATATAACTCTTGGAGGATTCTTAAAAACCTTGCTTTAAAACTTCATTCTTCTTGAGATCAATTCTTTTTTTTAATTTTTTAGCTTTTATGTTCGAATACTATCGATTTTCCTTGAATTTCTCTCTTTTTATGTTCATTTGGTATGAAAATTCTCCTAATCTAAGCAGAGGCCTTAGCCACAGTATATCCTGATCTCTCCAGTAATCGGATTGCGGACTGCTGTCTTGCCTCTAGATTACGCTGGTATACAGCCTCAGCTCCCTGATCAACGAAAGGTTCACCAGTCTTGAGAGTTCTATAAACCGCAATTAGTATCTGATGCCCTACCGCAACCAAAGCTCTCT
>MVQH01000015.1 GCA_002067755.1 Methanosaeta sp. PtaB.Bin018
ATCCATTAGCGAAACAAGCTCAGGCAACCTGCCCTGCCTCGCAGCCTCGATCTCGCCCCTGTCCTCCCTCATCTCCGGAGGGATGTACTGTAGCCCTAAGTGAGCATAAACATCCTCCTCCCTGTCGAAGAAAAGGTCCTGACCGTCGGAGAGGCGCTTGAGCGAGTACTCGCTCAGGGAATAGCCGCGATCAAGTGCCAACTGGCGCAGCAGTACATTGTGCTCTTTTGAGCCGGTAAAATACTGAAGCACTGTGCCGTAGGATCTATGCTCCACGATTCGTAGATCAACCTGAATCGTCTCCTTAACAATGACACTGGCCTTGGTAGGACCCCTGCTCAGCACCTCCTCTACCATTGGCATGCGCACAAACGCGGCCACTATCTCATCAGGCCTTGTGGCAGTGGCAAGGATATCTATGTCTCCCACAGTCTCCTTGCCACGACGGTAACTGCCAGCTGCAGTGATATGCTCCAGCCCTTCCAAGCTTTTCAGGTATGCCAGGACCTCGGATACCACTGGCTCAGCAGTGCTGTAGAGGATGCGTGTGCTCCGCTTCCTGTACCTCTCGATGGATTTGAGTATGTTCTTCTCGCTCTTAGGCCCCATCCTTGGCAAACGCCGGATGCGGTGCTCCCTCACAGCCTTCTCCAGCTCATCCAGGTTTGTGATGTTCAGCTTCTCGTGGAGCATAAAGATGGTCTTGGGGCCAAGGCCTGAGATCTTTAAAAGCTCTGCCAGGCCTGCAGGCGTCTTCTTTAAGAGATCCTGGTGAGCCTGGATCTGACCGGTGCGAAGATACTCCTCGACCTTCTCTGAGATGGCCTTCCCCACGCCTGGAATGGACTGCAAGCGCCCCTCTTTGCAGAGCTGCTCGATGTCCTCCTTCATAGATTCAATTGCTCGAGCTGCCTTGCTATAAGCTATGATCTTGAAGCTGTTCTCTGCGTGCAGCTCCAAGAGCTCTGCCATCTCGTAAAGAACGCCTGCGACCTCGCGGTTCTTGACGGAGTCTCTCACAAAAAGAGAAAATAATCATGGTAGTATAAATATGTGGCTTTAGGCCTCGCGCCCTTCAGATCAGCTCATCTATGTGCCTCATCTCAGAGAGATCTGTCAGGTCGCTGATGGACTCGTGCTCTATCTCGATCTTGCACTCCCTGGCAGCAGCCACCAGGTTCGTGCCCCCCACCAAGGAGATGCCGATGTGGTCTCGTTCCACTGAGACGCCCAGGACGCTCATGTTGGGCTCGCCAAGCTCAAGCACTCCCGTGAACTCCGATGCCGCAAGAAGATCGAGAACCTCTTCGATCCTGTCCCTAGCGAGCATTGGAGCCTCCTGAAGGTTGCCCAGGATGCGGCCATCTCCAGTCCGCATCATGCCCATGATGTCCGTCAGCCCTTGGGCAGTCAGGACATCGATGGGATCAATGGTCGTGGCCCAATACATGAGCATGTCGGTGAACCTGATCGGCTCACGCGCCACAACGTCGACCAAGCCACCGCCCTTGGGCCGCACAGGTATGCCGTTTTTTAGCAAAACGCCACAGATGGTCAGGCTACAGACGGTCTTGATCCTGATCGATCTTCCCTCTTCCTCGAGCTTGATCATGGGAGAGACAGAAAGGCCGCTTTGTATGGTATCATAGAAAACAGCGAGCGTCTCTCCGAGATCCTCCTTCTTTACGAGGGATGTGTTGGTAATTATTCTGCCTTTCATCCCAAGCGCATCGAAGCTCACCTGCTGCATGAGGTTCTCAATCTTGGCCAGGGTGAAGACCAAGGGTTGTTGGGATTTCACGCTATAATCACATCCACGGCAGAGATCAGGTGCAAATGACGAATATGTCCAATCCCTCTACAAAACTATCCAGCTCCGCCTACTGTCGCCTTTGCGACCAGAAGATGCGGCGATCCGTCGCTCACAGGCACGAGCTGCCCGGCCTTGCCGCAGCGGCCACTGTTGTACAACAGATCATCTCCAACAGCTTTAACGTGCATCAGCGTCTCCAGGATCTTGCCGGAGAGCGAGACGTCTCTTAGCAATTTCGTCTTCTCGCCGCTTTCCACAAGATAGCCGCGCTTGGCATTGAACTGGAACACGCCCTCGCCAGTGCTGACCTGTCCGCCGCGACTTCCCACCAGATAGACTCCGTCTCGTAGCTCCTCTAGGATCTCCTCCAGAGTCCAGTCGCCATTGGCGATGTATGTGTTGCTCATGCGCACCACCGGCCGATCGGTGCCCTCTGCGCGAGCATTTCGAGGCACACCGCCGAGGCGCGCCGCTGTCTCCCGCGAGTTGAGGTATGACTTCAAGATGCCCTCCTCTACTAGAACTGTCTCTTGAGATCGACTTCCCTCGTCGTCAAATGGATAATAGCCGTTGAGCATCAGTCTGGGGTCATCCTTGACGGTGACAAGCTCAGAGCCGATGCACTGCCCTAGCTTTCCTTCCAGGCAGGAGTCGCCCTCTAAGATGATATCCCCCTCAGTGGCATGGCCCACGGCCTCATGGACAAATACCCCGGCCAGCTCCTGATCGAGCACTACAGGATATGTCCCTCCTTTCGGCGTTTGCGCATCCAAAAGAGCTACTGCGTTTTTTCCAACCTCCCTGGCCAGGGTCGTGGGATCCTCCCTGTCGAATATCTCCAGGCCGCCCACGCCTGCCCTGCCAGTGCCATCTGTCTGATATATTCCGTCTCTGTGTGCCACAGCACTGATCATAAATCCCATGCGGGTGATCTTTGACTCCAGGTCCAGGCCCTCAGAGCTGCTGTAGTGCGTGCAAAGGTCCATCTCGGAGTAGACGGCCTGCGTTGAGGAGACGCCCTTGACCTTGGCGGCATCCTCGATCTCTCGCAAAATGGCCACCTTCTCCTCCAGCGAGATATCTTTTGGGTCCCTCTTGACAGGCACACACGCGCTCTTTCCTGCTGGAGCTGCTGCAAGATGCAAGTCTTCGTGTCTGTCGATCTTCCTGGCGATTCGCTTCGCCAGGGCGATCTTATCCTCTAGGCTGTTTATGCTGTCAGAGGTCACAAAGCCCCAGGCACCGCCTGCGAGGGCGCGCACAGCCACGCCCTGGAATGGGGTCTCAGCGATCTCTTCAAGCTTGCCGTTGTCCAGGACTATCCTTGTCCTGCTGCCACTAAGGATACGGATGTCGTAGAAATCCGACATCGTGCGATCAGATGCTCCTGCTGGGGTTGTGTATGGACTCGGGCAGGGCGATGCCAATCTTCGCATCTGATGCGAATTTCCGGAGCTTTTCGATCAATCTTGTTCTCTGGCTGCCCATTGCGTACTCGAAGACCTCCCCGATGGTGGAAACTGGTATGATCTCTATCTTGCCCTTGATGCTCTCGTCTATCAGCACATCGCCCACATTCGACTTGGGGATGAGCACAGTCTTGATGCCTGCCTGTGCAGCTGCCTCGATCTTCTGAGTGACGCCGCCGACAGGCATGACATCCCCGCGCACTGACAGGGAGCCGGTCATAGCTACAGTCTGCTTCACAGGCACGCCTTCAAGGGCTGAGATGACTGCAGTGGCGATAGAGATTGAGGCGCTGTCGCCCTCAACCCCCTCGTAGGTACCTATGAACTGAATGTGAACATCTTTCTTGGTGATGTCCTCGCCCAGGAACTTCTTGATGAGGACAGACACATTTGTGACCGCCTCCTTGGCGATCTCCTGCAGCTTTCCTGTGGCTATGATCTTGCCCTCTTCCTTGGACTGAGCAGGAGTGACCTCTGCCATGATCGGCAGAACGATTCCAGAATCGGCCATGACCGCGAGGCCGTTGACCCTTCCTATCTCGTCGCCTGAAGAATGGAACATGCTGTAATCCTTGCGCCTCTCCATGTACCTGTCTGCAAGCTGCTGTTCCACAGACCTTGCCATCTTCTTTGCCTGCAAAACGTGCTTTGCGTCGGTCAGGCTTGCGCCTTCAGCGCGCGCCACATCGCCTGCCACCCTTATCAGACCGCCTAGATCGCGGAGCATGAGTGTCAGGTGGCCCTTCCTGCCGGACCGTCTCTTGGCCTCCCGCATCACCTCAGCCACTGCATCTCTGGTGAAGTGTGGTATCTTGCCGTCTCTCACGATCTCCTGGGCCACGAATCTTATGAGCTTGTTCCTGTTCTCCAGGGTGTCTTCCATGGTGTCCCTCATGTAGACCTCATAGCCATAGCCCTTGATGCGCGAGCGCAAGGCGGGATGCATTCCCTGCATGGCATCCAGGTTTCCGGCAGCGATCATGATGAAGTTGCAAGGCACGGGCTCAGTCCTCACCAGTGCACCTGAGCTGCGCTCGCTCTGGCCGGTGATGGGATACTCTCCCTCCTGCAGAGCAGTGAGCAGGCTTTGCTGCGATTCCAAGCGCAATGTGTTGACCTCATCTATGAATAGGACGCCCTTGTGGGCCTTATGAATTGAGCCACACTCCACTCGTTCATGCGAAGGCGTCTCCAGACCGCCTGACTGGAATGGATCATGTCGGACATCGCCCAGAAGTGCTCCGGCGTGAGCGCCAGTGGCATCGACATACGGTGCCTTTTTCTTGTTATTGTTGTCAACCAGAAGCTTAGGCACCATGGCATCCTCTTTGGGAAGCATGTAGCGCAAAGACAGGAAGATGAGCGCTGCGGCGATGACGCCGAACAGGAGCTGGCCAGTGTAATATGCGTACACGATCAAGGCCATCACTATGAGCATCAAGAACATGTTCCGCGTCTGGACCTTCTTTCTGGCCTCCATCTTCTGGGCATCGACGATCTGCTTGCCCCTGCCTGCCGGCACAACTCTGACGCGAGGGGTGTTGTTGTCCTCGGGATTGGCATAAACCAAGACATCCTGCAGCTCTTCTACCGGCAACAGCTCGCTCATGGCCTTGCCGAGCATGGACTTTCCAGTTCCCGGCGATCCGATGAGCATGACATGACGCCTCTGATGAGCCGCCTTCTTGATCACTTCTACTGCTTCGTCCTGGCCGATGACCTGATCTATGAGGCTCTCAGGCACTGTAATGCTGCTTGTATCCATAAAATCAATATCACCAAGCAGCTCGTTCGACTCGTCTTCTGAAGTCAATTTTTCGGCCATCAAATCCTCTTTTGATTCTTCTGGCCTATATATCTGGTGCTTTGAATCCATCTCTCTATCCTTCGAGTTGATTACACCTCGAAATTTTTTATCATTTGCATGTATTCATCCATCATTTCTTTGGATAGATGGGGCTTTATGCGCAAACTGGCCTCTTGGAAATGCTCTTTTGTAACTGTTATCTCGTCGATTATCAGCTCTTCTTTGCTCATGCCTGGCCGGATGTGCTGGCGCAAAGCCAGCATCCCGGCCTCCCTGCAGAGCATCTCCAGATCTGCTCCACTGTAGTCCTCAGTTTGGCCCGCTAGCCATTCAGGCGATACGCCCGGCGCAGCCATTTTAGAGAGGTGTATCTCAAGTATCTTCTGGCGTGCGACCTTATCTGGCATGGGAATATAAATCAAACGATCGAATCTGCCTGGACGCAGCAACGACCTGTCCAGCAGGTCGGGTCGGTTGGTCGCAGCCACGACTATCACATCCTTCAGCTCTACAAGGCCGTCAAGTTCCGTTAAGAACTGACTGACAACGCGCTCTGTGACATGTGTCTCTGTTCCAGATCCCCTGGCAGGAACCACCGAGTCGATCTCATCGAAGAAGACCAGCGCTGGTGCTGCCTGCCGGGCCTTGCGAAAGACTTCACGCACAGCTCTCTCCGATTCTCCAACCCATTTGCTGAGA
>MVQH01000016.1 GCA_002067755.1 Methanosaeta sp. PtaB.Bin018
GGGCACGATGTCTCCGAAGCCGACTGTGGAGACCGCCACCACTGTAAAATAAAATGCGTCACCGAAATTTTGCACTAGTGGGTTCACAGGGCTCTCTACAAAATAGAAAAGCCCTGAATAGACAAAGAATATTATTATTATGGTTACTACTAGCCGCGCGACGTTAATCATCTCATAGCTTATAACGCCGAAGAGAAGGTGGTATTCGGCGATGAACCTCAGGAACCTGAAGATGCGAAAGACGGCTAGGACTCGGATGGTCTGGATGACCCTGATATCATGAACGAAGAAGGATGGTGGAAGGGCCAGCAGGATAATAGTTGGCATTATGGCCACCAGGTCGATGATGCTGTAGATGTCCTTGACATAAGACCTTCTGTTGGGGGCACCATAAAATCTTAGCATATACTCGATGATGAAGATGGCAACGATCAGAATCTCCAACCTCCAGAGCCAGTATCTCAGGTCGCTGGGCAGGCTGTATGTATTTATCACAAAGATGGCCACAAGCAAGAGGTTGAGGATGATGATCGTCAAGTCTATCGCTTTTCCCAGAGGCGTTTGGAAATCGATCATGTAGAATTGCACGACCTCTCGGAAGGTCTTTGATCGTAGATCCTCGGTTTTACATAGGGGGATCGGCAGGCAGGACATCAGTTAGGTTATTTCCTCTTACACGAGATAAACCAATTCATCGGTATTCTGCAAAATGATTAAGCTCTTGGCACAGAAGATAGGGCAGCGTCATGTCTCCTTCATATGCCTGATCTCAGCAGCCACGCCCCTGCTCGATGCCACCATCTCCCATCCCGACATCCTGGCCCGGCCAAGGCCGAAAGCCCGTGGACCGCGAATTATCACCTCGTCTCCAGGCCTGATCTGCTCGTCTGCACCAATGACGCCTGGCGCGAGCAATGAGCCCTTGGGCACGAAGTCGCCTATGCTAACGATATACTTGCCAAGGCCCTCCAGCCTCTTTGCACCTTCAAGCGACAGGGCAAGTGAACCGTTTGCTGTCAGCATGGCCAGAGGCATCTTACTGCCATCCTGCAGTTCTCTGCCCCTGACCTGAACCTTTCCAGCCAGCAGGACATCTCCTGCGCCCTGTCCGAAGTAGTAGTCAGCCGTTGCACTGTAGCGCAGCAGCCTTGGATCTTGCAGGCGCACGGCATCGCTGCAGGCTACTGCAACAGCCTCCCGGAGCCTTGAGAGCGCAGGACCATTGGTACCTCCACCAGTGTAGATCGCGTCGATGCCCAGCTCCTTCACTGCCTCCTCCAGCTCTCCTTCCAGATGGGCAACGATTCTGGCGTATTTGTTCTTCTTCAGGTAAGCGCACAGGCAGCTTTGCAGCCACGCGCGCTCCTCCAGATCCCAGCGGCCTGTGACTGGAGTGTCGTAGCTGGCGGCTGGATAGACCTCCTCCAGTTCGCGAGGCACCAGCGCCAGGGGCGATGTCAAGATCACCTCATGCAGATAGCGGCGGTGCGAGCCGATGGCCTCGGCAAATAGCCGATGCGATCTGGATGTGGAATAGGGTTTTTTAGCCGAGCATGGCAAGAGCAGCAGAACATCGCTTTGCGGGGCTTTGTACCGCACTATTACCCTTTCTGCAAAGCGGGTGACCTCTGATCGCCTCAGCGACTCTGCAGTGTTGGCATAAAGAATGCTGTGTCTGTGTTGCGGCGTCCTCCTCTCAATGTACAGATGCTCATGGTCCAGCACCCGCAAGCACGCGGTTAGGTTGGGTGCCACTCGCACCTGGCGCTCTACGTACTCGCGTACCACCTCGGACCTGATCGCCACTCTCACTGCCAGAAGCTCCTCTTCCAGCTTCATGATGTTGTGGGCAACAAGCTGCAAATGATCATCTCGCCTCTGGGAAAGGATGCGACAGTGCTCGCAGCAGCATGGCAGTTCATTCAGCTCTCCGATGTTCCATACGCCATCACGGGTGTGGTAGCGTCCCAAGAGGCCGTCTGCTACAACTCTTGTTGAGTCCAGCAGATCGACCCCAAGATAGACGAGAAATGCCAGGTTAGCTGGAGTGGCCAGTGCTGGAGCATAAAGGGCCGTATCTGGCGGCGTGAGATCTCTTACGCCCACGACTGCGCTCACAAGGTCTCTGGGGTTTTTCAGGCATCCTGCCGATGCCAGCACATAGACGTCTGCGGCCTCAGGCGTTTGCGTGGCAAATGGCCAGACCACCACGCCTTTGGGCCCGTCGATCTGCATGGACGGCAGCTTTATTGCGGGCGCAAAGCCGAGGACTGCAGGGGCATAGGGCATTATCGCCAGCCTCCGATGGCCTCTGAGCGCCTCTGCAGCCTGCATGGCATCTTCGACTGATGCATATCGGAATATGCTTCCTGCAGAAACTAAATCGTCTTTGGTTATCAATGCGGGCGTGCTGATCTGCCTTTCCAACAGCAGCTTTCCCATGCGCGCAGGTCCATCGCGCCTTAAAACCTCGAAGTACTTGGTCATCATTCACCTATGCCTTCCGGCAGATGCCTCAGCCTGAAGCTGAAATTAGCTTCAGGATTTGCCTCGATGAGACGCTTTGTGTTTTTTGCAGCCTGCTCTTGAGCTGCGCAATCAAGCTCTTCCGGGACTTCGGCATTGAAGGGGTATGTCTCCGAAAGCTCAGGCGGGTAAGGCCCGAAGGGCGGCTTGAAGTGCAGCACATGATCGTACCCAGACACATCGGCCTCGTGATCGTCTGTGATCAGGACGTTTCCGCATAGCGAGAAACGATCGATTCGACGCGAATAGCGGATGACCTCGGGCCTGGAGGCGGACTGGGGGCTCAGGTAGAATAAGGTGGACTTTGTGGCGGTATCCAGGCGCTCAAGCCACTCAGTCTCTGCACAGAGCCTCTTGTAGCCGTCTAGCATGCGCGGGTGCGACCTGCATCTGCTCTCCAGGAGCTCCCAGAGAGATCCCTCGTGGATGCACTGCTTGACCTGTTCCATCTCTTGCAGTGAGATGTAGAGGTTGTGCATGGCCAAGAGCTTTATCTTCTGCGGGCTTTCCATCAGCTCTTTTTGGGTGTGCGCATGGCAGACTGGACAGGAGCATGGAAGATAGTTCATCTCCTCCAGCTTCCACGTTCCAAGAGCTGTCAGGTATCTTCCCTGGCGGGCATAGAGCGCGTAAGCGGCCGAATCGAAGAGATCGCAGCCCATGGCCGCAGCCAGGGCAAACACCATGGGATGGCCGGCACCAAAAAGATGCACGGGCACGCCTGACCCCAAGCCCTTCTTGGCTGCAGTCACGACCTCCACCAGGTCTTTGAACCTGTACGCCTCCATAAGCGGCACTACGCCTCCCACAGGATAGACATCGAACCCTTTGTCTCTCAAAAACCTGGCAGCTCTATGCCTCAGATCCGGATATGTCGAACCCTGGATGGGACCTGCCAGAAGGGCAGGCCTGTCCTGTGCGGCTGCCTCTTCAAGCCGTTTTTCTGTCTCCAGAAGCTCCGATCTCGCTCTATCTGCAGAGACGTCGGGGGGAGTGGGAATGTCCAGGGGCACACAGATGTCTGATTGGATGGCAAATTGAAAATTAAGGATCTCCAGAGGCTGGACGTCGACGGATCCGTAGACTGATAATTGGAAGGCACCTGAGTCAGTCATGATCGGCCCATCAAAGCCCAGAAGATCATGCAAGCCGGCTTTCAGTGCATGGGCTTTGAGAAGTGAGTCCTGGTGAATGATGTAGCTGTTTGTGATGATGATCTTTGCGCCCATATGAGCCAGCTCTTTGGGTGGGATGATACATTGATGAGGGTTGACCACGGGCATTAGCCCCGGCGTCTCGATGGTCCCGTGTGGGGTGTTAAGTCGGCCGATCCTTCCGGCCAGGTCTTTATGCAGTATCTCGAAACGGTCGGGCATGAGAGGCACTGCATCGATAAGGAATAAATAGGTTGGGACAGATCATGGCAGAGAATGCTTAACTGAATATAAAGGGATGTATTAATATGAAAACGATAGTTGCTTTGGTGGCATTAACCTGCCTTTTTGGCGTTGCTGCCGCTCAGACCATGTTCACTGGAGAAGGTTATAGCTCGAGCCAGTTGGCTTTTTACACTGCGCCAAGCTCTTCAACCTTTGAGCCCAATGTACAGACTTATTGGCAAAATTACATCACAGGTGCGCAGAACGCGACTACTAGCAGTGTTATGTCAAACATGGCCATCTGGATGAACGCCTTCCCTCTGAGGTTCAATACACCAGTAGCGCTCACTGGCACGAGCTTTAATGCCAATGCGGCCACCTCGTCTCTAAGTTCTTCTGAGCTGAATAGCCAGTCTCTGACCAGGGACGTCAATACAAAATTCAGCATTTATGAGACCAGACCTTATGTGCCTTTAAACAGCAGTATATCCGTCTCGAAGAGCAGTGGCGCGCCAGGCAATGATGCCAGCGGACAGATAATGTCGCAAAACATCATGTCTCTCTTTAACGTCTAATAAAATTGGGACTGATGCCTCTTTCAGAGGCTATTTATTTTCTTGGCTCTTTCCTGGACGGTATAAGGCAGAAGTCCGCCAGCCAGAAGGATCGCCCTCTGACGTTTGGAGAGGTTCATGTTCAGTATTATCTTGCGCTCACTGGTTTGGGCAAGCACCTCATCACCGCCACTCTCAAGCGCCAAGCGGATGTTAGGTATTGTGATATTTGCACCAGCTGGCAAGACGTCGTAGTCCTTCTCATTCGCAAAGCTGAAGGGAATGATGCCGAAGTTGACCAAATTGGCTGCATGAATTCTCTCAATAGATTTGGCGATCACAGCTTTCACACCCAGGTACATGGGGCAGAGGGCGGCGTGTTCCCGCGATGAGCCCTGGCCGTAGCTTGATCCGGCCACGATTATGTTATGGATGCCACTGTCTCGCATAGCAGTGGCTCGAGCGGCAAAATCCGTGTCCAAAGGCTCAAAGACGAACAGAGAGTACTTCGGAACATTTGACCTGTACTTGAGCCTGGATCCGGCGGGCATTATGTGGTCTGTGGTCACCATATCCCCTACCTTGATGGTGACTGTGCCTTTTATCTCTGCAGGCATGGGCACGTTGACTGGAGGCTCTCCGATGTTTGGACCGCGGGTGATCTTTATGCTTGCTCTCTCTTTCGGCGGCAGAGGACGGATGATCATGCTGTCATCGATCTCGAAGTGGTCAGGCATCTCGATTCTCGGAAAATTCATATCCAGGCGTCTTGGGTCCATCAATTTGCCTGTGAGAGCAGCCGCTGCAGCAACAGTGGGGCTGGTGAGGTAGACGTTAGCGCTTGGTGTGCCTGATCTGCCTTTGAAGTTGCGGTTGCTGGTGCGCACAGATACTGAATCGGTGCGCGGAGACATGCTGTTGCCTATGCAAAAGCCGCAGGCTGACTCTAGGATCCTCGCTCCGAATGATATCAGGTCGCTAAGGGCACCATTTCTGGCAATGCTACTGAGCACTTGTCGGGAGCCGGGCGCGATGCCTAAAGAGACGCCCTCCTGCAGCCTTTTGCCTTTTACCATTGCTGCGACGGTCATGAGGTCCACATAAGATGAGTTTGTGCAGGAGCCTATCATCACCTGGTCTACTGGCAGGCCGAGGTCTTTGACCGCAACCACATTGCCAGGGCTATGGGGTGCGGCGGCAAGCGGCTCGATATTGGAAAGGTCTATCTCAAGGGTGCGGTCATATTCAGCATCTTTGTCTGCAGACATTGCAATCCACTGCTCACCTCTGCCCTGAGCCTCCAGAAACTTCCTGGTCTGAAGGTCGCTTGGAAAGATGGATGTCGTAACCCCAGTTTCTGCACCCATATTGGTGATGGTTGCTCTCTCAGGAACTGTGAGATTATTTATGCCTTCTCCGGTGTATTCGCAAACGCAGCCAACATTTCCTTTCGTCGTCAGGTGCCTCAGTACCTCCAGGACAACGTCCTTGGCTGTCACCCAAGGCTGAAGCTCGCCTGTAAGGTGGACGTTGATCACGCGCGGCGCATTCAGATAATAGGAGCCTCCTCCCATGGCTACAGCCACGTCAAGGCCACCTGCTCCAATGGCTATGCAGCCGACTCCTCCGGCTGTAGGCGTATGACTGTCCGAGCCCAGCAAGGTCTTGCCGGGGCGCGCGAACCTTTCCAGATGTACCTGGTGGCAAATGCCATTTCCGGGGCGCGAGAAGTAAATGCCGTATCTCTTCGCGATGGATTCCAAGTAGGCGTGATCGTCTGCGTTTTCGAAGCCCACCTGGATGGTGTTGTGATCCACATAGCTTACGGAAAGCTCAGTCGCGATATCGGAGAGGCCCATGGACTCGAACTGTAGATAGGCCATGGTGCCGGTTGCATCCTGGGTGAGAGTCTGGTCTATCCTTATTCCAATCTCATTTCCAGGATCGTAGGCGCCATCTACGAGGTGCTCCATCAGGATCTTCTCTGTTAGGGTTTTGCCCATAAAAGACCTCCAGCAGACATCATAATCTTGATCGGTGGGCTGTGATGATATTAATAGCCGACGATTAGATGAAGGCGAGCAAAAAGGTTATATACGACGGAGTTATTGGATGGGTTCGGCCCTACCTAAAGGGTGGGGCAATAGGCCCTATAGATAGTGATTCTAAGGGCCTCAAGAAGGCATCAAGCCCCAAGAGTATGGCTTTGGAATTGTCTCTCTTCCAAGCTCGGAAGATGGGAGAAACAATTAAATACTAAGGCCAACAACCTTGTTGGGCCGCTTTGGCGTCGCAACAATAAGGCTACGACCCTGATTCAGTGATGGGCCGGGTTCCACGTTGCGATAAA
>MVQH01000017.1 GCA_002067755.1 Methanosaeta sp. PtaB.Bin018
GTCGATCAGTGATATAGCTGGCCATCTCGCGATCAATCGCGGAAAGGAGTTGGGCGGCCATCTCAGGCCACCTCCGCCATCTCGCCGGGCAGCAGGCTTACTGGCCGGAAGCCTCGCATATCGGGCCTGATGCTATCCACGGGCAAGGCCGTGCGCGCGGCTTTGGGCTGTGGGAAATACTTTCTCTGGTGCTTGCATGTCTTGCCGGGCCTGTATGTGGCCGATGGGCAAGAACATGCCCGGGGTGTGGTCACATAGTAGGCATCGCCCTTATTGCTCCGCACCAGGACCATTTCAGCGGAGAGCCGATAGAATTCGGGCATCTCCGCTGCTGGCTGGCCGTGATTGTGGTATCTGATCAACTGCGCTACAGCCTCGACCGTTTGGGTGGCGGGGCCACTTGCTAAAATAGTCTTTCCGTTCATTACTGTGCACCAACACACTAATGCACTCTAAGAGTATATTAAAGCTTTGGTCTAACTACACCATAACATTTTTAAACTGATAAGGTAAAATAAATAAGCATGGGTCGACTTGGAATATACTTGCCTGATGATGTCGAAAAGCGACTGAAGGATTACGTCTACAAGAAGACGGGGCAGTTTCGCGGCCAAAGCGAAGTAGCTGTAGAAGCAATCAAAGAATACCTAGATCGTCACGAATCGGAGTTAGAAAAAAGCGAAAACCCTCTTAAGGCCTTCGCTTAACTCCGAGTCATTCCCGTTTGGTGCACAGTAATGACAGTGATGTGATTTTCTCAGCTTAAATGTCTTCCGTTGCTGCTTTCTTACAGGTAATCAAGCGCCGAGGGTGGGATTCGAACCCACGATCTCCGGGGGAGAACAGGTTTAGCAAACCTGCGCCCTACCAGGCTAGGCTACCTCGACTTGGCGCCCAATGACTTGATCTTTGGCTATTTAAACTCTGCGCAAGCTTTGCTACTGAGAGAGATCCGCCATTTAAGTCTGCAAGAGAGATGGCTTCATTCTTGGCGAGTATAGGCGGATATATCTGCTAAGAACTCCTAGAGCCGACAGCCAGCTGGATTTTATGCTGGTCACGATGCCATGGCTCGACCGATCTCAAGCAGCCCAAGAAAGACGATGCAGGTGCTGTCCCTGCCGGAGGTCTATGCAATACTGGGGACTGGACCGGAGGGACTGAGTCAAGAAGAGGCCCAACGGAGGCTAACGAATTACGGCAGAAATGCCATCTCCAAGATACAGGATAATCGCTTTGCGGCCTTGGCTGCAAACTTCACCCATCTCATGGCCTTGCTGCTATGGGCCGGTGGCCTGATAGCTTTTATGGCAGGGCTGCCCCAGCTGGGCATAGCCATCTGGCTGGTCAATCTGATAAACGGCATTTTCAGCTACTGGCAGGAGCGCAAAGCTGAGAAGGCCATGCTAGCCCTGGCCAACATGCTGCCAGTCTATTCCATGGTTCTGCGCAGTGGCCATGAATACAGGGTATCGGCAGATGAACTGGTGCCGGGAGATATCATCTTGCTTGAGGAGGGCGACCGAGTCTCAGCAGATGCCCGCCTAGTCCAGGATAGCGATCTTCGCATAGATCAGTCCGCCCTGACTGGGGAATCCAGGCCGGTCCGGAAATCTTCATATCCATCGGATGATGCACTGGGTGAGCCGTCAAACATCGTATTTGCCGGGACCAGCGTTATCAGCGGCTCTGGAGTGGCTGTGGTCTTTGCCACGGGCATGCAGACAGAATTTGGCAATATCGCATCCCTGACACAGACGATGGGCCAGGAGCTGAGCCCCTTGCAAAAGGAGATGGAGAGAGTAACCCGTACGGTTACCTTGATCGCCGTAAGCATCGGCTTGGCTTTATTTTTATTAGCCGTCCTAATGGCAGGAATGAGGCCTGCGGACGGTTTTATCTTTGCCATAGGCATGATCGTGGCCTTTGTTCCGGAGGGATTGCTTCCCACCGTCACTCTGGCCTTGGCCATGGGGGTTCAACGCATGGCAAACAGGAACGCTTTAATAAAGAAGCTCTCCGTTGTGGAGACCTTAGGCTCGACCACCGTGATCTGCACAGACAAGACAGGGACATTAACACAGAACCAGATGACGGTCAGCGATATCTGGGTGAACGGTGTAAGGCTAGAGGTCACAGGAACCGGATATGCGCCGATAGGAGAGATAGTTGGCGCCGAGACTGTGGAGAGTGAGCTGCATCATTTACTGATTGCGGCCGGGCTGTGTAATAATGCCCACCTGGTGGAGAAGGCCGGTCAATGGACTGCCTTGGGCGACCCCACTGAGGCAGCGCTGCTGGTCGCAGCGGCTAAGGCAGGGATCGATCTTCATGCTGAGTCACTTAGATCTCCCCGGATTTCAGAGCTGCACTTCGATCCTCAGCGCAAACGCATGACCACAGTCCATCGGCAAGATGGCGGCCAGGTAGCTTATGTAAAAGGCTCTCCGGCAGAGACTCTAAAGCTGTGCAAATACATATCGACAAAAAGCGCTCCAATCCAACTTGACGATGCAGACCGAGCAACAATACTGGCAGCGAACGATGAGCTCGCAAAAAGTGGGCTGAGGGTTCTGGCTGTAGCCATGCGCATTCTTCCCGAGGAGGGCATCCTCACACCTGAGACTGTAGAAAGAGATCTGACCTTCCTCGGCCTGGCAGCCATGATGGATCCCCCGAGGCCCGAGGTGAAGGAGGCTGTGAAAAAGTGCCATAATGCCGGAATCAGGATCATCATGATCACCGGCGACTATGGGCTTACTGCGGAAAGCATAGCCAGGCGCATAGGCATCGTCGAATCTCAGCCACTGGTATTGACCGGGGCGGACATCGATGCCATGAGCGACCAGGCTTTGAAAGAATGCCTCGCAGGCGAGGTGATATTGGCTAGAGTGACTCCCGAGCATAAGCTTCGGGTCGTCAATGTTCTGAAAGACTCGGGAAATGTGGTCGCAGTCACTGGAGACGGAGTTAACGACGCTCCTGCCCTCAAGAAGGCGGACATTGGAGTGGCCATGGGAAGCGGAACAGACGTGGCCAAAGAGGCTGCAGATATGATTCTGACCGACGACAACTTCGCCTCCATCGTAAATGCAGTCGAGGAGGGCAGGGCGGTCTATGCCAATATCAAGAGATTCGTCACATACATCTTCATCAGCAATGCCCCGGAGGCGGTACCATTTATCCTATTCGCCTTCAGCGGCGGGAGAATTCCTCTGGCTTTAAATGTCATGCAGATCCTCTCAGTGGATCTGGGCACAGACATCATACCTGCTCTGGCCTTGGGAGCTGAGCCTCCTGAGCCTGGCCTGATGAAAAGACCTCCAAGAAGTCGCATGGCTCATATCATAACTGCCAGCATGCTGGCTCGCGCCTACCTCCTCCTGGGAGCAATCCAGAGTCTGGCTGCCATGTCTGCATTTTACTTCATGTTCTGGACAAACGGATACTGGGGACAGTTCTTAGATCTGCCTGCCAGTGGTCAGCTTTACATGGCTGCAACATCCATGACACTGGCAGCAATTGTAACGACTCAGATAGGAAACCTCTTTGCCCAGAGGACTGAAGCAAGGTCTTTTCTTAAGGCAGGGATGTTCACAAACCCTCTCATTTGGGTTGGAATCGCTGCAGAGCTGATCATTGTTTATGCAGTAATCTATGTCCCACAGCTGCAATGGGCTTTTGGAACTGCCAGCTTTCCCCTCAGCAACTGGATATTCCTCTTTGCCTGGATGCCTTCACTTTTGCTGGTAGATGAACTGAGAAAGGCATGGCTGCGGAGACGAACGATTCGCCATTAGATAAAAACTCAGTGCACACACTTCAGCAGATCCTTGCTGGTTATTATTCCCACAAGGGTTCCATTCTTCACCACAGGAAGCCTTCTGATATCATGCTTGAGCATGAGGGCTGCTGCCTCCTGGGATGAAGCATTGAGGTCGATTGTGATCAGCGGCGCAGGGGTCATGACCTCAGATACCTCCACGTTTGCCGGGTCCAGGCCGCTGGCAAAGACCTTCTGGAAGATCTGGCTGGTGGTGAGAATGCCCAGGCATTCCTTGAGCAGGCCGTCCCTGGCCACAAGCACACATCCCTTCCTCTCGTCCGCCATGCGCCTTATTGCCTCGAGCACATGGCTCTCCGGACGCACTGTGACAATTGGATAGCTCATCAGATCCCGGACCTTCATGGCAGCCTCAAGTCTCCTCTAAATATTATGAATAATAGGAGATAAAGCAAACGCCAGAAGATCCTGGAGCCTGAAAAGTCGCTACAACAGCTCTCCCCACTCGATCTCCAGCGCCACAACAGGCTGCTCCAGTCCGAAGCTGCGAAGGACGAGAGGATGCAGCTCTC
Source organism: Methanosaeta sp. PtaB.Bin018 (assembly GCA_002067755.1). Taxonomy (GTDB): domain Archaea; phylum Halobacteriota; class Methanosarcinia; order Methanotrichales; family Methanotrichaceae; genus Methanothrix. The sequence continues at coordinate 4,357 of MVQH01000017.1, forward strand.
CGAAGAGCCCTACCCTTCGATCGTCCTTCATGAGATCAGCCCCTCTGCCGGGCAGAAATGCTCCGTCCTGGGATGGGACGATCTTCATCTCATCTCCCAGGCCCATCTCCCGCATAACAGCGTCAGCTACGGATCTTATCTCCGAGAAGCTTGCACTGCTGTGGATGGATGCTGCTGCCAGATGCATCCTGGTCTTCTTGTCCACCACCACATCACCGGCTGCAAAGATCCTCTGCGGCAGTGGATGATGCTGATTGATGGCAAAGATCTCCAGCAGGCTGGAGAGCAGCGATGTACGCAGGATGGTATGCAGCTCGCTGATGGGATGAAGGACGCGCGTCGTGCCTGGTGGGACTGGCATGCGCCTCATCCATTCGAAATGCACCTTTTCATTGGTGAGAGTGAAGGGCATTGTCTCCAGGTAGCCAAGGCCGATCATGATCTCGCGAACCTCCTCTCTTCGCAGCTCAACTGGATGAGCGCTGCCAATTGTCACCGTCTTTGGAAGCTCTGCCACGAGTCTATCGTAGCCAAAGCCCTTGGCAGCATCCTCGAATATATCCCAGGAGTGCATTATATCTGCCCGGTATGCTGGGACGTGCACCTCAACCATGGAGCCTTCTGCCCGGGCGCCAAAGCGCATCATCTTCAGGCAGTCGGCCAGCTCTTCTGCTGTCAGGTCAAAGCCGATCAGCTGGTTGGCCTCATCTGCGCTCACAATCCAGCGAGTGGGCTCGAGATTCGGAGATATGAAATCGCCCTCGCTTCTCTTCACGAGGACGCTCTCGATCTTGCCGCCCCGCTCTGCCAGAGATGTCACGACGATATTCAGGGCCTTGAAGACCATCGGGTCGGTTCCCGTGACGTCGATGAAGAGGTCGTGAGTGTCATCGGTCACGCGCGTCAGATCGCCGTTGATGATTGGAGGGAAGGATAGCACATCGTCGTTGGCATCAACGATGAGAGGATAGCGCTCACATCCATCGAGGATGTGGCCATAATCCTTGCCCTTTGGATGCTCTTGCAATATCTCCCGCATGCTCAATTCCTCTGTGAAGTCCAAAGGCACGAACTTTCTCTCGGGATCGGCCCCTAGATAGCGGAAAGGAGGACTGACGCGTGAGATGTCATGCACACCAATGGCAACCTTGCGCCTGTTCCTGCCAAGGCCCCAGTGCAGATCCTCTTGCAGGCCCATGAGCGACTCAATCGCTTCGCTTGAGAACTCCAGGCCCCGCACCACTGCACATCCAATGATGGGCCGCACGGATTTTACCGACTCCTCCACCTGGCAAACGACAGAGCCCTTCTGCACAGGGTAATCCACGAGCCCTGTCTTCAGCCCAAGGAAACCCTGCATGGCCCTCGCCACGCCCTCGGGACTGTAAAGATCTGGCCTGTCCGGGAAGAACTCCACATCCACATGGTCCGATTCAGCACTTTTTCCAATGTCTGCGCCCATCATGGCCATCCTGCTCATGATTGTATCGCGGGAGGCTCCTATCAGCCTCTCCATATCCTCGTAATAAAGTCTGACTACCGGCATGCTTAGACCTCTATGACTCAATGGACAGAGGCGTCTCACGAAGCCATTGAATGTCCGACTGATAGAGCAGTCGCAGGTCCTTCAGGCCGAGCTTGAGCATGGCCACGCGAGAGACGCCAAGGCCCCATGCCAGCACGCGCTGCTCTATCCCGAAGGGTGCTGTAACCTCTTTGCGAAATACGCCTGCGCCCCCCAGCTCCACCCAGCCCAGGCCATCGATGAATACCTCGGGCTCGACTGAAGGCTCAGTGTACGGGAAGTATCCTGGCCTGAAGCGGACCTCTTCAAAGCCCATCTTGAGATAGAACTCCTTCAAGAAGCCCAGAAGATGTCGGAAGCTCACGCCCTCGTCCATTATGACGCCCTCGAGCTGCTCGAACTCTGGGGTGTGCGTGGCATCTATGGCCTCGCGCCTGTAGACGCGATCTATGCCGAAGACCTTGACGGGCGGCATGGGATGCTCTGCCAGATACTTGATGGTAACTCCTGTGGTATGAGTGCGCAGCACCTCTTGGCTGGCAACTTCGGGGCTCCAGCAGCCGCCCCAGCCCGTAGATCCAATGCCTCCGCCGTGCTCGTGCACCTCCTTGACCCGAGAGTAGTCGGGTATCTCAGCCTTGCTGTCCAGGTAAAATGTGTCCTGCATCTCCCGCGCAGGATGGTCCTGCGGCTGGAAGAGAGCATCGAAGTTCCAGAAGCTGGACTGCACGACCTGCCCCTTGATCTCGGAGAAGCCCATCTCCAGCATTATCCCTCGCATGCGGTCGATGAGCCTTTGGTACGGGTGCTTCTTGCCTGGGTAGATCCTGTCTGCGGCGAGTGTAACGTCATAGGGGCGGGCATAGTAAAGCCTGCCATCGTATCTGAGGTTGCTGCCATCCCAGTCTCCGTTTTTTATCATCCCTGAGGCTATGACCGTCAAGGACTGAGCTTTGGCATCTCCTGCCTCGGATGCGACCCTTCTGCCCTCAGGGGTGATCTCGTACCGCCATTCCTTGGTCTTGCTAGAAGACACCAGCCCACGGCTTTTTAGGGCTTCAAGACCGCTGCTGTCCAGACTAGCACCGCTCTTGGGTCCTGCCAGCAGGCTCTCCAGTACCTCCTCATCCTTCCCTTTGGCAGCAGAGCCGATGGGTTTTATCATGCCTGCCTGAATCACTGCCCAGCCCTTTTTGCGCAGCCAGCCAAGGCCGATCTTGGATGACGGGTCCTTCAGCTCAGACACGGGCTTGCCAGAGGCTATCTCCTGCAGAAGCCTCCTCTCTGGAAGGCCCTCTTTCCCATATCTTTGCCCTTCTGCTGTGAGCGAGAATGCCTCCTTGACTGATTTGTTGACCCGGACCAATCCGCTCTCAGCTAAAGCGTCCGCAGAGGCCCGAACCGCCTCGACCTTCATATTCAGCTTTTCTGCGATGATCCTGGGATCATAAAGTCCGTCAGATATCGCCTTTAGAACTCTGGCATCGCTTTCCGACAACATGTTATCCTCCCACAGCCGGGCGAGGTTTGGAGCAATTGCCATTTTCTCTTCGCCCGGCAATCAAAAGAAAGAAAAGACTGGATGACCGAAGATGCCCATAGCTATTCTTCCTGGCTTCAGGAGCCTGACTCTGTGATTCACAAAGGATGCTCGGGCTGTCTTTTCGGGCACGTTTTTTGCGGTTAGATTGATCATTTATAAACCTGTCGAACCTGCACATGAATGTCTGGAAGAGGATTGCAGCTCCTCTAAAGCCCCGATGACGCCCTGCACAGCCATCTCAAAGAAGGCCTCGCCCTTCTCCAATGATGCCCTGGAAGGGTCGCCCATGATGCCGTTGCCCATGAGGTGACGCACGTCTCTTTGGATCAGAAACCTGGGCCTGTTCGGAAAATGGCCTTCTGGCTTGCCGGACACCAGATCGCCTCGAATTTTCATCATGAGGGATGTCTCGATCTCCCCTGAGTGGCCGTCTCCTGGTGTCTCCACTGCCTTGCAATCGATCAGATCGAACAATGAGACGAGGCTCACTTGGATCTCGCGCTCTTCTACAGCCATCTGGCAGGCTTCCTCCAAAGCTGCCATATGCTGGCCTCCAGCATGGCCAGTCAGGATCATGACATCCTGAAAACCGCTATCATGAAAGGATAGCAGCAGCTCCTTTGCGAAGATGCGCAGGGCATCATGGCTCACTGTGATGGTGCCGGGAAACCGTCTGGTGCTGCGGCAGACACCGTATTGCAGCGCCGGCGCCACGAAGATGTCGCGCCGCTCTGCAACAGCCTCTGCCACCCGAACGGCCTGGATGGTGTCCGTGAAGACTGGAAGGTGAGGGCCATGCTCCTCCGTGGCGCCCACCGGCAGGATCACCGTCTTCGTCTTGAGCAGTCCTGCCTCGATCTCGGGCCAGCTCATCTCCTCGAGCTTCATAATTCTATGACCGATCCTGTGAGGACATACTCCTCGGGCACCCTTACCTCGTAGGCCTTCTCGCCCACTGTGACCTGATATGGTCCAAGTGGCCTGGTGTCGAAGTTCGTGCCATTGGCGACAGGCCCTTCTGTGGAATACGGAAGCACCAGAGTGAACTCGCCACGAGAGTCGCTCACGTTGGACTGCTGGTATACGAAGGCCCTGTTCTCGTTGGTCATGATGGCTGCAGCAGCCACCACCCTGGTTCCAGCCGGAGCCTTCCCCTTTATCACCGCACCTGGCACATGCTCGAAGGTCTTGACGCGCTTTTGGCCACTGGTGGTCACAGGCGTCTCAGATTCATGAACCAGCCTGTAATGCTGCAGGGCCTCAAGCTGGATGGGGGAACTTGTGGGGCTGGTGGCAGCGATCTCAGCCAGGTCTCCCTGCTTTCTGCTATCATTGACGAACGCTTGCAGCTCAGAGTAATTGCTTGTGATCTTCGGAGACTTGGTCAGCACAGGGACCACGGCACCGCTCTCAAGCTCCATGCCTCGGTAGGCAAGGCCGATCCCTTCCCCGCCTGCGACCTCAGTGCCATCGAAGAAGTACATGCGAGCTGTCATGGTCCTGAAGTAAGGCTCCAGATAGATCTGAACAGGAACAAGCTGCTCTCCTTGAAGCTGGTAGACAGCAGATATGTATTTCCAGGTGGGAATTCCGCTCCAGGCTGCCATGGCATGGAACTTGCCAGTTGCCATGTCCAGATCGATCATCACATATTTGGTGTTCAGATATGGAGAGCGATTAAGATCCAGATTTGCCAGAACCTTCTCTGCTTGCGTCTCATTCTCAGATAGGAAGAAAGGCGAAGATCCTGCGGTGCCAGCCGTGACGCTCCCAATTCCCTGCTGGAATGGGTTGGCATTCGGGATCCTGTGGCCGATGGTCTCAATCAGGTGGCCGAAATCCCACCAGGACATGATGCCATAGGCCGCAGCCGGATACTTGTACTGGCCGCTGGCTGGCCGCTCATACTTCTCGTATAGATCCATTCCAGGGCTTGGCGTGTTGTTCTCAAGCCATGCAGAAGACGACATCCAATCCGTTTCCGGGCCCCCGACTGCCCAATGAGCCACGATCAGGCTGGTGCTCAGAGCGGGATAGATGAGGAAGACGAATATCACAATGGCCGATGTTATGATCTTCAAATTGGATATCAAGAACTTCCTCGGGTCCTTGGCATCCAAAAATCCACTATCCGGCTCTCTGATTCCTCCTCTTTGCATGAGCCAGAAGGCGAGATATCCCGTCAGCAGGGCTACATTTACACCATAGTAATATGCGAACCTGTTCTGGGCCAATGTCATGACCAAGAGGAGGATCGACCAGACGAGAAGCAGAAGATCAGATGGCCTCTGGCTCCTGATGTAACGCCCGAGGATCAGTGCCATGCCAACTAGAGCCAGGAAGAAGGACGAGAGAAGGACGATATTGCCAAAGCCCGGGAAATTGGACAGGAGGCTGGTCCATGAGACCTCGCCCTGATAGCTAATTAAAGGAGACGCTTCGCCAACTGTCGCAGCCCCGCCTGTCTTTTGCTGGAAGATATTGAGACCTGAGAGCAGAGGATTTATGAACTGCGGGAGGGCCAGGAACAGGAACAAAGTGCCCAAGACGACCAAAGCCGCGATGGCGCCTGGATAGTACCATTTGCTGTAGCCCTTCTCTCTCAGGAACGAGGAGAGGACAGAGAATAAAAGGACGGCAACCACACCCAAGACAAGAATGGTGGGCTGGAATAGAGAATAAAGGTAATGATTGAAACCGTAGTTTGGCTTCACAAATGGAAGCACCAGCAAAGTTGCCACGAAGAAGGTTATGGCACCTATGATGCCCAGGTACTCCACACTCCTTCCCTTTATGTGGTCCACGACGCTTTGCAAGAGGATGAAGAGAAGTATCACGCCCTCAAAGAGGAAACCCGAAGACCAGGCATCTATGTAAAGGCCCAGGGAGATGCCGGCAAAAATTGAAAAGAGAAGTGGCATCTTGAGAGATGCCCAACCCTTCAGCAGCGACCCAAATGTCATGCCCCTTCCCGATCGCAGGGCCAAAAAGAAGAACATCATGGTCAGAGTGCTGAGGAAGATCTCTGCAGCGTGATGATCTGTGAACCCCAGGACTGTCCGGTTGAAAAGCTGTCCGGGGAGGGTGGCCACAATCAGCGCTGATATAAGGCCGCAGCTCTTGCCACCGATCTCCTTGCCAAGGAAGTAGACTGGGAAGACCAGCAGGACGCCCAGCACTGCAGGCAGAAATGCTCCAACCAATTCAACGAGATGCATGCTGGGATGGCCCAGTCCGAAGATGTAGGAGAATATGGTGATGGTCCAGCTGTTGAAGGGCCCGAAGTGAATGGGCGTTCCGTGAGGAAAGTAGGTCATGGGATCGAACCAGAGGCGTTGAAGGTTGATCACAGTGCCCTTGGCAAGCATCATGTGATACCAGGCATCGCTCTCGCTGCTGAAGATGACCTTGTCGCCGACGAAGACAGACTTCCAGGGCACGATTATGCGCAGATAGATGGAGAAGAGCGCAGCCAGCACAAGCCCTGCGTACCAGTACAAGTCGCCATTCTGCCAAATCTCGGCCCTGTCTTTCGCCTTAGCCTTTTGCCTCGGGGAGACTGAGGTGGCATCCGATGGCTCGGCCTTTTCGGACGCCTTCGGTCTGGTCTTGCCACCGTCTCCCAAATTCACAGATCTCTTAGACATCGGATCTTCCCGTTGGCAGTTCTATCCTGATAAACGTTTTGAGTAGTTCTTTAGCATTCAGAGGCCATGCCCCTGCCGGCTAGGATGCCTGTGGCTGCGGCAGTGACAATGCCGCGAGACAGTCCCGCACCATCACCGGCTGCAAAAAGACCGGGGACGCTCGTCTGCAGTCGCTCATCTACGCGAATCTCCCGGGCATAGAACTTGATCTCAGGAGCATAAAGAAGTGTGGAGTCGGCATTCACGCCAGGGATGATCTGGTTTAAAATCTCCAGGCCCTCGATGATGTCCATTACCACCCGGTGTGGCAGAGCCATGGATATGTCGCCGGGAGTGACATCTGCCAGGGTGTTTCTCACAGGGTTCCTGGCTATCCGCTCTTCCGTGGACCTGCGCCCTCGATGCAGATCGCCAAGCCTCTGCAGCACAGGCCTTCTGCCTCCGATGGTGGTAACCAGCTTGGCGATCGACATGCCGTAGGCTGTTGTGTTCTCCACGGGCTCTGTCAGCTCCAGGCGCACCAGAAAGGCAAAGTTGGTGTTCTCGGTCTTCTCTTCGATCAAGGAATGACCATTGGTGGCTATGAAATCGGGATATTCCTCCTTGACCACAAAGCCGCCAGGATTGGTACAGAAGGTTCTCACGAAGTCATCGTAGCGATGAGTGACGATGTGAAACTTGGGGTCGCGGTTGATTCTGGTGACGGGATCCATGATGACCGAAGGGACCTCAACTCTCACCCCCACATCAAGAGGCCCATACCTGGCATGGATGCCGTATTTATCGATCAGCCGTCCCACCATCTCTGCTCCTACCCTGCCCAGTGCCAGAAGGGTACACTTCGCCTCTATCGAGGTCCCGTCTGCCAGCCGGACGCCCCGACATCTTCCCTCTTCGACGATCAGGTCTGCA
>MVQH01000018.1 GCA_002067755.1 Methanosaeta sp. PtaB.Bin018
CATCTGGGCCTTTGCTGTGAGCCATCACGGGCTTTTTTATCTGTCCTATGAGCGTGGCAGGGATCGGGTACTGCGCCCGCTGATCCGCCGCCAGTGGACTAGCTTCTATCCAAACGAGGAGCGGAGGATTACGCTGGTGGACCTGCTATTTGAGTACCATCCGCTGGGAGGTCTGGTGATGATATCGGATCTGGTGGCGTCGTATTGCTACGAGAAGGGGAAAGACTACCAGGCGCTCTTCGGGGAGGCCCGGAGCCTGGGGGAGCTGGTGGAGATGATGGTCGAGCGGGCTGATGAGGTGGAGGCGGGGATGGATGCGAGGGATTACGGGGTGAGGGAGACGCTGATGCTGGTGGGGGGAGGGCTGCGTTAGGATGGAAAAAATGGAGATTAAGCTCAGGACTTTAACGCCGCTTTGGACTGGCGGAGTGGATCGAACTTCCGATCGTTTGCACGAGACTGGCTTGATCGGGTCGTTACGCTGGTGGTATGAGGCGCTGGTGAGGGGATTGGGAGGGTACGCGTGCGATCCGACAAGCGAAAATCGCGAATTACGTTGCGCTTTTGATAGCAAGGCCTACGAAAAGGCAAAAAAGGAAGGACAAAGCGACGATGAAGCAATTCGTGCGGGGTTGAAGACGGTTTGTCCTGTGTGTTATGTCTTCGGCTGCACAGGCTGGGCACGGTTGTTCCAGTTGCGGGCAATTGAGGTGCCGATGACCCCATTACACTTCCGCACAACGCTTAACATGAACGGAGGCTGGCTCAAAAGGATATTCGGAGGTGAAAAAGACGATATTGAAAACTTGCGAGTGCCATATGGCGAGTTGAATCTGCAATTTACGCCTCGGCGCTATGACGAAGAATACGCTAGAACCCAGTTCGCGCTTGCTCTGCGCATAGCGGCGGAATATGGTGGCCTCGGAGCCAGGTTGCAGCATGGCTTTGGGCAGATCGCTTATCCAAAAGTCTTAGAAGATGTGAGCATTGCGGGCGGCCATTCGCAGCTGAAAGCAAAAATCCAGCAGGGCTTTCTCCGCTCCAGTGGTAAACCGATTGAGACGCCCTTTGACCTGAAGAATTTTGTCAGCCTGACCTATCACGTCCCTGATGATAATTTAAAAGATTTCAAGAGAGATAAATCACACATAGGAAGTTCACAGAAAAAGCAGGAGGTAGCTTATCTGCCATGCGTGTTCGACTTGCGTTACAAAGGCGAAGGTAAATGGGGTTTGCGACAATGGCTTAAGGAAAAAGGATGGCAAGAATCGGATGATCCTAAAAAGCTGGGAGAGATTGATCACCTGCTCGGTCCGCGTTCTCAGTGGAGATCAGAAGGGAAGGAAAAGAAGATTGATGAAGAATTGCGTACCGCAAGCCGAGTTTTCTTCGGCATGCCCTATTGCAAAGACAAGGACACTTATGTGTTGCGCGTATGGGCCTTTCTGCACCCTGAGCTGAGAGACCATTTATCAGATGTCGCTGCTCTGAAAAATCTGTGTAACGAGTATATCCAGTATGTACTTGATGTCCAGCCGGTTTCGATTGTCTTTGGCGAGCAGATTTTGAATCAAACGCAAGGAGGCTAAAGATGAGCGGGGATTATTTTGCAACGATCTACAAGGATGGCGACGAGAAAAACTGGGAATCTGTGGATGAAGTTACGACACGCTACCATCTGCTCATAGCAGAAGGAAATAAGAAGGATGCGGATGTGGTACGCGCCGAATGGAGTAAGAAGTCCTTACAGATAAAACTTCCCGAACCTACAGGAGAAGTCTGGCAAATGATTGCTCATCCCAATCCAGATCTATCCATTTTGCCGCCTTTCTCCTTCTTCATCTGCTTCCGCTTCAAATTGACCACGCCATACATCTCCAAAGACGACAATCCTTTCTATATCATTGACAATCCTATCGTGCGGGAAAAGGTTTTTCGCCTGCCGATGGTGCGCTCAACGAGCTGGAAAGGCAACCTTTATTCTGCACTCTGGCAATTAGGACACGATAAGCAGAACGATGCTCAAATGCAACGGATTTTCGGTGATATCTGCGGAGAAAACGAGGAACAAAGTGGAAGAGCAGGACGATTGTTCTTCTATCCAACCTTTTTCATAAAGACCAGCCTGGAGATTATCAATCCCCACGATCGAAGGCGTCGAGTAGGCAAGAACCCTATCCTTTTTGAAAGCGTGCCTGTCGGCGCTGAGGGCGAGTTCCGAATGCTCTATGTGCCCTTCGACCACATAGGCTACGAAGAACCGAAAACGCGTCGACAAGTTGCAGACGATCTGAAACTAATAGCGCAAGGAGTGCAGGCTATGTTTCGCACCTACGGCTTCTCCGCCAAGCGGACGAGCGGGTACGGGACGGCAAGTGATGCTGTCGAATCCGGTCAACTGATTCACAAAATTCCAGGCGTCACCTTGCAGGGCGGCTTGCCGCAAATCAAAAAGCCGGAAGACGTATTCCTCAAGTATCTGGATGAAACCGGACGCGTAAAACCTGCCTTCGCGGGTAGTGGTGAGGGCGGGCTGATGAGCAACAGTGAATACGGTGAATACAAAAAAACCGGCGCGCAGGCTGCTGGCGGCGGCAGCCTCTCTGAATTTAAAAGATTCCGCGCTTGGTATGTGGCATATGGCAAGGGCTGGCAAGCCAGGTTGCAGCACAGCGCAACCTCAACCGATTACCCCGTAATTGCCTTTGAGAGCCTGAGCGAATTGGTTGAGTTGTGTCAGAACATGGAAAGCGATACCACCAACGGAGGCGCAGCATGACCACCTTGCCATCCCTCAAAGTTCTGCAAGATAACCGCGATGCTCTGCTCCTGGCAGAGGTGGCAGCACATCTACATGATGTGGGGAAGTTGAGTAGTCAGTTCATTGATCAAATGTCCCGATTACCTTCGGCGGGCTGTTCAAGTTTCGAACACGAAAGCGCCCCCGAAAAAATACATGGGTTTGTGGATAGTGCATTTCTCAGTGCATTCAAGGCCAAAAATCCCTTGCGATGGGAGCAAATCCCCAAAAATGAACAGATTGGGCAACTGCTTGATCTTATCCTACATCACGACAAAAGAAAACATGCCGCTTTTCTTGTTCGGTTGCTAAATCGCTGCGATGGATCCGACTCAGGGGCGGACAAGGGAACAACCAGCAAAGGTGGGTTGCCAAAAGATGCAAAGCAAGGATATGCTGATACATTTCTAGCTTCCGCTTTTGGAAATGAAGCACAGAAATTGAACCCAACAGAATTGGATACTGTAAGAGAAAAATTGACCTGCTATGTCGGTTCAGAATTAACAAAAATCGCCTCAGAACGTTATAAAATTCTCAAGCTAGTCAGAGCAAGTTATGAAGATAGTTTGGCTGAAACAAGGCGAGCGGCCAATGACGTGACCTTGTGGTGCCACTCATATTCAGTAGCAACACTATATAAAACATCTTTAGCTACCCTTCTTGTTAATGGCAAACTGGATATAAACAACCTCCGCTGGCGTCTCCTGCGCGTCAACTTTGATGTCCTGGGACTCTACGCCAAAGCGGTCAAGATCGCCGACCTGCTGGGCTATCGACGTGCCGTGGATGATGCGTGCGCTGCCGTCAAGCAATTGGTAGAGGAAGAATACCCACTGGGCAACGAAGTCTACCGTGATACCACTGGCATCTACTTCACCTTCCCCGATCTGGATTTGCCTGCCGACCTGGCGCAGGAGATCCGCAGCCGCGTGGAAGGGGTGGAAATGGAACTTGCCCCGCGCATCGTCATCACGGTGGGCGATGGAGCAACCGCCGCCGAGCAACTCAAGGGCATCCTGGGTAAGGCACGCAAAGAAGCCCTAGACGCGCTGGCGCAGCCCTTCGATAGCCAGAATCTGAGCGCCTGCTGGCAGCAGCAGTGGACGACAGTGGGCGCAGGCCAATGGGAAGTCTGCCCGGTCTGCCGCCTGCGCCCGATGAAAGAGGGCCAGGAAGCCTGCGAGACCTGCATGAACCGCCGCGGTTCGCGCGTCCAGGAATGGTTAGGAAACCCCCGTACCACCATCTGGATAGACGAAATCGCCGACCACAACGACCGCGTCGCGCTCGTCGTCGGCAAATTCGGATTGGATGACTGGCTCTCCGGTGATTTGGTGCAGACTATGCTGGTCAAGGCGATTGAGAACAATCCGAATGATTGCGTACCGAAGAATCCATCCCCTGCTCGCCTGCGCCGCGTCTGGGAGACCTGTCAACGCTTCTGGAGCGAGACGGTGATGGAAAGTATCCTGGCCGGGAAATCTTTCGGTGGCGGAGACGTCCTGCGTTGCATGCGGGTGGCCGTCGTCCCGGATGATTGCAAAGGCTGGCAGGAGAATGTCCCCTACGACGGCACCATCAACGGCAGAGCAGTGAGCCTCTTCTGGCAGGAAAGAGAAAAGCGGTTCATCACCATCAGCAACCTGCAACTGGGCGTCTCACAGGCCAGGGATGAAGTCGGCCTGATCGGGGAATGGCACGGGCGTATCTGCACGGTCTCCATTCCCGGTAAGCTCGGGCAGACACGAACCTTCAGCGTTCAACAGGTGCAGTCTCTGAATGGCGAACCGATACAAATGTATGCCCCGTATCTTTCCCTTCTTGAATCCCCTGACTGCTTCCTGGCCCTCGTGCCGGCTGCCGAGGCGCTGGAGATCGTCGGGAAGATCAGAAAGAAATACCAGGAGCAAATGGGCAAGGTGCAGAACCGCCTGCCCTTATTCCTGGGCATCGTCTTCTTCCCGCGCAAGCTGCCCCTGATGGCTGTGATGGATGCTGCGCGGCGGATGCTGGCAATGGATTTTCCCGAGGAGACTTGGCAAGTGGAGTGTGTTACCCCTCAAAATACCGGCCCCAACATAGAAATTCGTCTGTCGCTCCAACACAAGCGAATAGACCTGACCATACCCGTCAAAATGGGGGGCAATTCAACCGACGACCTGTGGTACCCTTATTTCTTCGTCCAACATTTCGCCGATGGGACGCCCGACAACCGTGCCCTACGGTTCCAGCGTGACGGGCGCTGGCTGGTGCACGCAAAAGAGCTGAAAAAGGACGACCAAGTAGCCACGACCCCCTCCCATTTCGCCTACCTTTTCCTGGAGAGCACCGCCCGGCGCTTCCGGTTTGATCCGAAACGGGATGTGCTGCTCTTGGACGAATTGCCGCGGTTAACTGCGATGTGGCAAAGACTAAAGGAAAGTGGCATCACCATGACCGGTCTGCGCAATGTGCAGGCGCTTTTGGAAAGCAAAGGCGCGGCCTGGGGCAGGGACAGCGAGGAGTTTGAGCGCTTGACGCGCACCACGCTCAAGCAGGCAGGTCTATTTGAACGCAAAGATAAGGACGGCAATCCCTTACCCGATGTTATCACACCGCAAGATGTGACCAGTGAGCGCTTTGCGCACTGCTTGGAACTCTATCTGCATATTCTCAAACAAAAAATTGGTTAAGGAGGTTAACATGACTTATCAACCTGATGTAACAAAATATTTCGCCCTCGCCCTCGACCCGGTTCACGTCGGTACGGGCGACATGCGCCTGGGGCGCGTGGATATGAGCATCGTCCGCGAGCCTGGAACGAACCTCCCAAAGATACCGGGCACAAGCATCGCCGGAGCGTGCCGGACGTATGCTACAATGCAACAGCCGAATAAATGGCCGGGATGTGCCGGGCAGGGGCAAGCCAAAGGCAACTACCAGGGTCACTGCGGCGGGTCCAACTGCCCTATCTGCGTCACCTTTGGCTTCTCCAAAGGCGAAGGCGGCAGCTTTCAGGGCCTGGCGCAGTTCACGGATGCACGGCTTGTCTTCTTCCCTGTTCACTCTCTGGCGGGGCCGGTGTGGGTGACCTGTCCATCCGTGCTCCGTGACCTGAAGGTCAACGGAGATGACAAATTCCAGGTTGAAGACTACCAGGTGCGCCTCGGTCCGGGCGTGAAGGCGAGCGGCAGGCTCAACCTGGGCTGGATGATGCTGGATGTGGTAGGCAATGCCATTTCCCTGAATACCGGCAAGTTCCCCGGCGTTCCCACGGAGATTCTCAACCGCGCCGTGCTCGTCTCCGACAAGATGTTCAGCCACATCGTCAACGACAACCTGGAAGTGCGCACCTCGGTGAGCATTGACCCGCAGACCGGCGCCGCCGCCGACGGCGCGCTCTTCACCTACGAGGCGCTGCCGCGTTGCAGTGTGCTGGTCTTCGAGGCGGTGATCAGTGATCCCAAATTCTATTGTATCGCGGGCAAGGTCCCCCTCTCAGACAAGAATTGCACGCAGTTGAGCAACCAGTCGATAGAGGAACAAGGTCAGAGCAATGGAAGAAAACAGGTGAGAGAAACCGTAGAGAGCGGCCTGCGGCTGTTTAAGACCCTGGGCATCGGCGGCATGAACACCCGCGGCATGGGCCGGCTGGACATTCTGAACCTGAACGCGGGAGGTGGGCAATGAACGGTAAGAATCTGGATCAACTGTGTGCGCAGTTCGGTTGGAAGATTGCCGATTCGGTCCACCGGGCCATCGGCAGGAACGCTGAAAACCACATCACTAAATCGCTGGGCGTGCTGCAGGAGGATGGCGTCTACGCCTTTTTCCTATACCAGGAGTCACGAGGTTCGCGCGAGAAGGAGTGGGCCGAGAAGATAAAGAACTGCGCAAAAGAGCTTCTGAAAGAGGCTAACATCACCGGTTTCCAGAACTCCAACGATCCGCTCCAAGCTGTGCGGGAACACCTCGCCAACGATCTGGATCAGCTACTGCTTGCCAAGCGTCTGCTGGAACAAGCCCTAATCTACGCCCGCTATCATGCCAAAGCACTTAAGGAGTGACCTATGACCTGGCAACTATTCCGCCTCACATATGAGCTGTATAGCCCACTTCATATTGGCTATCACAAAGTGGGCAATGTGCAGCGCACACGTTACTATGTGACTGCGCGCAACCTCTGGGGCGCGGTTACCGAAAGGTTGGCGCGAACCGGTTTTATCGCTCCTGATGCTCCGGAGGGCAATTATCGAGAAATCGGGAAATGGGTGCAGGAACATTGCGCCTTCAGTTACTTCTTCCTGTGCTATGAGAACCAAACCCTCACTCCCCGTTTCACTGAAAAAGGCCTGCAATATGGAGAGCTGACAACTGAAGAATTTGAGCGGTGCTATATCGATGCTCATGTCACCACCGCTCTTGATTCGGCTACTACCAGTGCCGCTCAAGGTAGCTTGCATGAGGTTGAGTTCGTCTCCCACCACCCACTCAAAGGCGAGGCCTTTGCTAGCCTCTGCCTCCAAGGATGGATCTTCCTAGATGAGACTGCCAGCCAATTCTTGGGATCGGAAAATAAATGGAAGAAGTGGCTGGGAACACTTCAAATCGGCGGGGAGCGTCGCTACGGCTTTGGGCAGCTCAAACTTGTTGAAATGAATTTGGATGGCCAGCTGTGCAAATTGAAGGCTCAGTGTGATGGAGACCGCCCTCAAGTCTGTCTGAAAACCGATCAAGCCCTGCTAGCACACGCATTGGTAGATGGCATAAGAGCCAGAGGGTTGATTGAACCATTGGTAGGACGGCAAACACAACATAGCCAGCATTTCGGCATGGGCTTAACTCAAGGGAGAATCTGTTGGGTACCTGGGTCTATACTAGAGGCTGATACCCCTATACAGATAAATCAAGAGGGATACTGGGAATTAGCTCCATGAGAAGGAAGAATTGAGGAGTTATAAAATGCCCCTCCACCACTCCGACCTAAACGCTCTCCTGCTCGCCCTCGCCCGCCGCTATGCCACAGCAGCTCAGGAATCCCTCGGAGACAATCTCGTCTCCATCGCCCTCTACGGCTCCGTAGCCCGCGGCCAGGCTACCCCTAGCTCCGACATCGACCTCTTCGTCGTCCTCCAGGAGGCCCCCGCAGGAATGCTGGCCCGGCGCCGCCTGCTCCAGACTGTGAGAGACTCCCTAACACCAGAACTCGAAGACCTCTGGACGCAGGGCATCTATGCCGATTTCATCGAGGTGATCCGCTCTCGAACAGAGGCCCGACAGTTCCATCCCCTCTATCTGGACATGTCTCAGGAGGCCATACTGCTCTACGACCGCGACCAGTTCATGGAAAACCTGCTCGGGAGAGTGAGAGAACGCCTGCAAAGAGCCGGAGCAGAGCGCCACCCAGTGGGCCGGTACTGGTACTGGGACCTAAAGCAGGCCTTTGTGCCTGGGGAGGTTTTGTGACCATGAAGTCCGATGAATCAACAAAGCGCATGATATCACGGGCCACGATCATTGTCGAGGAGGCTGAGTACCTCCAGAGAAAACAGGCCTGGAACATGGTGGTGAGACGCTCTCAGGAAGTGGTAGAGCTGGCGCTGAAAGCTGCTCTCATCTGGGCGCAAATCGAGGTTCCACGCATCCATGACGTCGGGCCTCTGCTGAAGCAATATGCCGACCGCTATCCAGAGCCCTTCCGAAGTCGCATCCACCAACTGGCTTCCATTTCCCGCATGCTGAGGGCTGAGCGAGAGATCAGCTTCTACGGTGATGAGCAGAGCGGCGTTCCCCCTGAGAGCCTCTACACCCCAGAAGACGCAAAAGAGGCTCTCTTGAAGGCGCACGAGGTGCTGAGCGCCTGCCAGGATCTCATAGGAACAACGGAGGCTGAATGACTGACACTGACCTTACCTTCATATCCCGCGCTGCTAATCAGGCGTTTCGCTCCTGGGGCCTCGATGGCACAGCCAGCCCCGAGGAGATTGCACGCCTCGTTTCCGACGGCACAGCTTACTGGGAGCAGGCCCTATCCGATGGCACTCACATTGCCCTCATCCGCCTCTTTTCTCCGGTGGTGCACAGGGAAGAGATCTTCCTTGGAAGTGTCCTGCTAAACGACTTCTTCAGCAAGGCGCTGATAAGAGCCGTGGAGCATGGAAACCAGGGGCAAATGGCCCTCCTCGCAAACGACCTGGACAGCTACTACTATCTCTACCACGGCAGGGCGTCTCTGAAAAGCATCAGGGACCTCTTCTTGAAAGAGATATCATCCAGCCTCCCCGAACTCTACTTCGACGATGAGGACCCAGGCAGGGGCATCTACGGCGACATCTCCAGGATGCTCACATTTTACAAGAGCAACATAGAGCCCTATCCGGCCTTCTCGGTTCCCAGGGTCCTGCTGCCCCAGCTCCTTCAAAAGGCCAATGAGGCTTTGCGCCGCCTGGCCAGCGATGAGGAGACGAATATCAACGTGGTCTTCGCCGTTCTCAGCTTCTTCTACGCCAGGAACGGAGCAGAGATGCAAAGCGTCCATGCCTTTTTGAAGCGATCCATGGATGAGGGCCTACTTCCCGCCGACAAGATTCGGGCAGTATTCGCTCTGGGCCAAGACGATGACTTCGAGAAGAAGACATTCATGGAGCGCAAAAAGGGCGCTGTCCTCGACCGGCCCAGGCTTCAGGAAGTAGTGGAGGAATTTCTGGTCAGGGCAGAAACCGATATAGTCCAGGGGCAGGTCGATTCTCTGGCCCCTAACCTGGCAGAGAAGATGCCGGACCTAAGCCTTGATCAGATTGCCCGTACACTCCAACGCGGCGTACATCTCGGCTTTCTTTCGATGGGCGGCAGGGGGAAAGAGGCTGAGAAGAGCTGCAAACTCCCCTGCCGCTTTTGCGGATCTGATGCTGCGATTATTCAGGAGAAGAACATCACAGCAGGATTTGGCGCAGGTCGGTTCTGCAACCAATCTTCAAAGCGTATGCCTTTTGAAGATGCCCTCTGCGGACGGTGCGGCATCAGCAGCTATTTGGTGACGAAGCTCCTCGGCATGCATAATGCAAAGCCACAGCCCAAATCAAAGGATTATCCTGTGTCCAAGCAGTACAACATCGTATTCCATTACGGGCGGCATAATCAAGCCGAGATCCTTAAGCTCAGGGATACCGTCGACGATATCTTCGACCTGATCGGCGAGTTTCGGAGAAAGGCCGTTGAGGAGAAACGCCCGTTCTCCCTGGAATATATGAAAGAAGAGATTCATATCCGCGCTGCAGAGCGCCAGATAAACGAGAAAGGCCTTCCTACACCAGAAGAAGCCCTAGCAGCTCTGATAGCTGAGGACGAAAGTATACCGGGGCTTGACATGCTATCCCAGATGCCCCAGGAGGAAAGAGCCCAGGTCCTGGCACTTGGGTCCGGCGACTACAGGCTTCTTGTCTTTATCTTGCCCCGCCTGCAGCCCGGAAGAGAGGAGGCACTGGACTTTGTGAATCACCGCCTGTCCCGCAGCCGCCTGGCTGCATTTACACTGCTTGCGCTTCTCCGCAGGCTCTGTGGCTGCGACGGCCCGTACTATTTCCAATCGGTCCCAACTCTTAGGCCGGGTGGCTTCGATCCCGATACCTTCTATGTCCAGGGCAAAGCAGAAAATGCCGGAGAGGTAATCAGGCATTACAGCGCAATCGTCAACTTCGCCAGAAAGGTCTCCAAATATCGTGATGGTCATTCTCTTGTAGCTGATTGGATACTGCTGGCCGAAAAACTGGAGGATGACCCACTGGGCACTTTTTCAGATGTCCTCAGGGATTCTCCGCTTCGAGCCGGGGACGATCTGCGGGAGGTTAAATACAGGCGACTTTCCAAGGAGTTCGTCAAGGGTACGGGAATGATCGATGGGATAGAATATTTAAAGATGTTCGAGAAGCTTTATCATTTTTAATGAGAGGGAGACCATGCCGAAAAAAGTGGACACAGAAAAGCTGAACGAGTTTTGTGACCAGCTCTTTCGCACTCTGGACCGACTTGGCGGAGACCGTGAAGACCTTTTGCCGCTCTTTCTCAGCGAGAAACCTACTGCTTACGAGAAATATCCTAGGCTTCTGCTGAGCCACATTCGCTACTATGACGATGTCGAGGCAGGATTTGAGGAATGGAAGAGCAAGGTGCTGAGAGACTCTAACGACTACAGAAGAGATGAGGAATATCCGGAACTGCTTGCGTTGAAAAAATGGATGATTGAAAATCGTGCTCTTTTCGAGAACCGAAAAGATAACCTCAACCATCTGAAGCGAAGCCTCTATGCCCGGGCCTATGAGTACCTCTATCCCAGGCGTTTGCTCACGGGAGCATATGCTGAAGCCAACCGCGGCAAACCGGAGGCTCTGGAGGAAGACGCCATAAAATCGGGATTCCGCAGTGAGGTTAAGCCTCACATCGACAGGCTTGCCGCAGTTTATGGCGATAACGAAAAGCTTCAAAGGATTGTGGATGAGGCAGAGGAGTATCTGATCGCTAATAGAAAGCGGTATGTTTGGAAATTGAAGGAGATGGCATCTTCAGAAGTCCATGTGTCCGAATGAGCTTGTGGACAGAATTGATAATTCTAATAAAATAATATGAGGAGGAGATAGTTTGAGTCAGATTGATGCATTCAAAAGCCAATTGACGCCAGTAGCATCATTGATTCCCAGGATTGATAAAAAGCGACATGTAGCTCAGCCCTGTTACACCCGCAGAGTGGTAACAATCGCCGGAATCAAAACTGTTAAGACCCGCTTCCTTCCCGTGTCCCATGAAGGCCAGGGCATCGAAACCTATGTGGACAAGCTGGAACTCTTGGAAAGGAACAGAGCGGAGTTTATCAGCAGGAAGCTGAAAGGCATCGAGCGCAGAGCCCACATGAGCCTGTTCAGGGAACTTGTTGAACAGAAAGGACAGGGCTGGCAGGATTATTTCAAGGTCAAATTCGATAAGGACTGCACCATCCCGGATGGCCTCTGCATTGCCTGCTGGAATTGCTCTCTCTTTGGGGGTCTGGAGGCTGGAAAGGGTGCAACATTTTCCAGAGCACGCTACTTCGATACCTATTCCGTAGAAGACATTGGCGATTGTGTTGCTATGGAGGGAAGCGAAGAAGGCATGGGAATAGGCAACCAGGTTTATGAAGACGTGAATAAGTCCAGAGGCTCCGAAACCTACCATCTCTACGAATACGTCAAAGCAGGCACTCGCTTCCCCTTCATTACCATCATTGAGAGCCCTACTCTCCTGGACGTCGCTGGCTACATTCACGCAGTCCGAAGGGCAGATGAGCATGGTTATGGAAAGTACTCAGCCAATCATGGCAAATTCGATACCGAGTTCCTGGCAGTAGCAACAGGCTATCCACGCTTTTCAGTGCTGGACATGCTCAAATGGGCAGAAGCAGGGACACTTAAAGGTTTCTTCGACAACCGTGCTGTGAAGTTCGATGATCTAAACGGTAGCATTGCCCTCTTCGGAAAAGAGATAGAAGAGATCTCAGGCAGGCTTCAGGATGCCTTTGACGAGTATTATGAAGCTTTGAACAGGTGATAGCAGGTGCTCTATGCCAGGGCCATAACGCTACGGAACTGCGGGCGATTCACAGTAGTGGCCTCTGACTTCGGGTCAGATTACCGAACGCATACCCATGTAACCAGCGAAGCCCTTTACGCCAGCCTGACCAGAGGTGCCACCTGGAAGCCGCGTCTCATCGATCTGAAAAATGATACTTACGCTTTCACCGAAACCTACGATATTCCGAAGATGCCTGTTTGGTTCCTCCCCGGTCTCTTTTTAGCAGAGACAGGATACCGCCTGCCGGACAATCACCTGGATACAACTGCCTTCAATGTAGTAAATGAGTTCTACCCCAGCACGAGCAAATGCTACGTCTTCAAGAAGGGCAACTTGGAGGAGAAGCCCAGGCCTCATCATGTCCCGACCTATGGCACAATCCAGGCTGTCAAGCCTGACCGGAGGCTGGTGACCTATGCATTCTCGCCTAAGAAAGAGCTTTTAGAGGGCTTTGCCGAGGGACAAACCTTTCTACTTGGCAAGAAGAGGACGATGTTTCAGATCGTTGACATATCTCCTGTGGTAGAAGGGCTCTGGAAGAATGGGGTGTGCGGCACGGACTGGCTGGAGCTGCCGCCTAATTATGGAGGGTACTTCCAGCAGTTTCAGATTTTAACTGCAACGATGAGATACATAATAGTACGGGGAATGACTAAGGATGAAGTGAAATATGTTGAATTCCCATTCGGTAGTAGTAATAATATCTGCTTACCGGATTTTTATTGGGAAACAATCTCAAAAATGCTGGGATCAGAGTAGGTTTGTGCAACTCGAAGATCTCTGGATGCAGGGCATCTACGTCGATTTCATCGAGGTGATCCGCTCCCGGACCGAGGCCCAGCAATTCCATCCCCTTTATCTGGACATGTCGCAGGAGGCAGTGCTGCTCTACGACCGCGACCGGTTCCTTGAAACCCTGCTCGAAAGGGTGAGAGAGCGCCTGCAAAGGGCGGGCGCAGAGCGCCGCCCCGTCGGGCGGTACTGGTACTGGGACCTGAAGCAGGCCATATCGTGCCATCTGATCTCCTTCAGGAGCGTATAGATTTCATCAATCGTCTATGGAAAGATCAATAGTTCTTTCAGGCTCCAGACATGATCAATTAAGCCTGCATGACTTGCAGGAGAGTTGAACCTTGTTGACTCGTCCTCGCACACGGTGTCCTCACTCCTCAAACCGCTTGTAGAGTTTATGCGCCTTGTCGATGGTTGTTATCTCCAGGATCTTGACCAGCTTGCCCTCCTCACAGATTTGATAAAACACAGTGAATGATCGCCCGATATGTAGTCGATAGAGCTTATAATCGAGATGCAGCAGCTCTTTATCGCCTCCCGGGCCAGGGAAAGGGTCCTTTGCAAGGGCATGGCATTTCTCCTTAATGAGCCGCTGGCTCTTCTCCGGAAGCTCCGACAGATATTTCAGAGCCTTTCTATCGATCACCACCATGTGGATCAAGGAGGCAGCTCCACAAAGTCGCCTTCATCGGCTATCGTCTTCAGATGCTCGATCAAACGGGCCTTCTTCTCGCGTTCTATCATCTTAGCAAGGAGCTGGCTGAAGGTCTCTCCAGGTCTCCTGAGATCTGATAACTCGGCCCATACTGTCTCGGTTAAAGCTACGCGCTTTGTTGCAATCATGGTGATGTTGTAAAGCTTGTAAAGAAGATATAATTTACGGAACGCTATTGAAAGGGTCGTGAACCTCTAATCGGTTTGGAGTGCACCCCTGATAGTAGACAGGTAGTTAAGCAACAGTATTTAAAGCCGCCTCCATTTCAAACTGCTCAGGTGATTTGTATCCCAGAGCTGAATGCAACCTCTTCTCGTTGTAGACCTTCTCGATAAAATGCCGTATGTTTCTGCTGGCATCTCCAAATGTTTCATATTCATTTAGGTAAACCTCCTCTACCTTCAGAGTCTTGATAAAGCTTTCCGCAAACGCATTATCGTATGGATTTCCTTTTCGTGACATGCTGATCTTGATGTTATGCTTTCTAAGACAATCTGCATAATCTTTAGAGGCGTACTGCACACCCTGGTCCGAATGGTGAATGAGTCCTTGAAGAGATTCCGTCCAGCGATTTTTTAAAGCCATATCAAGAGCATTCATGGTTAGGTGGCTTCCCATGTTCCTGCTCAGATCCCAGCCGATGCACTTTCTGCTGTAGAGATCTATGATCACTGCCAGGTAGACATGTTCATGCATCAGCTGAACATAAGTGATATCCGCAGCCCATACTTGATTTGGCCCAGATATCTGGACGCCCTTTAGAAGGTTTGGATAGACCGGCAATCCATGACTGGAATCGGTAGTGACCGGCTTGAATTTCTTCTTCAAGCATAGCAGATTATCCTCTCGCATCAGCCTCAGAACACGCTTGCGATTAACCACGTATCCTCGGTTCCTCAGTTCAGCTGTCACCCTTCGATAGCCATAACCAGGAAACTCAAGGACTATATCCTGGATTTCGTTCCTCAGATCTACATCATTGTCCTTTGAAAAAGGATCTGAATGCTGTTGGCAAGTCCACTTATAATAGCCACAACGGCTAACTTCAAGTGCCTGGCAGGACTTTGCTATTGATAGCTGAAGACCATCTGAAAGATTTTCCTGAATGATCATAAATCGCCTCCCAGCCTCGGTTTTCTTCGTTCCTCTCGGACTTTCTTGGCTGACATGGCTAAGGCCTTTTTTAAAAGCTCATTTTCAGCATGAGACTGGCCCAGCAACCTCTCAAGCTCAGCTATCCTGGCCTTATCCTTGTATTTGTTTCCATTGCCGCTGAATGCTGTTTCTGGATTTTCAGCTAACTCATCTCGCCAGCGGGATGGAAGACCTGGATGAATCCCGTACTCGCGGGCAATCTGAGCCACTGGCTTCCCGCTTTCAAGCTCAGCCACTACTGATATCTTGAATTCCCTGTCGTAACGCCGCCTTGTCTTCTTCATGCGCACCCCTCAATTGGGCAGCATTGCTTAACTCATTGTCTACTCGGGGGGGGTGCAGTCCAGGTTCGATAATGGCACTGACCTGAGCATAGGCGAGTGGCAGAAGGTGGCCATGGCCAGGGCGTTCATTAGGGATTCACAGATCATAATCATGGACGAGCCCACCAGCTCCCTTGATCCTAAAGCTGAGGCAGAGGTGTTCGCCAAGTTCAGAGAGCTGGCAAAGGGAAAGACCGCCATCGTCATAGGCCACAGGCTGTCCACTGTCAGGATGGCTGACTGCATATATCTTCTGAATGATGGGCACATCGCAGAGAAGGGGACTCATGAGGAGCTGATGGCTCTGAAGGGAGAGTATGCCCAGCTCTTCGAGATTCAGGCAGCGAACTATAGATGAGGGCGATTAAAGCCTTCTGGATAGCGGTTTTTCGGAGATCGTTCACTAAATGTGAATAAATTGTTGATCAAATATGAACAAAATGTTTTCTAATTAGTGAACAAAATCGGCAAATATATATCTTTGTAAGTCTACTTAGTGTTTGGTGGGAAAACCCCCGACTAAAGTGAATGGAGTAAAAACCGTGAATAGCAGTCTCCTCTTGGCTGCAAGAATCACAATACGGAGATGAAATATATGGATCAATCCAGAGTCCAAGAATCATCATCAGCACAGCCACAAAAGAAATGCTCAGCCTGTTCGGCGAAATCCTCTTCAGAGGGTGCAAAGGCCAGTGGAAATGAAAAGGGAAAAGACAAGGGAACTTGCGGTTTGAAATCCCTCCCATATGTCTATGTTCTGGGACGGATTGAAGCACGTTTCCCTAATCGATCGATAGAAAAAGAGTACGTTCAGATCATCGAAAGGTCGAAGTCTGCAAATCTCGATCACCAGCAAGCATTCTACTCCGTTCTGTCACAGCCCGAGAACCGATATCTAGCTCGCAAACTATCATGGGTTCTCACCAAGGAAGGAGTACCGATTTATATTTTGCTTCCAGCTGGCCCTGAAGATCTCGATATCTTATTGGATGCCGCCAGACCACCTTCTTGTCCCTTGGATAGATGGGTGGTAGTAGGTCGTAAAGGCCCGGTAGCTCCTCCAGATATATGTGGGCTGGAGGTGCCCCTAGTGTTTATCGACCATCTCTATTCCCTTGAATATAGCAGCTTCATGAGGTCTATTCGTCCAGAATCGGTCACTGATGATAAATTCAAAGCTGCTACAATGGAGATGTTCCAACGAATGATGCAGATAGCAGATAACACTGGATCAACAGATAAACATCGAGCTCTCAATTATTTGACTGTACGTTATCCAGCTATCTATGTCAAGGCTGCGGAAGAGCTCGATCGTAACTTCTTGCTGACATCAGTGAATGCTATTACTTCCAGGCTAAACGACAGCCACAAGATAATCTCGGTGGTATTCTCCTTCACTAATAACGAGACAGGTACTGTAGAGAAATACTTTGTCAGAGTGGATGTGAGCAAAGAGTTTCCATTCTTAGTCACCAAAATGTCGCCTTACTACGACAGGTGAATAACAAGAAGGAGGTGAAATATCAATATGGGAACCTGTTGCTGCAAAAATAGTCTCCCCCCGTACAACTATTTGGGATGCGAGACAAAACCCGGCTGCCCCACCAACGTGACCTGCTATTATCCATACTACCGGGTCTGTTGGGGTGCAGGATGTTAAGTATGAGCAAGAGAAACCACGTGTGGTTTCTCTTATTTAATTTTTTGGTGCTTGATATAAGCACTGATCAGCTGAATTGTACTATTAGGATTCGGCTTGACGTTGCTTTATAAATCGATGGACTCATTGGACTTGGTAAGCTTGTATGCTATATCCTTATCTATAAGCCAGCCAGAAACCGATTTTGAAAGTATCTCCAGGACATGGTCGTAATCCCCCGTAGATTTGTTATGCCTGCCGAGAGAGACTCTGATAATCTGATCTTTATCGCCCCATACGGTTATGAAAATGGATGAGTCATTCTCCTTCCAGACGGAATCCATATACCTTGCACCATTGGGCATCAGCTCAACTGCTTTGTCAAAAGCTTGTAGGGACTCGTTGTACTTTCTTGGCTGCGTGAAGAAAATCTCGGCCTTTCTTATCCAGGCGCCCACATTTTTCGTGGAGTTCAATTCGATGACTTTATTATAGGCTTGGATGGCAGCTTCCTGCTTGCCCAGGATATCCAAGCTCTCGGCTTTGAGCCACCAAGCTTCTGCATCTTTAGGATTCTTCTCAATACTTTCATTTAGGATTTCAATAGCCTTTTCATAGGACTCGATGGCCTCATCTTCCCTGCCCAGATTGACCATAGCAATACCTCTATTCTGCCATGCCCTGATATCCTGAGGATCATTCTTCAATGTTTCATTAGCTGCA
>MVQH01000019.1 GCA_002067755.1 Methanosaeta sp. PtaB.Bin018
GGCAACAGAGCGCGCTTCTCCTTCGTGGGAGCAGATCCCTCAGCTCTCGTGACAGTCAAGAACCGCCACCTGACCGTGGAATTCTTCAATGGCGGAAAGGAGCAGATGAAGGAGCGCCTCTCCAGTTGCATTGACGTTCAGGAGGAAGGCTCAAGGCTTTCAGGCCAGATCAAAGAAGGCTTTGACATCTTCGATGCCCTGCGTGCCTCCATCCCCTGCCAGAGATGCCAGGACTCCAACAGCTTCGGCAGGCAGGTATTTTTTGGCGGTGGTATAGGTTATCTGGCATACGACCTTGTCTTGGAACGCTTGGGCAAAAAATCATGCTCTTACACGCCTGATGCGCAATTTGCAGTAGCGGAGAGCACCTTCATATTCGATCACCTCACGAGAAAGGTCTACTTCGCAGTAGCCCCTATATTTCCTGGGGCCAAGACAGACCTGATAGAGATGATCGAGGGCATAGACCCCGAAGACGACGAGGCTGACGAGCTTGAAGGCGAGCTGATAGGTGCAGGAGATGCCGATCGCTATATGAAAGGGGTCCTCAGGTCCAAAGTCCACATCATGGATGGGGATATCTTTCAGGTAGTTTTGGCCAGGTCGGCTAAGGTGAGGTGCACAAATCCCGTTGGGCTTTACCGCAGGCTGCGCAGGATAAACCCCAGCCCTTATACATATCTCTTTGAGTTTGGCGGTCTCTCCATTGTGGGCGCATCTCCTGAGACGCTTTTTTGTGCCCATGCAGGCAAGCTCAAAGTGAACCCCATTGCAGGAACTTGCCCACGCGGAAAGAATGCTGCGGAGGATGATGCCCTGGCCAGGGCCATGCTTGAGGATGAGAAGGAGAGGGCCGAGCACGTCATGCTGGTAGATCTGGGACGCAATGATGTGCGCTCTGTCTGCCGCTCCGGAACTGTTCGAGTGGAGGACTTCATGTCGGTTCTCAGGTACTCCCACGTGCAGCACATTGAGACCACAGTTGTAGGAAGTCTGCGCGAGGAGTGTGACCAGTTCGATGCAGCACGCTCAGTCTTTCCAGCTGGTACCCTCTCAGGCGCACCCAAGTTGAGGGCCATGGAGATCATCGACGAGCTGGAGGAAGAGCCGCGGGGACTTTATGGAGGTGGTATCGGCTACTTCTCCGTTGACGGCAGTGCTGACTTCGCCATCGCCATTCGCAGCATCCTTCTGCAGAACGACGTTGCTACAGTCCAGGCAGGTGCAGGCATTGTGGCCGACTCCGATCCTCTCAGAGAGTACCAGGAGACCGAACGAAAGATGGCTGCGATGAAACGCGCCCTTGGGGTGGCAGAATGACCACAAGCAGGCCCATACTCTTCGTGGACAACCAAGACTCCTTCGTCTGGAATCTCGTGGACTATGTCTCTCAGTTTTATGAGAGCACCATCGTTCGCTCCAATCAGATCCGGCTTGCAGAAGCGAAGGAGATGAAGCCCCTGGGAATTGTGATATCGCCTGGGCCAGGGCATCCAGCCAATCCAAGGGACATCGGAAGCTGCCTGGAGATCATCCGACTGTTTGAATGTACGCCCATCCTGGGAGTCTGCCTGGGCCATCAGGCCATGAACCTGGTCTACGGAGGCACCATATCTCACACGAAGCCTCTGCACGGCAAGACCTCAGAGATCTTGCATGACGGGCTTGGCATCTTCAGGGGTGTGGAAAATCCAATACTGGGAGGGCGTTATCACTCCCTTGCAGTAGATCGACTCGCCCCCGAGATGGTGATCTCTGCCACCACCGCAGACGGAGTAGTTATGGGCATTCGACATAAAACGAGGCCCCACTGCGGCGTCCAGTTCCATCCCGAGTCAGTGCTCACGCCCTCGGGAATGAAGATCATCTCCAACTGGGTGCACGATGTGATCGGATGCACCAAATAGTGGAAGGGATCATAAAAGCCTCAAGAGAGAGAGGCTTTCGACAGGCGTCCTGGCCAAAAGATGAAGGCAGAGATCTGATAGCCTCGGCACGCGCTATGAGGAGCAGGGGCTACAATCCAATCATTGCGGAGATCAAGCCAAAAGCCATTGGAAGGGCCCTCACCGCCGAAGAGGTTGCAGCTTATGCAAGAGCTTATGCAAATAACAATGCCTGTTCGATTTCGGTCCTGACTGAGCCCACTTACTTCAAAGGTGCTCTGGAGAACGTCACCATCGCCAGGAGGGCGAAGCTGCCGGTCTTGAGAAAGGACTTCATCTTCGACGAGAGGCAGCTTGGGGAGGTCCAGGCGGACCTTGTGCTGCTGATAGCATCGCTTGGAATAGATCTGGAGCGTTTTGTGGAA
Organism: Methanosaeta sp. PtaB.Bin018; assembly: GCA_002067755.1. Classification (GTDB taxonomy): domain Archaea; phylum Halobacteriota; class Methanosarcinia; order Methanotrichales; family Methanotrichaceae; genus Methanothrix. The sequence goes on from MVQH01000019.1 coordinate 2,312, forward strand.
CATGCCATGTCCTTGGGAATGGAGCCACTTGTGGAGGTTCATACCCCTGAAGAGTTGGAGGCGGCGCTGAAGACAGATTCGCGGATCATAGGAATCAACAACCGCAACCTGAATACCCTCGAAGTTGATCTTGGGACATTCGAACGACTGGCCCCGCTGGCGTCGGACGCAGGCGTGTTTTTAGTGGCAGAGAGCGGAGTTCATACAAGAGAGGAGGCCAAAAGGATGATGGATGCAGGCGCGGACGCGCTGCTGATTGGGACTGCGCTGATGGATGGGCCAGAGAGGCTGGCATGGCTTGCCAGGCGATAGCAGTACAGGCCATCTGAATGCTTTCGCTCCACGCTGCCCGGCTATTTATGTCTCGGGGCCACTCATTTTTAAAAAAGGCCGGTCGCTCTTGGAGCCGAGCAGCTAGCCGATCTTCAGCTTTCTCTTCTCCTCCTTCTTCCTCTCCACGCGGTACTCCTGGATGATGCTCTCCAGCCGCTCCGCCTGAAGTGCGGCCTGGCGCTCTTTCATCTGCTCTTTCCAGCGAGCTGTGGCAGCATCTAAATCCTGCGGTCGGATGAACGGCAGATTATCTATCATTCGCACCGGCAGCTCCAATCTTGAGAAGACAGGAATGCCCTTCTCGTAAAAGTGCTCTCGCACAGCCGGCACCATCTCGCCATCGGTAACTACAGCCCCAATTCCCCGTTCAATGAGCAGATCAGCCGCAGCCCTGCCTCCGCCGCTGGCATCCAGCAATAAAACTATGTCCCCCACCTCCAGACCCCAGCGCTCCTGGGCTGAGGCCACAGCCTCGCGGGAGAAAGCATCCAGCATCTTCAGCCGCCGCATGCCCTTCGCCACCTCGATGCTCTCCATCTTCTTCTGGCGCGAGAGGGATTTTTTCAGTTTCTTGATGTATCTTCTCTCCGAGCGCAGAATCGAGCGCAGTCGTTCGATTTCTTTCTCTCGAATCCTGATCTCCTGGTCGCGCTTGATCTCGCGGGCAGCCTTGTCCCTCAGCCGTTCGATCTTGGCTCTCAGGGCGCTCATGCCAGCATCTTTCTCTGCCAACTCTGCCCGAAGCTCATCCAGATAGGAGCGCAGCGTCCTGACCTGCTCTGCAAGCTGCATATTCTGACCTTTCAGGGCCGCAACATCTGGGGCCACATCCACTACCCCCTGTATTGCAGGCTGCTTGATCTCGGGCTTTGGAAGCTCTGTGAGCTCGGCTATGGCATTCTCGATGGAGTAGCCTTTGACTACCAGCGCCTTCACTTCATCTGGATCGATCTCCTGGGGGACCTTCTTTTCCACCAGCAGGAACTTATTTTTATATTTTTTAAAAGCGTAAACAGCAGCAGCCAAGGCATCGCGCTCGTGGTCGTTTTTGTAGCCGAATTCCCTGGCCATTGCTATCTTCTCTTCAGCCGGAACGTCCGCTCCGGGCGAGAACAGCACTGCATTGAAGGCACGCTTCACCTTCTCAACGGCACCAGGCGTGGGAAAGACGTCGGTTGCAACCACCAGCGGCCTTCCACGTGCAGCGATCCACTCGATGACATCCGAGGACGACATAGCCCTGGCGCTGATGAGGTCGATGAGCTCTCCGCCTAAACTCAATGCAGCAATGCCCGTCGTCGTGCCAGGGTCCAGGCCCACGATGATGTATCCTCGCCTCTGCAAAAGTGGTTTGAACTGAAGCTCAGGTCGCTCGATGCTCTGCACCTTCAACTGCGCATCGCAGTAATAGCCAGGATCCAGATGAACTTTGTCGCGAGCCGCTTCCACCACGAACTCCGCCCTGGTGTAGCCGCCCAGACCCTCCACCGCCCGAAATGTGAACTCCAGGCCGGACTCATGCAGTTGCCTTTCTACCTCGCGCGCCAGCCCCTTCACTGCGCCATGAATCTTGCGTGAGTAGCGATTCTGGCTCCACCCTCCGCGCCCAGGCGAACGCCTCCTGCTGACCTTGATCCATGTGCGGTCCTCGAATGCTGATACGACAGCACCCACGCCCTTGGCAGCCAGCCGGGCGCAGGCCTCGGCCTCCTCCAGCGATCTCGTCCGGTCAAAGGTGATGCCGTGCCATCTGGCCACCTTGACCAGAGGCTCAGGACGATCAGCTCCAGTAACCTGCACGAGCTTTGTGGTGGCAGGCATCAGCCTCAGGAAGTCTATGAGCTCCCTTCGACTCGATGCCAGCTCGTGGACATTGTCCATGGCCACTATCTCCGGCTGGTGCTCCCGGATGAGCCTGGTAAGCTTGTGCCTGCTGATCATGTGGTGGCAGTTGACGGCATCGCGATCCAAAATCGCCAGCGAGTAACTTGGACTCTGACGACTGTGGGGCGAGCCGCTAGCGATATCTACCCCAAAGATCGTCAAACCTGCCAGGCCTCCTTTCCAATCACAATGATCAGAGAGATCTTCGGAAATGCTATAGCGAGTCTTTCCACAGAAAAATAATGGATTTATTCGGCTAAAGCTTTACCTCTAAAACTACCTCTGGAAGCTCCTCCAGCGCCCCTCAAGCCCTGGATCCTTCAGCGTCTCCATCACGTAGTCGGCAAACTGCGCGCCAGTTGCACCACCTGCCCGGCCAGTAATGACGACCTTCTTCTCGAACAGGCCGCATATGTCCAGTGCCATCTCCATCTTGCTCGCCTGATCCACAAAACCTATGTGGCGCAGCAGCATCACGCAGGCTCTCATCATGCTGGCAGGATCCGCGTAAATCGCCCTGCCCTCCTGAACCATTCGCGGGGCGGAGCCGTGTATTGCCTCAAACATGGCATAACGCTTGCCGATGTTGGCGCTGCCCGCCGTGCCAACGCCTCCCTGAAACTCAGCAGCCTCATCTGTCAGGATATCTCCGTATAGATTTGGCAGCACTATGACCTTGAAGTCTTTCCTGCGCTTCTCGTCAACCAGCTTTGCTGCCATGATGTCCACGAACCAGTCGTCGAACTGGATGTCTGGAAATTCCCTGGCCACGCGCCTGGCGGTCTCCAGGAACTTTCCGTCAGTCGTCTTTATGACATTGGCCTTAGTGACCGCAGAGACGCGTTTTATGCCGTTTTTGCGGGCGTACTCGAAGGCCAGCCGAACTATGCGCTCTGCGCCTGGGGTGGTTATGACCTTGAAGTCCACAGCCAGGTCGTCTGTCACATTGAAGCCCTTGCTGCCCAGGACGTACTCGCCCTCAGTGTTCTCCCTGTAGAAGATCCAGTCAATCCCCTGCTCAGGAACCTTCACAGGCCGAACGTTGGCAAAGAGATCCAGCTCGCGGCGCATGGATACATTGGCGCTCTCCAGGTTCGGCCAGGGATCGCCCTTCTTTGGCGTGGTGAGGGGACCTTTGAGGATGACGTGACACTCCTTCAAGGCCTCAAGCGCATCTTCTGGAAGGGCCTTGTTGGCCGCAGCCCTCTCCTCGATGGTAAGGCCAGGAATGTCCCTTAGCTGGACCCTCCCTGAAGCCATCTCCCGTGCCAGCACGTATTTTAGCACACGCACAGCCTCTTTGGTGATGTAAGGACCGATCCCATCGCCGCCAACCACGCCTATGACGATGGGCACAAGACTGCTGTAATCCACCCAGGCATCATTGGACTTCATCTGATCAACACGCTCAAGCTGCGCCTCCAGCAGCTTTGCGAAGTGCTCCTTCGCCTTCTCGATAGCCTCAGTCTGACTCATGGCTAGCACCTATTCCTCAAAATTAGGAACTCTCCTTGGTGATCAATCTTTTCGTGATGAGCCAGTCGCTCTTGGCTCTGGCTGCCTTCGCCTCAATGATGTCCCTGGTGGCCTGGCGAGCCTTTAAGAAGGCAGTGGTCACATGAGGATCTGTCTCAAGAATGGTGATATAGATGATGATCATGGGGATCTGCGCGAGCCCAAGAGGCTCCAAGAGCGCGACTTTGAGGCTGGTGCAATCTGTGCTTGACGGAGCAAAGGCTTCGGGGGCAAAGGTTGAGCTTGTGGACGTCTGCGAGCAAAAGATCGCGTACTGCAATGCCTGTCAGGTCTGCTTCAAGAAGGGCGAGTGTGTGCACAAGGACGATTTCCAGGGGCTTTACGAGAAGATTTTGACATCGGATGGAATGGTCTGGGGGTCACCCAACTATTTCCACTCAGTGACCGCACAGATGAAGACTATGATTGATCGCATGGCTGATGCCGTTCACTGTCAGCTCTTGGCCGGAAAGTACTGCTGCAGCGTGGCCAGCGGTGGCAACAACTTCGATCAGGTCACGACTTATCTGGATGCTCTGCTGCTGAACTTCGGGGCTTTCGTTACTGGAAGCGTAGGAGCTCAGATGTCAAAAGGACCTGAGGCACTCCAAGAGGCTGAGAAAAAGGCTTTCCAGCTTGGCAGGGATCTTGTAGAGGACATATCGACCAGGCGCGACTATCCAGAGCAGAGGGCGATGCATGAAGCAAACAGGAAGTACTTCCAGAAACTGGTGAAGATGAACAGAGAGAACTGGGAGCACGAATACGAATACTGGGACGCTCTGAACTGGAGATAAAGGATCATGCTCACGTTGCAAGATGGTCGCATTGCGGTCAGGCTGGCCAGAGAAGCCCTCACGACCTACGTCGAAGAGAGAAAGACGATCGAAGCAAATGGCCTGCCGCCAGTCTTCGATGAGCCCCGAGGCGTGTTCGTGACGCTGCACATGGAGGGCGAATTGCGGGGCTGCATCGGCTATCCTTATCCAGTCATGCCGCTTGGAAAAGCGATCGTGGATTCGGCAATCAACGCCAGCTCTCGCGATCCGCGTTTTCCGCGCGTGCGGCCCGGCGAGCTCAAGAGAATTGAGGTGGAGGTCACGATCCTCACCAAGCCGAAGACCTACGATGTCCCAAAAAAGAAGCTGCCAGAGCTCGTGCGTGTCGGAAAAGACGGTCTGATCGTGACCAAAGGACCATTCTCAGGCCTGCTGCTGCCGCAAGTAGCCCCGGAATGGGGCTTTGATTCCCTGGAGTTCCTGAGCCAGACTTGCGTCAAGGCCGGACTGCCTCCCGACGCATGGCTGGATGAGGACACCGAGGTGCAGCACTTCGAGGCACAGATCTTTGCCGAGGTCGCGCCTGGAAGGGAGGTCATAGAGAAGAGCTACTCGGACACTTCATGCGGCACATGAGATCGTTCTTTCTCCATCGCCTCTCTTGCAAGCCTGATTGCGCACAGCTCTGAGCACATGGTGCAGGTGTCGGTCTCAACCCCGCGCCTGTGGCGGATCTGCCTCGCCCTGGCCGGATTGATGGCAGCACGAAACTGCCCTTCCCAGTCCAAGTCCGCCCTGGCCTTGGCCATCTCCAGGTCCCATGAGCGCGCGCGCTCTCGCACGCCTGGCCTTGTGAGGTCTGCTGCATGAGCCGCCACCCTTGTGACGTAAGTGCCCTCGATCACATCCTCTACGGTGGGCAGATCCAGGTGCTCCGAAGGCGTCGTGGCGCAGAGGAAGTCTGCCCCAGCCATGCCAGCAATCACACCGCCCATGGCTGCAGTGATGTGGTCGTATCCGGGCGCAATGTCCGTCACCAGCGGACCCAAAAGGTACAGAGGCGCCCCGTCGCAAAGGTGCTTCATGGCCTTAACCGATGTCTGAATCTCATCTGCGGGCACATGTCCCGGCCCTTCCACCATGACCTGCACCCCTGCCCTGCGGGCCCTCCGGACGAGCTCGCCGAGCATTATGAACTCCATGTACTTGGCCCTGTCCGATGCGTCCTCAATGCAACCAGGCCGAAGGCCATCGCCTAAAGATAGCGTCAGATCGTACTCCCTGGCAATCTCCAGGAGATAGTCGTACTCTGAATAGTATGGATTGTCCTCACCCGTCTCGGCGATGTACTTCATTGTCAAAGAGCCGCCACGGCTCACAACACCCATGATTCTGGGGTCCTGGCGCAGTCGCTCCAGCGTATTCTTGTTGACGCCAACGTGCACCGTCACGAAGTCCACGCCGTCCCTGGCATGCTTTTCCAGGGCATCAAATAAACCCTGGCAAGTCAGGTCCTCCTTGACAGCTGCACTGTAAATTGGCACCGTCCCCACAGGGATGTGGACTGCGTCCAGGATCTTCCTGCGCAGCCGATCCAAGTCTCCGCCCGTGGAGAGATCCATGACAGCATTGGCTCCAGCCTGCACAGCAGCCAGGGCCTTTTCTACCTCCGCCTCAATAGAGTCGAGGCTCTGAGATGTGCCGACATTCACATTCACTTTGGTCGTGAGAAGCTCGCCGATGCCCATGGGCTTGAGCTTTTCTCGGCGGATGTTTCTCGGTATGACTACGCGGCCTGCGGCCACCAGCCTGGCTAGCCTCTCCGGCTCGATCTGCTCGCACTTCGCCACTGAATCGATCTCTCGGGTCACATGCCCTCTGCTTGCCTCATCCATCAGCGTCATTGATACCAACTAATATATCGTAAGAATTACATTCGTCCTGAAGGTGTTTATCGATGGTCGAAGTGCATAAGGTTAGCGGTGCTGCCTTCGATGGCAATGTCTACCTGATATTAGACGAGAGGCCCATTTTGGTAGACGCGGGCATGATGGCAGGGCCGACATTAAAAAATATCAAGAGATACATTGATCCCACGAAGATCGAGATGATAGTCCTCACCCACTGTCATCATGACCATTCCGGGGCAGCGCCCCAACTGAAAAGTGCCACTGGAGCGCGGCTCTTGTTGAGCGAAAAAGAGGTGGGGTGCATCGGCGACGACCTTGCCTCTGTGGCGTATCTCTTCGGCCAGGAAGCACCTGAATATGAGGTTGACGAAATGCTAAAGGAGGGCATGGTGCTGGAGCTGGGGGAATGGAGGCTGGAGGTCCTTGAGACGCCTGGCCACTCCCAGGGCAGCGTCTGCCTCTATGAGAGGAGAGAGAGGACACTATTCTCAGGCGATACAGTCTTCCCGGATGGGAACATCGGAAGGACTGACATGTATGGCGGCGATACGGCACAACTGGTCAATTCGATAGAGCGGCTGACTGGGCTCGACGTCCAGACCATGTATCCCGGACACATGGAGATCACCAGCCGAGATGTCAACCGCCAGATCCAGATGAGCCTTCGCTTTGCGAGGAGCGTTCTTTAAGATAAAAGCAGGGCCAATTCCCTCCAATTCATTTGCAGTAGTGGTCGCAGTGTGTGTAGTCGCAGTGGGAAAACTATTTTAGTGGGTAGCTCGACTCACATCCGGACCGAAAAAAAATGAACTTATGAAATGTTTTTTGGGTGAGTCTATGAAAAGAGAGATGAGGATCATGCTGGTGGAGGACAGCATTGAGGACGCAAATTTTACACAAAAAATTCTGAAGTTTAACAATCTGAGCAAAGACCTGGCCTTGGCCGCCAGCGGCAAGGAGGCCATGGATGCCCTGGAGAGGCTTGGCAGAGAGGGAAACTGTCCTGATCTCATATTATTGGACATCAACCTGCCGGATATCAGCGGCATCGATCTTCTCAAGCGCATAAAGGATGACGCGCGCTTTCGCAATATTCCCGTTGTCATTCTCACTGGATCAAACGAGGACGAAGATATCCAGAAGAGCTATGATCTGGGCGCCAGCAGCTATCTGGTCAAGCCCATCTCCAACGACGCCCTGATGCTTGTCGTAGAGAAACTATTCTAGCCCCAAGGCCAATCGCCTTATTGCCATAAGGTTTCCCAGATCATCCCGACGTGAATCTACGGGCGTCTCCAGGATCATAGGCAAGCGGCATTTCGCCAGATGGCTCAATATCGCCCTGAATCCATTCTCTCCAATTTGCCCAAGGCCTATGTGCTCATGCCGATCCATGTGCGAGCCTAGCTCCCCGCGACAATCGTTTAAGTGAAGAAGCTTCAGCCTCTCCATGCCAATACTGCTCTGAAACTCATCCAAAGTCTCAGCAAGTCCTTCCTGAGTTCTCAGCTCATAGCCTGCTGCGAAGAGGTGGCATGTATCCAGGCAGACGCCGAGGCGCGCCCTTCGGGTGCCCAAGGAATCGATGATCTCAGCGATATCCTTGAATGAGCCGCCCATGCTGTTCTTGGTGCCTGCAGTGTTCTCGAGAAGAAGAACTACTTCGCTCTTCACCGAATAAAAGGCAGTCTCGAGCGCATCAACGATTCTCTCGATGCCCTTCTCCCGTCCAGCTCCAAGGTGGCTGCCCATGTGAGTGACGAGGTATGGAATGCCAAGCACCTGGCATCTGGCCAGCTCATTTGCGAGGGCTTGCACAGATTTAGCATAAACGTCCGGCTTGGGCGAGGCGAGGTTGGGCAGATATGGCATATGATCTACAGCCAGATCCAAGCCAGATTCCTTGAGCCGGACTGCAAAGCCCTCTGCTTCCTCGACGGAGATGGGCCTTGACTTCCAGCCACGTGGATTGGATGAGAAGATCTGAAACACATCGCAGCCCCTCTCCTTCGCCCTGTCCACTGCCTTGTCCAGGCCCCCGGCGATCGAGACGTGTACACCTACTGAGATCATTTTACTGCTTTATAGAATCAGTATTTTCCAGTACTGGCTCAACCATAACAATTAGCGAGGGCCGAAAAAATTGATATCGATGAAGGTTCATCCTCACCAAGCACAAGGCCGATGATGATAAAAATCCTCTGAGTTGGTGATGAGCCCTATGAGTTCTGAGGCACGCTTTATCCGATTTCGAAAATGAAGTCACTTGCCCTCAAAAGCCATGCAGTCTCTGGCCCATCGGCTGATGTTGTCGATCAGATTTAGCTCTACGATCTTTCGGGTGTCGTAGAGCATCTCCGCCACATCGTTCAGGGCAAAGCTCTTCTTCTGACCCATCTTATCGATGACCTCGACAGACGCGCCAGACTTTGATTTGCCGACAGCCCGCATCAGGACAGCCAGCTCAGAGCAGGCCTTCTTTAGGTATTTTATCGAATAATCAGATGTAGGCTTCCTGTCGGTGAGGTTCTTGTTTACCTCCTTGATAGACCAGCACATGGTGAGGATATCCCTGTACATCTTGGCACCCCCAATGAGATCTTCTGTTGCCTTCATGTCTTAGCAGTAGGAAGAGCGGTATGGAATATATAGCTATGCGTGGCGGTCATGCAAGGGAAAAATGTGGGGCTGGTGAGATTCGAACTCACGATCGACGGGTCTCTCCGATACTGAAGTGTCCAGCCTTGAGAAACGGTGGCTGATAACATTCCATTTCAGTGCTCCAACGGATCATCAACGGCCCCCCCGTCGAGAGGCCTCAGTAGACCCGTTGCTCATCATCAAATTATACCGCTGGAGCCCGTCGCCCTACCTGGCTAGGCCACAGCCCCAAATGTTTTAAAGCGGGCCGAGAGGGATTTGAACCCCCGACCTAAAGGTTAAGAGCCTTTCGCTCTGCCTGACTAAGCTACCGGCCCGGACTTTTCCAAGGTCGATGCTGGATATATACGTTTCGGATGAGCCTGCCCTGTTGCTTTGGGCCAGAACCGAAAGGCTTAAATCGTCATATGTCGTACTAAGCTCAAGCAAAGGTCGAATCATTCAATCCCTCCTACGCAATCGACTTTTGCTCCCCTCCCATCAGTTCGTTTGCTTTAAATATCGCAAATGAGCCATCCGATTTATGCCAGATCCCCGCAAGAAGATCGAGGCATTGATCGAATCTCTGGAGGCCCTCAGGCTGCATGTGGGCAGGAAGGACCTCGTCGTCGGAGATGAAAGGGTCAATTCTCAGCTCTTCTTTCTCCTTGCCAATGCCTGCCTTCGCAACCGCGCTGTGCTCCTCTACGGCGGCATGGGTGCCAATAAGACAACCCTTGTCAATCTGCTGGGCTCGTCCTTCCTTTCCCTCTCGCTGGGGGCTGTGGAGGACCTGATGGTAACCGGCCATCCTGAGCAGACTGAGGAGAAGATCGTAGGGTTCCTCGATCCAAGGCAGTGGAGCCGAAGTGGCGGAGCAATTGAAATGCTCTGGACCCCATGGGCCAGGTCTCGTTGGAAGCTCATAAACGAGATCAACCGCTTTCCCAGTGGCAAGCAGAACTTGTTTTTGGAGATAATTCAAAAGAGGAAGCTGAGCTATGCAGGACAGGTCCTCGAACCTGGAGATACCTGCTACTTCGCGACAATGAACCCTGAATTCTCAGCCACCTACCCATTGGATGAAGCTCTACTCGACCGCATCTCTGCCTCTGTGCCTGCTGTGCAGCCCGACTTCCTATCTGGCATGGCCCTGGCAGAGCGCGAGCGCGAGGTCTACGATCTGGCAGAGGAGCTGCCGCGTCTCTCGTCCCAGGAGTTCGACGCCCTGCCGAACCTCGTGACCGAAGTTGAGCTGTCCCCCCAGGTGGAGCTGGCCATCCTGTGTCTGCTGCGCGATTTCACACTCTGCGAGCGCGCACCGGGCTTCGACAAGACCCAGCTCTCAGGCATAAAGCCGAGCAAGGGCCTCTGCCATGACTGTCACTACTTCAACAATCCTGAGGTCCTGTGCTGGCAGGTGGATGAGGGCCTGTCCGACCGCGTCCGACAGGATCTGAGGGCCTTTTGCAGGGCGATCGCATTTCTTTTGAATCGGGATGCTGACCTGGAGGTGCTGAGGGCCGTGGCGCCCTATGTGATCTGGCATCGTGTGACTCCTTCAAGCTCCATGCTCAATCGGCCACCTTATTATGGTGCAAGAAAGCTCTCCTTTGTTGCTGAACTGGTGGAAAGAAGCATAAACCGCACCTTGAACGAGAGGGGCGAGATGAACATGCTCTTCTCTCGGGCCGTTGATGGTGAGATGACACTGGCAGTGGCCATGCGAGAGCTCTCTGACTACGACGATCCCATCGCAAGGCTTGACTTCATTCCCGCACTGGAGAGGATGCGATGAAACTTGTGCGCTTCATGGACGAGGCCTATCAAGGAGCTGCGCGATCAAAAAAACTGGAGACGCGAAGGGGCAAGATGATCTTCAGCCTGGAGGATCTGGCAGATCTGGTCGGAGACAAGCCCACGCGCGCCGAGGTGGAAGCGCTGGTGCCCTGCGATGATGATCTTCTCTCCAAGCTCATCTCGACTGAGCCCGCGATGAAGCATCAGCTACTCTGGGGCTACCTGAGCAGCATCCTCGCAGAACGAAGTGCTGGACCCCTGCAGCTTGCCTCTTGCAATTATGCCGGGCTGGAACTGCGTCGTGGAACCATTATTTTGCAGGCAGCAGGAGACCATGTTGGCGAGCGGATGGCTGGAGGGCGGATATTCATTCGTGGCCCAGCCGGAGACTATCTCGGCCAGGAGATGTCAGGTGGCGGAATTGTCACACAAAGCTGCAAGGATTACGCCTTCAGAAACATGCGCGGGGGCTTTGGTGTGGTGCTGGGCACAGCCGGAAACTTCGTTTGCCTGGGCAAGCATGGAGGAAGGACAGTCGTGCGAGGAGACTGCGGCGTGCGTGCAGGATGGCTGATGCACGGCGGAAGCCTGCGCATTGGAGGAGATGCTGGCGAATACCTGGGCATTCTCATGAGCGGGGGCAAGATCCTGGTTCGCGGTCGCACAGGAATGAGGGCAGGATGGCGCAGGAAGGGCGGCATCATCCAGGCAGGGAGCTTTGGCCCGGAGAGTGAGGATGGCGTCATGGGACTGGACCTGCGTCTGGCATAGGTCGCGGGTGAACTGGCGCTGGCCGCAGCTCCCAATGCCACGCGAAGCGGCAGGACCTGGCCCAGACGATTTTTTATTCCAGAACTATCGCATAACTCTTAATCGAGATCTTTTGAGCCGGGGTCCCCTTTATCTGGAGAACCTCTTCGATCACCTTATCGTACACTACATCTTCTGCCCACGCTCTCTTGAGACCGCAGGCCTTCTCTCGCTGGCTGCATGTAGGGGTCTGAAGGATCATGTCAGGGCACGCGAGATGGTAAACATATTCTCGGACATAGTTGTGGACTCCTTTCGCCTGGAGAGAAGCTCCGAGGATGAGGAGAAGGTGTTGATGGGCTGGAAGGCTCTGGCCAGAGAAGAGCTCATGCCCATTGACAGGATAGTCATGGGCTTTCTGGGAGAGTACTGGGACGCTGCCCTTCCTCGCTGCCAGCGACCAGAAGTCGACCTGCTCGTGCAGATCTTCTCCCTGGGAATCAGGGATAAGAGCCTGTGGCCCAGACAGTGCCAGGAGATGGCTCGCGTTCTTGAGCCTTTTATGCCTGGCCTGCTTGGCAGAGGTGCGATCAGGTCCGTGGACGCTCTGAACGGCAGCGCTCATGGCACGCCCCTGACCTTTGCCTCGGAACTGCAACCTGGGGAGTACCAAAAGGCGCTTTTCGCATTAGGCCTGCATGGCGATCTCAAACGCTGGTATCGCGACCAGAGCTACTCCATAGAGATCCGACTTGCAGCAAGCTCCCGCACCGAGCCCTATCCATCAGGCCCTGTGAGGTGGCGGCTTTGCGACCCATGCAGCGAGCTGGATGTCGCCTATTCCCTGAGCATGAGCCCCTGGCTGGTTCCGGGAGTCACTACCTACAAGAGAGCGCGAGAGACTGGCAGGATGTCCCCAGGACCGAAAAGCGTTCCGGACCTGCTCGTGGTGCTGGACAGCAGCCGTTCCATGGAGGGGCATTCATTGGGGACGAAGACCCATAAGGCGACCATTGCGGCCTTCAAGGCCTGCCAGTTCGCCTACGCACGAGGAGCTGAGATCGCTGCCATAAACTTCAGCGAAAAATACATTACTGCACCCTGGACGCGAGACTTGAATGCCGTAGAGAACGTCCTCGTAGAGTATTTTTGCACGAGAACTCATATCCCAGGAGCGGCTGTGCTGGAGCTGGCGACGATGCGTCCGGGATGCCTGATACTATGCATCACCGACACTCACATCCAGAACCTCTACCAGGAATGGGAGGACCTCAAGAAGGCCTCGGAGATTGGACAGTTCGTGCTCTTTTGCATAGACCAGGCCTACAGGGACAGACATGTCGAGGATTCGCTATCTAGCCTTGGCAAAGTTTATTACATCAACCGCCTGCAGGATCTGGTCTCGCTGGTAGTGGATGCTGCCAAGAAAGCCTATGCCGGGGAAAGTTTTATCTCTTTGAAGTGAATGCAGATCCTGGCGCGCCGGGATAGGGTAGTGGTTATCCTGAGGGACTGTGGATCCCTCGAGCTGGGTTCGAATCCCGGTCCCGGCCATATCGGCCCTGGCCATAGAATAGAGATCCTTGTGCATATCTACAAAGGGTCTTATATTAAGAAAGCTTTATGATAGTGATGATTAATATGGCTGATGCGATCAAGAATTTTGGGGAGATCATCTCGACCTATGACTTGGCAGCAGGAGAAGCAGTGGGCAAACGTGAGAGCCACACTCCAAAGATCGAAGCTCCTGGGGTTGTCAAGGCCAACGAGGCCTTTGAATTGAAGGTATCTGTAGGGCCTCATCCAAATAAACTGGAGCACTCCATAAGATGGATTGAAGTCTATTTCTACGAAGAAGGAAGGCCCTTCAACCCGATAATGATCTCCAGGATAGACATAACGCCTGAGATCTCCGAGCCTTCGGCGATAATTTGGGCGAAGATTGCGAAGAGCGGAGTGATTCACGCCCTGGAGTACTGCAATTTGCACGGACTGTGGTCCGCGAAAAAAGAGATAACCGTAGGATAGCCAACTTTTTTTATCCAATGCACGAATTGCCTTTGAACTTGGGTCGCCTCCTCGTCAAGATAAATCGTATCTGCGCCTGGATGCTCCTCATCTTCATGATAATCTTCCTGATCTCGGGATATGCTTGGTCGAACAGGATCATCCTACCTCTGCGTTCAGCAACTTACATGCACACCCATCTGGACATATACCTGGTATTCTTCTTCCTGGTACACGTTCTGATCAGCACCAAATTCGCACTGGCACGCTGGAGGGTGGGCCACGAGAGGCTGGTGAGCGGGCTACTCATAATAGTCGGGGTGATATCATTCTGCCTTGTGCTCAGCATCAGATAGCTGGAGAGGCTAGCGCAAGGTTTATCTAACCTGTCGTTACTAACTTGAAGTTTATCAAGCAGCTGTCGAGTGATGATCTTGGACCCCATTGAGCTTCTGGATATACTGGGAAACGAGAATAGGAGAAGGATCCTTCAGCTACTCTCCTTCCGCCCTTTTTACTTCAATGAGATGGCCAAGCGTCTGGATGTGGGGCCTAAGGCCATAATCGATCACCTGGAGATGCTGGAAAGGGCCGGGCTTGTCGAATGCTATCAAAAACAGGGACGAAGAAAGTACTTCCGCATCGCCCGGAAGACAGTGCTGGAGGTCGCGGTCTCACCTCATTCTTACGGAGTTAGAGCATATCGATCTGAAGACGCGCCCCGCGATGAGATCATCGGCACTGCTCAGGACATGGACCAAAGCATGTTGCAGTACATGAAGCGACTCAGAGAGGAGCTATGCGCCCTTGAGGAGAGGCGCCGCGAAACTCGCCAGCTTCTAGATGAGATCGAGTCCAAGGAGATGGAGGTCAAGCAGCTCGCAGCCGGAGCCGCCCAGGGCTGTGCTAAAGATCAATTTGAGTCAGAGATCTTAGTGGCCCTGCTCTCTGGTGGAGCAAAGGCATCTGACCTGGCCATGAGACTACAAGTGCCTGAGATCGTTGTGGAGGACAGGCTCAAGAGGCTGAGCGAGCGGGGTGCCGTACATCTGAGAGGTCTGGAATGGAGCATCTGACTTCACAGACGGATCATGTCGAACAGCTCAGGGTTGCTGAGGCCTATCATAAGGACGCAGGAAAGGGCATAGCTAGGATCGGCTCGAGCGCCATGGCCCGTCTTGGACTTGAAAATGGAGGCGTAGTGGAGATCAGAGGGAAGGATAAGGTCTACGCGATCGTCTGGCCGGGAAATCCCGAGGATCCACAGGACTTCATAAGGATCGATGGGAACACAAGGGCGAACCTGGGCGTGGGAATCGACAACAAGGTACAGGTCTCAAGAGCCCAAGCACGGCCTGCTAGAAAGATTGTGCTCGCCCCCACACGCCAGATCCGGCTCATGGGCGGGCCGCAGTATCTGCTACGTATGCTGGAAGGAAGGGCAGTGGTAAAGGGCGAGATGCTCCGCGTCGAGATGATCAACAACAGCCTCAACCTTGCAGTTGTGAGCACACTGCCTGTGGGACCAGTGCTTGTGACTCATGAGACCATCATCAGCATCACCAGGGAGACTCTGGAGGAGCTGGCACTGCACGTGCGGGATATCTCCTACGAAGACATTGGCGGACTCTCCAGAGAGATCAGAGAGATTCGGGAGATAATCGAGGTCCCATTGAGGCATCCTGAACTCTTCTCGAAGCTGGGCATCAATCCTCCTCGGGGAGTTTTGCTGCACGGCCCTCCGGGGACTGGCAAGACGCTCATAGCCAGAGCTGTTGCCAGCGAGACCGATGCCAACTTCGTCTCCATCTCGGGGCCAGAGATAGTCTCAAAATTCTATGGAGAGAGTGAGCAGAGGCTGCGTCAGATCTTCGAAGAGGCCCAAAAAGGGGCTCCGTCCATCATATTCATCGATGAGATAGACTCCATCGCGCCCAAGCGTGAGGAGGTCTCCGGCGACATGGAGAGGCGTGTGGTGGCCCAGCTCTTGGCCCTTATGGATGGATTGTCCTCCAGAGGAGAGGTAATAGTAATCGCTGCCACAAACAGGCCCAATGCCCTGGATCCTGCCATCCGACGTGGCGGAAGATTTGACAGGGAGATCGAGATAGGCATTCCGAGCAAGAACGGCAGGCTTGAGATACTTTATGTTCATACCAGAGGCATGCCCTTAGATGAAAATCTCGATCTAAAAGAGATTGCAGATGCGACGCACGGCTTTGTGGGAGCAGATCTTTATGCGCTCTGCAAAGAGGCGGCCATGCGCACTCTGGAGAGGGCGCTGCCCGACCTGGATGTCAAAGAAGACATACCAACCGAGGTCCTGGAGAATCTGAAAGTAACAAAAGAAGATTTTCGTGCAGCTCTAAAGAGGATCGAGCCCTCGGCCATGAGAGAGGTCTTCGTTGAGGTGGCAGAGGTCCACTGGGATGAAGTCGGAGGACTTGATGAGGCGAAGCAGTCTCTCATCGAGTCAGTGGAGTGGCCTCTGAGATACCCGGAGGCTTTTGAGTGCGTTGGCGTTCGACCGCCCAGAGGCCTGTTGCTTTACGGCCTGCCAGGCACAGGGAAGACGCTGCTGGTGAGGGCTCTTGCCACCGAGAGCAAAGTGAACTTCATCAGCGTCAAGGGCCCTGAGCTTCTCAGCAAATGGGTTGGAGAATCGGAGAGAGCTGTGCGTGAAGTCTTTCGCAAGGCCCGGCAGGCAGCACCAGCTCTGGTCTTCTTCGATGAGATCGACTCAGTGGTTCCTGCCAGGGGGTCTGGAACAGAGACGCATGTCACAGAGCGCGTGGTCAGTCAGTTCTTAACTGAACTGGACGGCCTTGTAGAGCTTAAGGATGTGATAGTCGTGGCTGCAACCAACCGACCTGACCTGCTGGACAGGTCGTTGCTGCGTCCTGGTAGATTCGATCGTTTGATTTATATTCCCATGCCAGATAAGGTCGCACGCCAGAAGATACTTGAGATACACCTCTCAAGAATGGCCGCGCCGGGCATCTCTGTGGAATGGCTAGCGGGCCAAACTGAGGACTACAGCGGCGCAGATCTAGAGATGCTCTGTCGAGAGGCTGGGATGCTGGCTTTGCGCCAGCATATCCGGCCAGGCATGAGCAAAGAAGAGCTGATAATTGACAAGATCACAGTTACAAAAGAGCATTTCCAAAAGGCTAGCTTACGCATCAAGCCCCATCTATCAAAAGAAATGATGGATGAATACATGCAAATGATAAAAGATTTCGAGGTGTAATCAACTCGAAGGATAGAGAGATGGATTCAAAGCACCAGATATATAGGCCAGAAGAATCAAACGATGATTTGAGGGCCGAAAAATTGACTTCAGAAGACGAGTCGAACGAGCTGCTTGGTGATATTGATTTTAAGGATACAAGCAGCATTGCAGTGCCTGAGAGTCTCATAGATCAGGTCATCGGCCAGGACGAAGCAGTGGAAGTGATCAAGAAGGCGGCTCACCAGAGGCGTCACGTCATGCTCATCGGATCGCCGGGAACTGGAAAGTCCATGCTCGGCAAGGCCATGAGCGAGCTGTTGCCGGTGGAAGAGCTGCAGGATGTCTTGGTATATGCCAATCCCGAGGACAACAACACCCCTCGCATCAGAGTGGTGCCAGCGGGCAGGGGCAAGCAGATCGTCGACGCCCAGAAGATGGAGGCCAGAAAGAAGGTCCAGACGCGGAACATGTTCTTGATGCTCATAGTGATGGCCTTGATCGTGTACGCATATTACACAGGCCAGCTCCTGTTCGGCGTCATTGCAGCAGCGCTCATCTTCCTGTCTTTGCGCTACATGCTTCCCAAAGAGGATGCCATGGTGCCTAAGCTTCTGGTCGACAACAACAACAAGAAAAAGGCGCCATACGTCGATGCCACTGGCGCTCACGCCGGAGCACTCCTGGGCGATGTCCGGCATGACCCATTTCAGTCAGGCGGTCTGGAGACACCTTCGCACGAACGAGTTGAATGTGGCTCCATCCATAAGGCCCACAAGGGCGTTCTATTCATAGATGAGGTTAACACATTGCGCTTGGAATCGCAGCAAAGCCTGCTCACTGCGTTGCAGGAGGGTGAGTATCCCATCACGGGACAGAGCGAGCGCAGCTCAGGAGCACTGGTGAGGACAGAGCCCGTGCCCTGCAACTTCATCATGATCGCCGCCGGAAACCTGGATGCCATGCAGGGGATGCATCCCGCCTTGCGCTCGCGTATCAAGGGCTATGGCTATGAGGTCTACATGAGGGACACCATGGACGACACCCTGGAGAACAGGAACAAGCTCATACGATTCGTGGCCCAGGAGATCGTGAGAGACGGCAAGATACCACACTTCACCAGAGATGCCGTGGCCGAGGTTATGCGAGAGGCCAAGAGGCGGTCCGGCAGGAAGGGGCATCTAACCCTCATGCTTCGCGATCTCGGTGGTTTGATAAGGGTGGCAGGCGATGTGGCGCGTGCGGAAGGCGCAAGCCTGACCGACGCAAAGCACGTCCTGCAGGCAAAGAAGATGGCTCGATCCGTAGAACAGCAGCTTGCAGACAGGTATATGGAGAGGCGCAAGGATTACAGCATGTTCCATTCTTCAGGCGACGAAATTGGAAGGGTCAACGGCCTTGCGGTCATGGGCGATTCTGGAATCGTTCTGCCGATCATGGCCGAGGTCACTCCAGCCCAGTCCAAGGAAGAGGGCAAGATCATAGCCACAGGAAAGCTGCAGGAGATCGCCAAGGAGGCGGTCACAAACGTATCGGTGCTCATCAAGAAATTCCTGGGCGAGGACATCACCAAGAAAGATGTACACATTCAGTTCATAGGTACCTACGAAGGGGTTGAGGGTGACAGCGCCTCAATCTCCATAGCCACTGCAGTCATCTCTGCACTTGAAGGCGTGCCTGTGAAGCAGACTGTAGCTATGACCGGTTCCCTGTCCGTTCGCGGAGATGTAATGCCTGTAGGCGGAGTCACGCAGAAGATCGAGGCTGCAGCACAGGCAGGCATCAAGACTGTGCTCATCCCCAAGTCGAATGTAGGCGATGTGCTGATAGACGAGAGCATCAAGGGCAAGATCGAGATCATACCCGTTTCCACCATCGGGGAGGTCTTCGAGTACGCAATGGGCAGCCAGAGAACAAGATTGATTGAGAAGCTCAAGAAATTCGCTTCAGATGCAAAAATTGGCATCGTCCTGCCCGAGTCCATACACAACCCCAGCAGGAGCATCTGATCATTCGATGTCGGATTTTTACGACATCCGTATCCTGAGTGGCAGCAGAACGAGGATAGTTCTGGACAACGGCAAGCTGGAAGAGATCGCAGAAACCCCATTCCAGGGCGTGGCTGTGCGCGCCCTCGCAGGCGGTGCCTGGGGCTTTGTGACCTCTGACAGCATAAACAGCCTAGAGGATAAGATCGCCCTGGCGAAGCGAATCGCCAGGAAGATCGACAGACACGAAGACTTGCATCTTGCAGCAGCTCCAGCAGGAAGGAGCGCGCGTGTGCCTGTCAAGAAGGACCCCAAAGATATCTCGTTGGAAGAGAAGGTGGCCATTTTGCGAGAGATCGAGGACGCGGCTAAAGTCAAGGGCGTCTCCTCAACGCAGGCAGTCTACTCCGAGATGGACCTATGCACACACTACCGCAGCTCTGAGGGCCTGGATCTGGAGTCAAAGATAACCCGCATGGGATTCATGATCAGTGCGGTGGCCCACAGAGACGGAATATATCAGACAGATGGCGTTGGCAGGGCAGGCGTAGGTGGGCTGGAGCTATTCGACAGGGAAGATCCCACGACCCTGGCCAGGGAGGTTGGGAAAAACGCAGTAGCTCTCTTGGATGCGCAAACACCAAAGGGAGGGACATACCCCGTAGTGCTCGATCAGGAGCTGGCCGGGGTATTTGTCCATGAAGCTGTGGGCCATGCCACCGAAGGGGATATCATTTTAGAGGGCGACTCCTGCCTGGAAGGAAAGTTAGGGGAACGCATCGGCTCTGAACTTGTCACCGTCAAGGACGACCCTGGGCTGATGCTCAACGGCTATTATCCCTTTGACGACGAGGGAAGTCAATCTCAAGAGACTGTTCTGGTGGAGGAGGGCGTCTTGAGATCGTACCTCAACTCACGCGAAACAGCGGCGCGCCTTGGTGGTGTGCCACGAAACGCTCGCGCAGAGGGCACCGATCGGCCGGTTGTACGCATGAGCAACACCTACATCGCCAATGGAGACTGGACGCTCGAGGAGATACTGGAGGAGCTGCGAGACGGAGTCTATCTAGCAGGAAGTCGCGGAGGACAGGTGAGCACCGGCGAGGGCGTGTTCCAGTTCAATGCCAAGCGCGGCTACCTGGTGGAAAGTGGCGAGAAGACGAAATTGCTCAGAGACGTCTCGCTCTCCGGCAAGATCCTGGAGACTTTGATGCACGTTAAAGCTGTTGGAGATGATCTGTTGTACAACAGTGGCCGCTGCGGCAAGGCTGGACAGCTCGTTCCGGTAAGCGACGGATCGCCACATCTTCTGGTCGCAAAGGCAACCGTAGGCGGAGCTGGATAGTTTGCAGAGGGATTTGGGCGGCGATGGGGGAGCTGCATTTCAGAAACGTCATCATTTACGCCTGATCTCTGCGTGGATGTGATGTAGCGTGAAGTCCACACAACCCTTGGTCTTCACATTAGCCAAGATTGAGAACCTCATGCAGCAGGTGAGCTTCGATGCGCCTCAGATGAAAGGCAAAATAATTACCAACACATCCCTCGTAAAGAAGGAAGATATTGCAGAGACGCTCGCTGTTTTCTACGATGCCATACAAAGCGGCCTTTCGGTCTCTCCCATGATCAAGCTGGAAGAAGAGAGAGGATCGATCAGGATCAAGACAGTCTGTAGCCTGACCATTTGTGGCGTTTTGCTAAAAAATGGCATACCTGTGCGTCCCAAAGGTGGAGGCTTGGTCGACGTTGTGGCACGGGAGCCGATTCGGTTCACGGATATGTTGATGTATTGGGCCACGACCATCGATCCCATCGATGTCCTGACTGCTCAGGGACTGACGGACATCATGAGCATGATGCGAACGGGAAATGGCCGCATCCTGGGCAACCTTCATGAGGCTCCGATGCTCGCCAGGGACAGGATCGAAGAGGTCCTCGATCTTCTTACGACATCGGAGTTCACTGGAGTGCTGGAGCTTGGCGAGCCCAACATGAACGTCCTTGGCGTCTCTGTGGAACGGGACCACATCGGCATCTCCCTTGTGGGAGGCACGAACCTTGTGGCTGCTGCCAGGGAGTGCAAAATCGAGATAGAACACGAGTCCATCAGCGACCTGACAGATGTTTCTGAGATGAAGCACATCGATGAGCTGATCTGAAGGGCGCCAGAGCTTGGGCCTAAGCCATATATTTATACTACCAAGATTATTTTCTTTTTTTGTGAAAGGCACCGTCAAGAATCGCGAGGTCGCAGGCGTTCTTTACGAGATGGCAGAGCTGCTGGAGCTGCATGCCGAGAACCGCTTCAAGATCATAGCTTACAGCAAGGCAGCTCGAGCTATTGAATCATTGAAGGAGGACATCGAACAGCTCTGCGAAGAGGGGCGCTTGCAGTCCATTCCAGGCGTGGGGAAGGCCATCTCAGAGAAGGTCGAGGAGTATCTTCGCACCGGGCAGATCCAGGCTCACCAGGATCTCTTAAAGAAGACGCCTGCTGGCCTGGCGGAGCTTCTAAAGATCTCTGGCCTTGGCCCCAAGACCATCTTCATGCTCCACGAGAAGCTGAACATCACAAACCTAGATGAGCTGGAGAAGGCTGCGAGGGAGCACCGCATCCGTCGTCTCCCAAGGATGGGGCCTACCAGTGAGAAGAACATACTCAAATCCATAGAGAGGTACAGGAAGCGAAGCGCACGCATTCTCTACAGCACTGCTGAGCCAGTGGTATCCGAAGTCATGGCATATCTGAAAAGTTTGGAAGGACTGGAGCATGTCACTGCAGCTGGCAGTTACCGTCGTGGCAAGGAGACTGTGGGCGACATAGATATCCTGGCCACTGCTCCAAGGCCCGAGGAGATAGTGGCCGCATTTGTGCGCATGCCAATGGTAGAGGAGGTACTGAGCAGGGGTCCTACCAAAGCCAGTGTTATCGTGCAAGAGACAATTCAGGTAGATCTACGAATCGTGGAGCATAGATCCTACGGCACAGTGCTTCAGTATTTTACCGGCTCAAAAGAGCACAACGTACTGCTGCGCCAGTTGGCCCTTGATCGCGGCTATTCCCTGAGCGAGTACTCGCTTAAGCGTCTCTCCGACGGCCAGGACCTTTTCTTCGACCGGGAGGAGGATCTTTATGCTCACCTAGGACTACAGTACATTCCTCCGGAGATGAGGGAGGACAGGGGCGAGATCGAGGCTGCAAGGCAGGGCAGGCTGCCTGAGCTTGTTTCGCTAACGGATATTCGCGGGGACCTGCACGTGCATAGCGACTGGTCTGACGGCAGGGCATCCATCCTGGAGATGGCCCAAGCCGCTCAGGCCCTCGGATACGAGTATCTGGCTATTTGCGACCATTCGCCCTCAGTCGGCATTGCAGGAGGCCTGGCACCCGAGAAGCTGGAAGAGAAGATCGGAGCCATAGCGGCTGTCAATGAGGCGCTAGAGGGCTTAACAGTTCTCGTGGGCGCAGAGGTGGACATCAGGGCTGACGGCAAACTGGACTATCCCAACGAACTTTTGGCAAGATGCGATGTAGTGGTGGCCTCAGTGCACATGGGTCAGCAACAAAAGGAGAGAGAGATCACTGGCAGGCTGATCTCTGCCATAGAAAAC
>MVQH01000020.1 GCA_002067755.1 Methanosaeta sp. PtaB.Bin018
CGAAGACAAAATGCCTTTGCTTTAGAATGATGATCATGCTAGGCCAATTGTTTTCGAGAATGCTCCGGTTGGGAAGAAAATCATTTTCTACTCAGTAAAAGCTTTATAGCATAGCGATAATATCATCTGCCATGGAGAAGAAAGCCATACCCGACCAATCCAGGTACACTTATGTCTATCACCCTTCGCGAGCCCATAAGGAGAGATGGGAAAAGCTAGCAGCAAAGGCCCACACATCATTATCCAAGTTCATTATCGCGGCTGTGGACGGTGTGGTTGATGAGAAAGAGGAGCTGGCCCCGCGGCATGTGCGCGAATTGGAAGGACTGAAGAACGAGGTTAAGACTTTGCGCGAGGACCTGCAGAGAAAGAACATACTCCTGGAGAGGTATGAGGCCGAACTGAAGCGTTACCGGGCAGCCCCATGGATGGAGACCGATTTTGCAGGCTCCAGACTGTTAAACGAGGACCTGGTGAGGGTCCTTAAAGCACGTGGCTCTGTGGATCGGCATCAACTGTTTGAAGCCCTTGGAATAGACCGGAGAGAACACGACCTCACCAACGCGGTAATTAAGCAACTGGAATCGCTTGAGGGCTTCGGCTTCATCGAACTGGAGAAGGACACCTGGCGGTGGATAGCCTGATGGATCTAATTTCCCGCTACCTGGCAGACTGTGAAGACCGTGGCATGGCTCCTGGTTCGCTGCCTCGCTACAAATCGGCCCTGAAGATTTTTGTGGACTATCTTGGAGAGAAAGACCTCCAGGACGTTGGCCGGGAGGACTTGGTAAGTTACATCAGATGGTTACGAAAAGACCGCGAGGCATCCCAAAAAACCATCGAAAACTATTTTTCCACGCTCTCCAGCTTCTACAAATTCCTGGAGTTTGAGGGCATTATAACTGCAAACCCGGTCCCTCCCATCCGCGATAGGTATCTTAGGCGGTATAAGGATAATGGCGACAGCCACGCCAGGAAACTGATATCAATTGAAGAGGCTGGAAGGATCATCAAGGAGACTCCGAACATCAGAGATAAGGCGATGCTGGCCTTGCTTCTCAAGACAGGGATGAGACGCGGTGAGCTCGTGGCCCTGGATCTGACCGATGTGGATTTGGTTGAGAACATCATTAGACTCAAGCCCACGCATAAGAGGAGCAACAGGACGCTATTCATGGATGCTGAGGCCGCTTACCTCCTTCGGCGATGGCTCCGGGTCCGAGAAGGCATTAATCGCAGGAAGGAAACGGCCCTGTTCCTCAGCACATGGGGTCACAGGATCAGCCGGAATGATGTCTATCGAGCTGTGACAGAGGCGGCCCAAAGGGTAGGGCTCCATGATCCCGGCTCTGAGAGGCTGGAGGATCATTTTTCGCCCCATGCTTGCCGCCATTGGTTTTGCACTCACCTATTCAGGGCTGGAATGAGGAGAGAGTTCATTAAGGAGCTGCGCGGGGATGCCAGGAAAGAAGCGTTTGATTTGTATAACCATATAGATTTAAAGGAATTAAAAGAGGCTTATTTGGCGTGCATACCACAGTTGGGGGTCTGATCAAACTTTAAATCCCTGCAGAACGCATAGGTGGTTGATATGTTTGCAGAATATATTCACGCGGCTCTATCCAAGGCAACTTATGAGATCATCGAAGATGAAGAGCCCTTCTACGGCGAGGTCCCCGAACTTCGAGGAGTATGGGCCATAGGAAAAACCCTAGAAGAATGCCGCGTGAACTTGAAAGGCGTTATTGAAGGCTGGATAGCCTTAAGGTTGCGATTGGGTTTAGCCATACCTCCTATCAACGGACATACGATAGAGATACCTTCCAGGGCTGAAGCATTTGTCTAAACTCACCTCCATCTCATGGAATGAGCTTGTTAAGCGGCTCCGAGAGCTTGGCTTTGAGGGTCCTTTTCTCAGCAGTGGCCCGCATCCTTATTTTATGCGGAGAGGAGACTTAACCGTTGATTTGCCGAACCCGCATAAGCAGGATATTGGCGTTGGTCTCCTCAAGAAGATCTTAAAGCAGGCCGAGATAAGCCGCGAGGAATGGTTCTCGGTGGTTTGATACCTTTAGAATCTGGAGGATAGCTTCCCTTCTAACGGTGAAAATGTCATAGAACAAAGGCAGAAAAGAGGAGCGTACGGGCTATTTGGGCTCTTCTGTTGCTCAACTCAATTCTAGGCTTTCGAAAATCTCTTGAAATTCTTTTTTTGAAAGATTTGATAATCGCAATTCTTCCAAAATATCTAGATATTCAGATTTGTCCCTCAATAAAACATCAAGATTTTTCCTCAAAACCGTAAGTGCCTGCATTTGTTTACCGGATCTCTCTATTTCTTTGCGAATTTTCTGAAGTCTTTCGGCTGCTGGGGCAGGAATGAAACTACTTGCCTCTACCGTGGCATATATTTTTGACTCCTCTGCGTGCAGTTCATGGTCTCTTGCCATTAAGCACCACCAGGCGGACGCGAGGACATTTGTTTTTGTCGATAGGACATAAGGAATTTCTTTTTTATTCGGATGTGTGGTGCCGGGGCGCGTTGTCAGCCTGGAAGGAGCTTTTTCAATGATCTCCATATTCAGCAGAGGGTACAGTGCTTTCGTCAGCAGATTGTTCTTCTTCACGCCTACTATCTCTTCTAGTTCCCAGAGTGGGTGACCTTTACAATCCATCAAGACGACAATAACTTTTATTTGAAGAGGTGTTAGACGCCTTAAATTGGTCATTAAACTTAGCATTATACTTAAGTTTAATTAATCTTTCGCCTTCAAGAGATGGTTATACTAGTTGCTGACAAAATGGTTATACGAATTTGAAAATCGGAGACTAAAACTATAAATCCTTTTTTATATGAATATTGAGCATGCAGCTTGAATTAGGTACCCGAAAAGTTCAACGAATCGGGGAAACTGGTGCCCATTTCGTGACGCTGCCGCTTGTTTGGCTTAACACGTGTGGGATTACTAAGGGATGCCCGGTTAACGTCTCCATTGCACCCGACGGAGCGCTCCGGATTCTGCCTAGAGGGATTGAATGAGGAAAAATATAGAAGCAGCAGGCCTCGCGGTGAAGTTGTCCAGACCGAACCACGAGACCAACGAACACGCGCGCGCGTTGGGCGGTGTCACGAATGAACTATGATTGCATCACATTTAAGCCTTTCTATAAAAATAATCACGATGCGGAGGCCCACCGTCTTCAGGAGCTAGAAGAAGCTCGCGGCCAATTGCTCAGAGTTTTTGAGGCCGAAGGGCAGACAGTGGCCGCTTTCTCATGGGGAGCAATCTCTCTGCCAGGTGAACTTCGCGAGGAGCTTGAGCCCCTGGTGGGCCACGAGATCGGAGCGCTGCGATTGGATGGTAAAATCCACGTCAGGAGACTTGATTCTTGACCGCAGCTCACGATCTGTCCCGCTCTGGCGCGGGGGAGCCTCCCGGAAAGGCAGCAGGGGAGGGCCATCGACGCGCACCGAGGGCTGATGAGGCACACGGCCTTGCTTGGCTGACTTGGAGGTCTAACGGATGCGACCACGGCATTAGGGGTCACAAGGTTGCTGAGGACGGCTCCATCATCGAAGTTCCAGACATCAAAACAAGACCCCACAGGAAGCCCAAAGCGGTCTCTGCCAGGCAATGGGGGCGGGCGTGATGGCCTCTTCTGCGACAGAATTGACCATTGAGCACTACCTGAGGCCCGAGGTCCGAGAGATTATAACAAAGTTTGCGATGCCGGGGGATGGGAATTGGCGGGCAATGAATGCCGATTTCGTTGAATGGTATCGATACCGTGCAGATACCACGGACAGCGTCGCCCGGCTGCTCAATGCCACTGAAGACTATGAAGAGATGGCTGCACACTTCAGGACGTTTTATACAAGCCTAAACGTTTTTGATCCTGCTTCATGGATGATCGAACGGCCGAAAAAAGAAATCACGGCCGATAACCCTTTGGGGACACCAGCGGACACCGTGGCCTACACGCTAGGATGCGACATCGATAAGGGGCATGGTCTCACCATCGAAGAGGCAAAAGAGGCGGTCGAAGCCGCGGCTAAGTTCTTGGTGGACTTTTTGGCAGAGAACGGGATACGTGAAAGCGTATGGGTGCTATTCTCTGGCGGTGGTATATATATCAAGATTCACCATGGAATTTGTTCGCCCATCTCTTCAGAACCCACGACAAAGGCAGAGTTCTTTCTGCTTGTAGCGAACCGCTACAATCGATTAATTCGGCATGTATCGGACCTATTTTTTGAGGCTCACCCCGAATATATCGGCAAAGTAAAATATGATGCCCTGAATAATGCAAAGCGGGTATTCAAGTGCATCCTCTCGATTCATAAAAAACTACCATATGCAGTGACCCCATTAAACCGGGATGCAATTGAGATAGATTTTGGTAGGGCTCGGGTGCCTCTGGCAGATGATGTGATAGCAGAGGCCCGAGAGTGGTATTCTTCTTTCGACACAGCAGAACGTGAGCCCCTTCTGAGGCTGCTCGATCGATTTCAGCCCACAGAAGACGAGACCCGGGAGAAGGCAGAACGCGAGTTTCGGGATATCTGGCGATCTCCTTTCAAAGTTGATCAGAAATATTTCCCTCCATGCATGGCAAATATCATCAACGTTGCCAACAACGGCGAAGGAAAAACCAGATTTGCGGCGGTTCTATCCACCTTCCTCTATCAAATGGGCTGGAGCGAAGATGAGGCTTGGGCTCTGGTCTCGCACATCTCTGACCGGAACGGGTTGGATAATACAGATCATATTTTTGGGAGCTGTTTTGGACGGATCAATTGCCCGTCGTGTTCTACAATACAGGGCGACGGCGCCGGCTATCCCCATTTGGGGCTCAGGGGGTTAGGAGCCTGCAAACCGGCGGATGAATGTGGGCGATGGCCCGGCGATTATGCAGTGTCCTATGCAATCGGAGATGCCGAAGCGGAAGCGGCAAAGGATGAGCTGAAGGCCGAAGGGCCCACAGTTCTTGATGCCTTCAACACAATATTAGCGAACGAAGCCGAAATAACGAAAGATCCAAAATTCGATAATTGGGAATGGAGATTACAAAAAAGGCGGATACAACGGGCCTTGAAAAACCCGCGCACACTATCACTGAAGGGGGAAGAGGAAGCGCACAAGTTTTTAATAGCGCAGAAGGCGGCCCTAGAGAAGATAGGCATCGATAGCTCTGATTTATATCCTATCCCAAGGCCGGAACAGTCTACAAAAGAAGAGTTTGACTGGCGAACGAAGGCGGCCGCTTGGAAGATCCTCAGGACAGGCGATCCCATTCAATATGTGGCGGATAGTTGTAAGCAGGTCGTTCTCGGGTCGGAGACGGCATTTAAAAAGCTGGTTTGTTGCATATCAGCCCAAAACGTTAACCAAACCGCGGGAATGCACCCTAAGCTGTCGGGTGAATCGAGTGGCGGCAAAACTATAACAGTCTACTCTTTCGCCCACCATCTACCGGGTGAGATGGTGATCAAAGGATCGATGAGCAGTAAGGCGGGATTTTATCATAATGACGGTGACCGGGTCTTTCGGATCTTGGACGATTACCAAGCCGGGAATGAAGATCTAGACACTCTAATCAAACAGTCCAGTTCGGAGTTTCATAAGCCTTATACTCATCGCACGGTAGCAAACCATGCAGCGGTGACCCTGACAATCGGGAAAGAGCAGACATGGGCTATAACATCGGTGGACTCATCGCAGGATATTCAAGTACTCAACCGGCAACTGCCTATTAACGTTGATGATTCGATCGACCTAACAAAGCTTGTCAACTCCAAGACAATTGAAAGGTATGCCAAAGGAGAGCCACAGCAGCCAATTAACAAGGCCGTGCTTGTAAGCAGGGCACTTTTTCAGATACTCAGGGACCAGGGGTACATCAACGTGAGGGTTCCTTTTGGGGATCGTATTGAGTGGCTCGATACCACCAACAGGCGGAACCCTTCGATTTTCATGGACCTGCTGATCTCCATCACGGCCATGAACCGATTTCAGAGGGAGCAGGATGATGAAGGATTCTTTTTGGCGACGGAAGACGACTTCAACGCCGCAAAAAAATTGTTCTCAGACAAAGATGCTGAGGAGCTGGTCAAAAGACTAACTGCCAGAGAACGGGATCTGATCGACCTGCTCATCACATTCTCGGGCGGGCTCACCAGGGATGAGATAGCCGAACGGATGAAGGTAGCACCTGATAGAATTTCTCAGATCATCAACGGCCAAAAAGGTTATGGTGGACTCCGGCAAAAAATTCAGATCCGAGAGGAAAAGAAATCGGTCAGCGTCCGCACTGGCAACAAAGAGACCGACGACACCAGACACACGGTTTTTAAGACCATCTACTCTTTGGGTGAATATGACCGGTTTACGGGCTTTGATGCGGTGGTTCGCCTAAAACCGGCATCCTCCGACGCTCCTGAGCAAGCTAAGCATGAGCTAAGTAAAGAGCTAAGCAATCAAAACGCTAAGCATCACGAACCCCTAAGTAAGATAAGTAAGAAAGAGAAAGAGAGAGAAGAGAGAGAGAAGGGGGATACTGAGGGCTTAGCTAAGGATTTCTCTCGTGAAAATGAGAAAAATGCTAAGTTGCTTAGCTCGGGGTCGAAGCATAGCGATGAGCAATACTTAGCTGATGCTCAGCCCATACTCAGCATGCTTAGGACCGGCAACCGATACGGATTTTCTGACGGTGCGACCAATGATGAAAAAGCGGCACCTGCGCGGGTGGTGTTTCGGACCGACTACAGGACCGACTTAGACAGTACGATGCACGACTTCCAAGAGGGCGATGAGATTGAGGTTGCCCGGTGGAGGGCCGAAGCCTGGCAGAAGAGGGGCATTGTGGACATTGTGGAGGCCGGAGCATGACTGCCGAAACCCATGCCCTCCGACGGCGGCGCAAATTCCTTCTTGAGCAGCTATCAAGAGCGGCGGATGAGATCAGGAAGATCGACAACAGGCTAAACAATATCCTGGCCGGCAATCGAGGCCAGGGAGGAGCGGGAGCAGCATGAGCAGAGGAAAAAGCAGAACCCGAAAGGCAAGAGTCGACATGATGAGGAGTCGAGCTGCTATGGCCCGGAAAAAGCAGCGACAGTACGACCGGCAGCAGTACGACAAGCCAGCCAGTGAGGAGAGCTAACGAGCCATGACAAGAACGTGCACTGTCTGCAATCACAAAGATGTGGATGAAATCAATAAGCGGCTCATCTCTGGCGAATCATACCGAAGCATAGCGAAGCAATTCGAAGCATCGGAGAGCGCGGTTTATCGGCACAAAGAAAGCCATATACCAGAATTATTATCAAAATCTAACGATATTAAAGAGATCGTCAATGCTGATTCGCTTCTCTTGAAGCTGCAAGAAGAGGCCGCATTTGTCCGAGAGATGAGGGATTCGGCCAAAAGGGGAGGAGACATTGAGCTTGCCTTGAAAGCTGTGGACAGGGCGCTAAAGTGCATCGAGCTGTACGCAAAGGTCCAAGGGCTCATTCAAGAGCAGCCACAGATAAATATCACCCTCAATGCTGAATGGATCGAGTTGAGAAGCACAATCATAGCGGCGCTGGAGCCCTACCCGGCGGCCAGGGAGGCGGTAGTCAATGCTTTGCCATGATCTCAAGGCAGCCTTGGACCCTGTGACATGGAGCCGGGAAGCTCTGGAGCTGGAGCCGGACCCCTGGCAGGCCGAAGTATTGAGGAGCGATTCAAAGAGAATCCTCTTGAACTGCTCACGCCAGAGCGGTAAATCCACTGTAACAAGCATCCTGGCTTTGCACACGGCCACATATCAAGAGGAGAGCCTTGTCCTCTGCCTTTCGCCTACCCTCCGCCAGAGCAGCGAGCTATTTCGCAATGTGAGCCGGTTCTATGGGGCTGATCCGGCCATTCCTTCCAGAGCGGAGAGTGCGCTTCGGCTGGAGCTGGAGAATGGCTCCAGGATAGTCAGCTTGCCAGGCAAAGAGCAGAACATCCGAGGCATGGCTAAAGTAAATCTCTTGATTGTAGATGAGGCGGCGCGCGTTCCTGATAGCCTCTATTATTCGGTTAGGCCAATGCTTGCCGTTTCAAATGGCCGATTGATAGCCCTTTCAACTCCTTTTGGAAATCGGGGATGGTGGGCCGAAGCATGGCATAGCCCTGAGCCCTGGCAGAGATGGGAAGTCCCAGCTTCCAAGTGTCCGAGGATACCGGCGGCATTCCTGGAAGAGGAGCGGCGCGTTCTTGGTAGCTGGTGGTTCGACCAGGAATATGGGTGCCGTTTTTTGGATTCTCAATCACAACTTTTGAAAAAAGAGGATGTGGATAACATGTTTGTTGAAGAGGTGAGTTCATGGAATCTGTAGCGTTTTGTGCGATAGGAATCGATATTGGCAAGAAAGCAGATCCCAGCGCGGTTTGTGTGGTAATGGCAGAGGAACGAAACCAGAATCAGAGGGGCGAAAGTGAGACTCACTACATGGTCCCATTCTTGCAACGGCTCCCTCTACAAACTAAATACCCGCAACAAGTAGCGCGTTTTGTGGAAATCATCAAAGGAGCGGCTGAAAAATGTTATGGAATATGCCCACCATGTGAGATATTTGCGGACGTTACCGGCGTGGGTGAAGGGGTCTTGGATTTGTTGGAGCCCGAGCTAATGAAGATCGGCCTCAGGGGATTGCATAGAGTGAGGTTCATGCACGGTGATAAGCTCCTTGTCAACCCTGGCAGGCACATCAGCATTGGCAAGAGCTGGATGGGATCGAGGCTGCAAATCCTGGCAGAAAGTCAGAGAGTGCACCTTCCCGATATTCCCGAGGCCCGAGCCCTAGGGGAAGAGCTGCTAGATTTTGACATCGATGTAGATGAGGACGGCGGCGAAAAGTTAGGAGCCATGAGGCCCGGAAAACACGATGACTTAGTAATTTCGTTGGCCCTGGCCACATTGAAAGAGATGCATCGAGGGAGAGCGAGGATAGCAGGAGTGTGAGCAGGCAGCCGGGCCATGATCCCGGCTTCATCGAAACCGGAAAGGGACTCCTCCCTTCCGGCGATGTAAAGAGGTTACAGAAATGAGTGACAAGATTTGGACTAAAGCAGAAGTCCTTGCACTTCAGAAAAACAATCCTGAAGAGTACACAAAGCACCGAACTGAGATCCTAGACCAAATGAGCCGGGGGCTCATAAAATGACGCCTGACATATGCCCACACTGCGGTCAACCGTGGGCGGGAAAGCACATCTACACCAGGACCGAGATCGAGAAGATTTGCGGAGACCTGAGTGAGTACGAAAAGCACAGAGACGCAATTGACGAGGCCGCGAAAGAGGGCCGGATAGATTACAATCGTTAGAGGTGAATACAATGGATATTATAAAAGAATTCAGCCCGTACATCAATGCCAGAGATGGCACCGTTCGCCGCGAGATCGCCAATTCTCCTGAGGTTAGGATTGCCCAAAAACATCACGAACTGGAGAGCACCCTTGGACAACTCCGAAGCCAAACCGTGAAATTCAGCTACATAGACGCCAAGGGCGCTATGAAGATCAGGGAAGACCCGGCCTTCGCAGAGCTTCAGAGCCAAATTCAGGCAGAAGAGGCCCGACTCCAGAGACTCGGAGAGATTGCTAACGAGATTGGGGCGATCCTGGATGGCTATGAAGCGGCTGGTATCTATGCACTCCAGGAGATAAGAGCCAAGCACGTGAACACCATCCAGAGCGCTCCTCATGAGGCATGGCATCTCTTCAAGCTGGCACGTGGTGAAGGCCATTCCGGCCCGGAACATCGTGTATCCTGGCTTCCTTCGGACCTGGCACAAGAGCCCGGCTACAAGGCACAAGAAGACCGGCTAAGGGCAGGGATGGAAGCAGCGAAGGCAGCTTTAGAGCCGATCAAAGCAGACCTGCAGAAGCTTTCCAGCCTGGTAACTGAGGCGAATAGCCTCTGACCTTTTTCATGACACACAAGACAAAGCAGACCCCGGATGAGCGGCCCGATCCCATCCGGGCGGCCCTCATGCAGGACACCGGCCACGCCAGGGAGCGATTGCGGGAAGCTATAAGACTATGCCAGAACTTGAACTGAGCACTGAGACGGCTATCACCCTGGCGGGCATTGTGGGCGCGGTGCTGCTGCTCCTATACATCCTATTTTTATAGCCAACAGAAAATTATTTTTTAAAATGCCCTATAATCAACGATCTCCTTCCTTGATGAATCCCTAGACCTAGCCAGTGATCGCAGGGAGGCGCAAGGATGGCATAGGCGGGCGGCTTACTTGATGGGTACTTGATGGCCTATGAGGCTGTAGTGTCACATTACCAGGGATACACGGCCATAATGTGACACTACTATCCAGCCAATCGCTGCCCCTATCGGCCATATTTTTAGACTGTTGAACGTGTCCATTGTCAGATCAACTGAGATCTAAATTTTTAACTGTCTCTTTTTGCCGGAAAAGCTCCTTTGCCAACCTGATCATTCCATGCACTATGTGAATAGCTCCGATCCATCGCCCACCCTCATGATGGTTGAGCCCGAAAGTGTCATCAAAAGATCCTTATGGCCTGAAATGGGGCTATGCATAGCGGTCTTACTGCATAGCGGAAAGCTCCGCACTTTGTAAAAATATTGAAGAGTTCAAAGGATGAGCTGAAGGCCTGGACGGTTAAAGTAATATGATACAGTTGGCCGTGAAGCATCTCATAACGTCACAACTGGCAACGGTCCGATTTGAATATCTATCTTCCAGTAAGAATAATATTCACATGCTATTATAATAGATCACGAACCGATCAGGCGATATAGCCAAAGCTAAGAATAGCAAGCCAGATAATGTCTTTATTTGATTTGAATAATTACAATGTACAACTTAGGGCATTGCTGCCATCAAAATACGCCCTCCTTGAAGAAGATCATCCTTATCTCTTCCATCCTGGATCGTTGCCTGTTGGCGCGGTGCACCGATTCTTCCACAAAACTGGTATCTTTCAGGTCTTCCGCCCTGGCGGTGAGCCTCATGGTCTGCCTTCCATCTCCTGGCGTGGGCTTGCAGGCCAGGGCCGGGCAAATATTCTCCGCTCTCTTCAGTGCTCTTATGGTGTCTCTCCTGGAAGGCGGCTTACCCTCCCTGCCGGCCAGGAAGTCCCTTGTTTGGCTTGAGTTGAATGCTACCTCTTTCTTTCCTTCTGCGATGGTCTTAACGTGCTCTACGATGGCCTGAGCTCTGAGAGCTACTTTTGTAATGGCCTGCCTTATCACTCCCTGATCTGTGGGCGTTGTGGGCAGCCTGGCCTGCAAGGCGCGGCCTACGTGGCCTATTTGCTGCCGGATGAAGGCATTCAAGACAAGTAGCTTCTCGATGGGCGATTGTGCAGCCTTCACGGCCTGGTTGGCCCTGGTGTTCAGTTCTGCAAGCTCCTTCCCTCGGAGGATGGCATTATCTCGGAGAAGATCATTCAAAGAATTGAAGGTCGAGATGAGATCATTAAAAAAGTGCTGAAGCTCGGAGGCGGGGATTTCAAGGACGGCATCCGCTAAAGGTTCGTTCATTGCTGGATACCTCCCTAAAAAGTGAGTGAGGCCCATATCCGGGCCTGTCTCCACCGTCCTACGATCTCACGGCGTTGGGCGGACGCACGGCGGGCCTTCTTCTGCCTCATCGAGTGCATGGCCTGGCCTCCCTGTTAGCCTTCGGCGTGAATGGCCTTCTTGGACTGAAGCCGTATTTCAGGCAGGAGAATTCATATTCGCCGTTTATGATGCACGTGCCGGGCGCGCGGTCTAGGCACGTCATGCAATCGCCAGCACCATCATTACACGTCACCTAGACCGCCCCCTTACCGAAATAAGCATCTACACGGGCCTCCAGCGCACCCATGAACATGGTTATCTGGATTTCTCTTTCGTCACGAACAAACGAGCGCGGGTTTTCAGCTTCAAGCTCGCTCGTCGTCTTCAATCTTTCTACAGGATGCAATAAGGCCTCAGCGTGCGCTTTTTCCAGTTCGGCCATCGCCACGGAGAGCTTCTTTTCATCATCGCTGTAGGCGATTGACAGTATTGCTTTTGCGGCGGTAAAACCCTCTTCCTCATCCGGTTCTGGTTCGCCGCAATGCAAATCCAGCATTCGGAAAAGCATATCCGACGCCTTTAAAATCTCCTCACGTTCGGCCTCTTTCCCGGGCGGTGTGGGTTCTGATCGTACTTTGCCGATTTTTGCACTGAGGGAATAAATGGCCTCTTCTGTGAGTTGGTCGTCTCTGAGATCGCACGGCTCGAGGCAGTCACCGCAAAGGCCCTTATCGGCCTGATCCTGGCATTGGAGCGCATCAGGATCATCTCGCCCGGAAAAGCTCCAGCCCTCATCAATTAGGCTGAGGAGCTTATCCTGGTTGGTCCCTCGATAAACGGCCCTGATGGTGTCAGCATCGGCGGATTGGATGATAGCGCCGTCTTCGGCTAAGGCTTTGATGGCCTCAACGTGCTCATGGGGATCTTCCACCAGCATGAAGACCTCGATAACAGCAGCCCGGCCATCCCCCTCCCTGGAGAAGTCCACAATCTGCTTGATCATTGCTCTTCCTCCGAGTCTGCTCCACAGAATATGCAGCCCTTCTCTGCATACTCCTCACTGCTCATAGTGTGGCCACAGACGGCGCAAGTGTGGACGGCCTCCAGCTCTTCCCCGCCTCTTGGTACAATGCCCGCGCCAGGTGTCACAGTCACGTATGAGGCGCAAACCTCACAGATATAACAGTCCACCTTTTCGGGCACGCTGGATATGTCCACCCGTCGCCTGCATTCGCAGCATACGGGATACTCCTCCCTCAGAACGCACTCATCCTCGGTATTGAGGATACATGGATCTCCCTGTTGGGCTTCTGGATGCTGGCAATAGCCATGAAATCCATCCGGCTGATCCTTCCAAAATCTACAGGACGCCATCTATACCGCCTCCGGGAACATCTCTGCAAGCAGAGAGCCGGTTTCTCTGCGGATGGCCTGCAGCAGCGTGATGGCCTGATCGATCTTCGCCAGGCGGTCCCTCATGCTGGCGGCCATCTCACGTTCGCCGATGAAAAGAATAGGCTGGGCGGCCATTCTAGGCCACCTCCGCCTTTTCTCCTGGAAGCAGGCTCACTGGCCGAAATCCGCGCATATCTGGCCGGATGCTGTCCACGTCCACGGGCACCGGTGTGGCGGCCTTGGCCTTTGGCATCACCTTGAAGTAGGTCCTAATGTGCTTGCAAGGCTGGCCAGGGCGATATGTTGCCGCAGGGCAAGAGCAGCTCTTTGGCGTGACAACATAGTACACGTCGCCCTTGTTGCTGCGCGCCAGGACCATCTCACCGGAGAGCCTGAAAAAGGCTGGCATCTCGGCGGGCGGCTTGCCGTGGTTAAAATATGCTATCAACTGCGCTACTGCTTCCCGGCTTTGTGTGACCGGGGTTGATGCTAATGGTTTGTTCATCATCTGTTTTCGCCAAGTATAACTTGGTTTGACCCCTATTTAAGAGTATCGCGTGGTTATACTAGGTCAGAAGGTATTTATTCCACCACGACAGAGATGTATTCATGCCAGTGAAAAAATTTGGTCTGAGCGTAGATGAAAACACATATCAGGCGGCAAAAGAGATAGTCGAATCTGGTGCGTATAGAAATATGTCTCACCTATTTGAAGAGGGAGCAAAGCGAATAATCAAGGAAGAACTAGCAAAGAAAAGCCAGGGAAACCCTTGTAAGGCCCTGGCTTTTCTCTGAGTCACCGTTTTGGCGAAAACAGATGACAATAATATAATTTAACCTACTAAAACCCTTATGCTTTACTGAGTACTTATATGCTCCGGTTGGGATTTGAACCCAAGTCGAAGGAGTGAGAGTCCTTCATGATTGGCCGAGCTACACTACCGGAGCGCGGATTGGGGGTAGTTGTTACTATCATTTAAGGCTTTTGGCTTCGCAAATAGCAATCGCAATGAGAGCGCAACGCACATTTTTCGTGCTGCGGATTTCTTGCCCTGCAAATGCGCCTTCCATGTCTTATCAGGTTCAGGTGCAAGGAGAGATACTTTTGAGGCGGGACGGTCTGCTCCAGGATCCGCCTGGACTTTTCCACGCTTGCATTCTCTGGCACCAGGCCCAAGCGTCGCGAGACGCGGTGGACATGTGTGTCCACAGGCATGAAGGGAAAGCCGAATGCGAAGAGAAGAACCACGGACGCCGTCTTGGGACCAACTCCGGGAAGGGATACCAGATACTTCATGGCGTCCTCCTTCCCCATGTCTGCCAGAAAGTCGAGAGCGATCGCGCCGGCATCCTGCTTTATCTTCGAGAGGGTCTTTGCTATCCGATGAGCCTTTATCTCAGCCAAGCCGCCTGACCTGATGGTATCGGCTATCGCGTCCTCGGAAGCGGCCACAAGATCCTCGTAGTTGCAATAAACGTCCTTCAGGCGGCCAAAAGCCCGCAGGCTGTTTGTGTCGCTTGTGTTCTGGGATAGCATGGTCATGATCAGCAGATCGACGGGATCTACTCTCCTCGCAAGAGGCTCCCCGTATTGCTCCTCTAAAATACGAATGCATTCGTTGACCTTTCCTTCATCCATCGAACCAACATCCATTCGCGCCACGCAAATAACCTTGCGACTCTTCTTCGGTGAGTTGCCAACCGCGAAGATTGGGCCTTTTAAACGTCGTCAGTAAAGGACACTAGATCCACTCTTTCCTGCGGAAATAAGCCAACATAACAACTACTACGAGCAACATCAATATCAAGATGGCTGGATAGCCCCACGGCGACTCCAGCTCTGGCATATATCTGAAGTTCATTCCATAGACCCCTGCAAGGAACGTGAGGGGAATGAATATGGTAGAGATGACAGTGAGTAGCTTGATTACCTCGTTGAGCTTATTGCTGAGGCTGGAGAGGTAAGTCTCCAGCAATGAGGCAGACATATCGCGGAAGGTCTCGATGTTCTCTATCACCTGAATTGTATGGTCGTAGACATCTCGCAGATAAATCTTCGTGGTCTCGGATACCAGATGTGAATCTGTCCGCTGCAGTCTGCTGATGGCCTCCCTCAGAGGCCAGACCGACTTTCGCATGAACAGCATGTCTCGCTTCAGGTTGTAGATGGTAGGAAGGATTCCTGGCTCGGGATTGGCAACCACCATATCCTCAAGCTCCTCGAATCTTTCTCCGAGCCTCTCCATGATTACAAAATAATGATCGACTATGGAGTCCATCATGGAATACGCCAGATAGTCCGCACCCTGTTTCCTTATCCTGCCCCTGGCCGTCCTGAGCCGATCCCTGAGAGGATTGAAGACGTCGACCTCCTTCTCCTTGAAGGATATGATGAAATTCGGACCGAGGATCATGCTCACCTGATCCACATCGATCTTGGTGTCTCCAAGCGTGTCATCTCCATTCTCATTATAGTAGAGCATCTTGAGCACTATGAAAATATAGTCATCATAATCCTCGACCTTGGGACGCTGATCCGTCAGGATATCTTCAAGAACAAGTGGGTGAATTCCATAGCAGAAACCCAGCTTCTCCAGCACATCCACCTGATGCAAGCCGTCTATGTTGATCCATGTGACAGTGGGCTTCTGCTTGAAAGTGAAACACTCGGCAACGTCTTTTACTTCCACCTCATGAAAATTCTGATCATCGTAATCTATGACGGTGATCTTGGGCGCCTCTCCTGGTTTCCCACGGGTCAGGTGCGGATTGGGACCATTCATATTAGAGGCTTCAACCGATCGATCCAAGATACACACTCCACAATCTTAATCTTGCAAGCAAGTCTCCTGCACCAGGAACCAAAGCGATGGCATTGAAGTCTTGCCATTTATATATTTTCCTATAGGTTGTGCCATTTATTCTATGTCTGCCTCCTCCACAGCCTCGCGCGGTGCAAGCATCAGCTCGTTGAAGAGCAGGATCTCGATCACCTGAGCCACATAGCGCCTCTGCTGGTATATTTGAATATCCTGATTCATACGCAGCTCGGCATCAACCTGAACTCTTATCAATGTGAGCCTCAGGTCTCTCTGGTCTTCCTCCTTCAGGCATAGAGCACAGATCTCCTTTAAAAGCCAGGGGAGCCTCATGGGATTTCGCAAAGCTTTGGCTACGAGAAGAACGTAACCCTTCGGTTCTCTGACCTCATCTGCTCCCATGAGCAGCCTGAGATCGTCGGCTGAATACTTCTCGCCATTTATAGTTATGATATCGTTCAAAGTATATCACCTTGGATTATCTTCTCGCAGAGCTTGAGATCCTCGGCCACGTTTACATTCACCGCTAGCTCGATCCTCTCGAGAATCAAGTGAAAATCCTCCTGCTCCAATTCGATCTCAGCTCCATCCAGCACATTTATTCCCGATGGAACTATGAGCTGCCCCTTGTAATTGAATAGGGAATCTGGCCTGCGTCCCAGGCGGCTGTGCAGGCTTAAGGGCGTGTGCGTGGAGAGTGCCGGCTCTGGCCGCGTGTCATAGATCTCGATGATCTCGTCGATCAGATCCGCTGTGACAAGTGGAAGATCGGCCATGATTATCATTATAGGCCGGGTGACGCCTGCAGCCTGGACGGCGCAGATCATATCCGCCACGAAGCCTCTTCCCTCAGTCTCCACCACATCAAGCTCCTTTTCCAAAGCCCACCTTCGTGTGTTTGGCACGTGATCGGTGGTGGCCACAAAGATCCTCTGCACTGAGCTGTCCTCCAGCGCCGTTGTTACATAGTCGATGAGCGGCCTTCCGAAGAGGGTTACCAGCGGCTTTTCGCCCATCTTGAGCCGAGAGCCGCGGCCTCCGGCCATCACCAGAGCGTCCAGGGCAGTACACCTCCTAGGGCAAGGGCTGCGGCCAAAGCCACAAGGCGGCAGACCTCATTGCTCGCGCCGATGCCGTCGCCCGTAGCTCCTCCAAAGTTCCTCTTCGCCACCAAGACCATGTATAGAGCTGCCAATTGAGAGATGCCCAATATGGCCAGGCCCAGAGGGCCCAAAGCTGCAGCGCAGATGATCGCGGATATGGCAAGGCCGATGAGGAATTGCACCCCGCTCGTCCGCTCAATCATGATCTGTCCAAATCCCTTCTGCAAAGATCGAGAGAAGGCGGCAAAGGCGATCATGGCCTCCTTGGCACAGACCTCTGCTGCCAGCAAGGCCAGAGGCAGAAGGCCTTTAGCGGTATCGGTGATGATGGCGAAGGTGGCCAGCAAAAGCACTGCGATGAATATCGCACCTCCAGTGCCCAAGGAGACGTCCTTCATTGCCTGCACCTTCTTTTCCAGGGTGCCATGGGCAATCACGCCATCTCCAAAGTCAGCCAAACCGTCGATGTGGTTTATGCCGCAGAGCTTGTAGATGGCTATTATCACAATTATGGCTACCAGGTTGGCAGGCAGGGCCAGAGCTGCGACGTAGGCTACAGCGCCAAGGATCGCGCCCAGAACCAGGCCTACCACTGGGAACACATAAACGTGATTCATCAGGGCTTCCACGCCCTCCATTGAGATGCCTACAGGTATTGTGGACAGCCATCCGAAGCCGGACTTCAGCGCGAAGAGCAATCCTTTCAGTCTGATACCGCCCTTGTGTACATATTTGCAGAGATGCCTCCAATAAGGCCCGCAACCACATCGTCCATAAACGGTCCCAGGGTGGATAGAATTCCAGGCTTTGCTTTATCATATCGAACGTAGTCGAACAACCCTTTGTAGCCGCCTACATACTTGGCAATGGCCAGGCCCAGCACCTCATCCGCAATGAGGCAGGTCAGGTCGTTCTCGTAATCGGATTGCTCCAGATTGGGCAGGTTGCATTTGGCCCCTTCCGCCTCCAGGAGGACTCCCGCGTAGATGAGAAGCGCAAGGTTTGGATCAGAGAGCGCCAGGTCCATCTCAGAACGAAATTTGGCCTCAGCCTGCTCGCGCGTCTCCACACCTGGATGAGGGAAATACAGATCCAATGCCGCAGAGACTATCCTGTCCTCAGTTATTCCCATGCTATTCAGCACATCTATGATATCTTTTTTGGCCATGATATGCCCTGAAGGGAGGCGCCAGGATAAAAGAATATCTCGCGAAGTTATTTAAGGTCCAATGATCGATATTAGATTGGGGAACTTCATGAAGACCATGGTCAAGATTTTCGTCGATCACGAGCATCTGGTTCGTGTGATAAACACCCTGACGGAGCTGGGTATCACCGGGTTTTACCTCATAGAGTATCAGGGCATGGCGCCCAAGACATGGAAGAGCTTCCGTCTGAGCGAGGACCCGAATATGACCCTGACGGCCATTCGTGATCACTCCGAGCCGGGCGTGATGGTGAACACCGTTGTGAGCTCAAACGAATGTGAAAGGATCATCAAACAACTCCAGGAAGCTTTAAAAGGAATAAGGTACACGATCATCGGGCACAAAGTTACATCTATAAAGGTGAAAGGGGACTAATTGATTATGCAAAACCTCAAGGATGAAGTTGAGATCGCTCTGGAACAGATCAGGACAGGCCTGCGTGTGGATGGCGGAGATGTCCAGCTCGTAGACATCGATGATGGGATTGTCAAGGTGAAGCTGCAGGGTAGCTGTGCAGGCTGTCCCTTCTCGCAGATGACGCTGAAGAACTTCATCGAAAAAGAGCTCAAGAAGAGCGTTGCAGGTGTGAAAGGCGTTGTGTCCGTTTAGAGGACACTTATTTTATAGGAGTTAATTTATGTTTCCAACTAAAAAAGTGCAGAGTTTGGTCGGCAGTAAGATCCAAGTTGAGATGAAAGGGTCACCGCGTTACATCCTGGAAGGGGTCCTCAATAGCGTTGATGAGTATCTGAACCTTCACCTCCTGGAGACAGTAGAGCTGATCGGCGGCGAGAAGACTAGGTCTCTTGGTTCTGTTATCCTACGTGGTAATAATATAATTCTCATAAGTCCCGTTGAGTAAAAGGAGATAGGGATGTCTGTGGAGCAGGCGTTGGATTACATAAAGTCGCACTCAGAAGGAGTCTTGCAGAGCGATCTGTGGAAGGCTCTGAAGATCGACTCTCGCAAATGCTCTCGCATCGTAGCCAAGCTACTCCAGGATAATCTCATCACCAGAGAGCAGGAGTCGGTCAACGGCATCAGAACTTATCGCCTTTTTCACGTCGAGAAGTCCTGTGGCAGACGTTTTGAGCCTTTACTGGCAGTGGACTTCTTCGAGCCCTGTGCGGGCTGCATTGATGAGTGCGCTCCTGAGCACTGTGCCAAGCTCAGTGAGTGGATCTTCTCCATTGTATTGGGCGCTGAAGGCGAGGCCGCAAGGGATAAGATGTATAAAGAAAAATATAAGGAGAAATATCCAGAGACTTGAGAAAGGCACTTTTTTTAAAGTGCAGTCTGATTCAGGTGCTTATCTGATCTGCGCCAAATCCCTTCTTCACCAAGATATCCTTTATCCTCTGAATATGGTTGCCCTGCAGCTCGATCAGGCTCTCCTTCACAGTCCCGCCGCAGGCCAGCTTGGACTTTAGATGTGTGCACAGCTCCTGCAGATCAATCTCATGGGGATCAATGCCTTGGATGACTGTCACCTCTTTTCCATACCTGCGTTTTTGGACCTTCACCGCTATCCTCTGCTGCTCCTTGGCAACCTCCTCGCAGATACAAAGTTCTTTGGGAAGGCCGCAGACAGTACACATTTGAGAACTCATTTGGTGGCAGTTACCTCCGCAATATACCATCAATAAAGCTGATTATGCTATTAAAATCTGATGGTGATCTGCTCTTGAGCTTTCTATTGCCCTTTGGACCGGCCCTTTCTCCTTATCTCTCCAAATTTGTGCCAGACCACTTCCACAAGGAAGATGATCAGAGCCAGGAGGA
Organism: Methanosaeta sp. PtaB.Bin018; assembly: GCA_002067755.1. Lineage (GTDB taxonomy): Archaea > Halobacteriota > Methanosarcinia > Methanotrichales > Methanotrichaceae > Methanothrix. The sequence continues at coordinate 19,888 of MVQH01000020.1, forward strand.
GGAGTAAGTCCCTTCGGGAGAGCCTCTCCTGTATCGTTCTTTGGCTGAGCCTGCCAGCCTCAGCCACAAGGCTGCGTCGGGCCTCCTCTTCTGTGAAGACCTTTCCACCACTGGCTACAATTAGATTTGGCAGATCTGGATTTGAGCCTACATCTCTGTACTCCAACGGATAGTTGACCGCAAATGCATAATCTCCGATGTGGTAGATGCCTGAGCTGTTCGGGGTAAAGGTTGCTGTGTACCTGTTGTCGCCTACCTTCTCGACATCTGCTCCGGGAAGGCTGGGCCTGGAACTGCTTATGATGGTGATCTGTTGCAAAGTTCCCAGCCAGCCATCAGTCGTCTCAACGCGATCGGTCTCAGAGCGCGGATCTCCAATTGCCCAATTGACCGTGGAGGATATCAACTTGGAGCCTGGCATCTCGTAGAGCTTTCCTGCCCAGGCGCCTCCGTCGTCAGTTGTGAGCGCCGCCACCCTTCCCAGGCCATAGCGCCACGTCGTCAGAACGGGTTTGCCGTCGGACATGATCACCAGGCGCTGAGCGCCGGGTTTGGGAGTGACGTCATTGAAGCCCGCGATGGTGGCATTCATCTCCAGATCAGATGTGATATAGTGGTTCTTATTGGCAACAGATATCATATACCCGGAGAGGGGCATCTCCTCCTGAGCCTTTTGCTCCACAGTCTGCATCGTCTTGGTGGTCAAAGAGTCAGGATAGACGAATGATGCAAACTCTGATCCTGTCTGCCTTGCCAGGTCATCGAGATTTCCCGTCTTTCCTGGGATTGCCTGCACCTGGATCAGTCGAGCAGTGATGTTCATCTCCTTGAGAAGGAGTGCGGAATGCTGCACGACCTCTTCGTAGTTCCAGAGGTTGCCGTCTGAGAGGACTATCAGCTCCCCCTCGCCACCACTGGAATTGATCATATCCCATGCCAGCTGGAGACCATTGTCCAGGTAGCTGTTCTCAGTGCCAGTGGGCGCAAGCCCTGAGATTCTCTCCTCCAGGATGCTTCTGCCCCTGGGTAGTGCAATTGGGTCCATGACATCGTAGGCCTTAGTGCCAAAGACCACCAGGCCTACTTTGTAGTCCTGGAAATCGGGAGACTTGAGCAGCTCGACCGCCAGTGCCTTTTCGTAATCCAACAGGGGAGTACCATCCTTTGTGCGGGTCGCGAGCAGGCTGAAGGATATGTCCAGCACGAAAACAACTGTCTTGCCGCCCTCGAAGGTGCTTGGCGAAGAGATCACTGGCAGGAGATCCTCAATGCTTGAATTGAGGTAGCTGTCCAGGTCGTAGGAATTCTGTCCTCCCACCACCACCAGCCCGCCGCCATTTCGCACGTAGTCTTTGAGGACATCCAGTTTGGCGCTGTACGACTGATCGTCCAGGACCACAGCCTTGAAGCCCTTCAGCTCGGGTGGTAGCTCTGAGACCAGCGTGAGCTTGTACAAGTCCGAAAGGTCCTCAGCCAGAGGCGAGTTGCTCTCGGAGATCAATAGGACCTCTGGCTTTGGAACGACAAAAATCGCTTTCTGATAGTCATTGTTCAGTGGCTGCAAGTCCTGGGCGATTGTAGCTCGAAGGATATGATTTCCCGTCTCCATAAAGGCGTTGGAGATCCTTATGGATGAGCTGCCGTTGATATCCAGATTACCGCTGTAGATCAGCCTCTCGTCTGCAAATACAGACAAAGGCCCTCTGTAGCGGCCAGCAGCTCGCACTATTACTGTGAATGGATAATCTCCCCCCAGGACTGCGGTATTCGTCCCGGAGATCTCAACGCTGGCATCATCTTTTATGGGTGCAATGGAGATCGCAAAGGTTGTCGTGTTTGATGCCCTGACAAGAGACAGAGCATCGGCCACTGGCCTGCCACTGTTGCTGTAGCCGTCAGAGACCAGGACCAGGGTACTGCCTGGCAGTGCATACTGTATGATCCTGTCCCCCAGTGGGGTTGAGTCTCCTGAAAATGAGCGCACCTGCGCCTTCGAGAAATCTGCTACCCTTGCCGCAACATCGGGGTCGAAGACCTCCATGGAACCTGTACGGTCGTCCAGCACGATGATGTTCGGCGTCTCAGATTGAACTGTGTGAGTCTGCACGATATAGGGATTGGCCGCCGCCGCAATTATAAGGCAGAACACTGCAAGCCTGCTGGCTGCAAGGATCTTGTTCTTGGCCCTGGCATAAATGAATATGGCTCCTGGTATCACAAGCACAGGGATCGCCCAGAGAAGCTCAGGCACTGCGAAGTATTGGCCCTGGATCAAGTCTCGCGCCTCCAGCGCAGGATGGCGAGCTCAAGGAGGAGCGCCAGGGCAGCGAGGGCGATCACCCAGTTGGATATGTCCTTTTCCACAAGCGCCTCCCTGCTGCCTTCCTGGAATTCGCCAGGCGAGACGCTCTCGCTCCGGCTTAGAGAGGACTCCCTGGCATCATACATACTCGCAGACACCGACTCTCCCCGAAAGCGAAAAACGCCTACTTCATCCAGAAGCAAATTTGATGTGGTAACTGTGCGAGATGGCGTTTCGACTGTTACAGTCTCGCCAAGTGGTATCATCTCGCCAGTCTTGTGGTTGGCCGCCTTGATGTCTGGGACTCCTGTGATCCAATTTACCATCTGGTACCAGAAAATTGGATACTCTGGTCGCTGGTAAAAATCCGAGTCCATCTCAAGGCCGTTGTAGATGGCTGTGCCCTCTCCGATGTGCCAGTAAGAGAGGACAGGAGCTCCGTTTGCTTCAACCATGGTGGTTGAGCCCCTTCGGGCCGTAGCCTCTGGGTAATTGAAAAGTCCGATCTCATCGAGATGGATGCCCTCGGCAAACCCCTCGTTTCGCACCCAGAGGCTCGCAGGTCCCTGTGCGATCCCAATCACCCTGACCGGCAGATACTCGGGGCTCTCCTGACCTGAGGCGACGAAGATCACCTTGCCGCCGCCGTCGATGTAGCGGTTGAGCTTGCCGTCCAAAGAGGCGTTCTTGGCGGCCACCACGAGATCGAAGTCCGCAAAGTCTCCAGAGGTCTCGACGTGTACATTTGGCAAAGATCGCAAGGCAGCCAGGGCAGGTCCAGCCTCGCCAAGGCTTAATACCTCTTTTGCTCCGAGCGAAGGCACATAGACATAAGCTTGGTTATCCTGTGAGATTGCATCTTGCAGATCCAGAGAGATCTGATTTGATCCAGGATACGCGGTAAAGGAGAAATAGTAATCTCCACCTGCTGGGATGGTCTCAGTCAGGCTGCTCGAGCCGCCAGGTCCCTTGATTGTAATCGGGACTGTCCTGGCCTGGCCGAAGTTATGCACCTTGGCAGTGTGGTTGACATATCCTGGCCCCGGAACATCCCAGCCATCGACGATGGCGACGTTATCTCCTCCTCTATATGAATCTGCGAAGACGATGCCGATCTTTCCGTCGGCCTGCAGGACTTTTCTTGTATCCCGGGGATCATCGCCAGTCCAGCTTACGAAGTCCGAAGCAACTAGGATGTTCCCGCCATCCGGACCAAGGATGCTGCTTGCCAGGATCATGGCGCTGGAAAGATCCGCAGAGACAGCTTTTGGCGTCAGTTGGGCAAGGACATCCCTGGCTTTCGCACTGCTGCCCTCCTGGAGCGCAGTTATGGGAATGCTCTCTGCAAGTACTATGCTGATCTTCTCATAGCGATCCAGGTGAGGGTCCACCAGAGCCTTCGCCTCAGCGAAGCTACTCTCCATGCTCGCCGAGTAGTCCAGGACGACGACCAGATGGGTGCTGGCCAGGCCAGGTTCAACGGTGTATGGCCCAGCTGCTGCGACAGAGAGAGAGCAGAGCACCAGAAGCTGGACCCAGAAGAGAGGGTCTGAGACGAGGCGGTTCAACACTGCTGAGCGCTCAGCCTCGCCTTCTCGCAGGAATATTGTGGAAGAGAAGAAGATCTCCTTCGGACGTGGCCGAATCAGGTAAATAATTATCAGGGGGATTGTGCTCAATAGACCCATGAGGGCGAGAGGATTCCTGAAAGGCATTCAACCTCACTTTGTGCGAGACCTATGAAAAGGTTTGCGCAGGCAATAAATATAATCCGGATGCAAAGGTAACTTGCATCTTTCCCAGATCGAGGTATCAGGTTATGGTCAGCGCAATGGAGATCTACATGTTATTGCCCAAGACGAACTGCAAGAAGTGCGGGCTTCCAACCTGTATGGCTTTTGCAGTTGCACTGCTGGGCAGGGAGAAGAAGATCGACGAGTGCACTCCCCTCATCGAGGAGAAGAAGTACGAGGCCAAGCTAAAGAAGCTGCGAGAGGTGATGGCGCCGCTCGAATCGGCATCGGAGACCGGCCTGATAATTCATCCTGAGAAGTGCTTTGGTTGCGGCAACTGCGTCGTAGCCTGCCCAGTAAATGTGGCGGCTGAGCCCACGAGATGCGGCGTGGGATTGGGGCCTCAGGGCGAGAAGGTCATCTTGCGCGTGGAAGATGGCGTGGTGGTATGCAACAACGTCAAGGAGTGTCGACGCTTTGGGCCGAACAAGGTTCTGTGCAATGCCTGCACTGCAACCTGTCCGAGCAAGGCCATAGAGTTTGTTTAGATCTGGTGAATTTCAATGGCGATATGCACAGGCTGTTCATTACTTTGTGAGGATATCGAGCTAACCGTAAAGGATGGAGACATCTCGCACGTCAGAAATCTCTGCCGCAAAGGGCATGGCCACTACCAGGCGCTCCTGACCGAAAGAGCAAGGCCGATGATCGATGGCAAGGAGGTGGCATTGGATCAGGCAATTGCCAAGGCGGCAGAGGTCTTGCATAGCTCCAAGGCCCCCCTGCTCTGCGGCTGGTCCAATGCCACTCTTGAAGCCCAGGCTGCAGGCATGAGCATTGCGAAGAAGCTCGGCGCGAGCATATGCGATACATCTCCCCCGTGCCTCGGAGCCTTGATGGAGCGCATAATTTCTGGCAGGATTCCCACGTGCACGCTGGATGATGTCAGGAATTTCGCCGACGTCTCTGTCTTCTGGGGGTCGGATCCTTCTAACAGTCACCCCAGGCATTTATCCCGGTTCTCCTACTATCCGCGTGGAGAGAAGCGTCAGAAGAGCTATGAGGAGGAGAGGACCTGTATTGCTGTGGATGTGAGAAAGTCGGCGACTGCTACTTTATGCTCCAACTACTATTTCCGGATGCAACCTGGTGGCGACGGTGAGTTCATAGAATCTATCCTGGCCACTCTGGACGGGAGGATCCCCAAGTTCGGGGACAAGAAGCGCATGATCGAGCTTGGCACGATCCTTCGCAAGGCCGAGTACGGCGTCATCTTTCCAGGCATCGGGATGCTCTATTCACTGCAAAATAGACTTGAGCTCTTCGAGACGCTCTTAGCGAAGCTGAATGAGATCGCGACATTCAAAGTGGTGCCAATGGTTGAGCGCTTTAACTCGAGAGGATTTTACCAGCTCTTGCATGCGCCTGGAAATAGCCTAGCTGCAGCCGCCAAGGGCTGCGATGCTGCTCTGGTAGTAGGGTCTGATCCACTCGCAGAGCTTCCATTAGCCACTGCTCGCGCTCTTGCCAGGGTGCCGTTGATAGTCATCGATCCGCACAGATCTCTGACAGTGGATGCTGCCAGTGTCGTAATTCCTTCGGCCATCTCCGGCATGGAAGCAGGAGGGACTGCTTTGCGCACAGACGGGGTGAAGATCTCTTTCGAGCCGATCATCGAGTCGGACCTGCCCTCAGACGAACAGATCCTGGCAAAAATTTTGGAGGCGATCTGAAATGGAGACTGCAGTGACTATTGTGACTTTCCGGGACATCTTTCAGGACGAGGCTGCTAAGAAGAGCAAGTTCACAGATGAGTTTCGCGATCTATGTGCTCGGATACTTCTGGACAAGCAAGACATGGCCAGCCTCGGGTTGAAGGACGGCCAGAAGGTACGAGTCCAAAGCGAGGTGGGCGCTGTGATAGTAGTTGCCAAGACCTCGGATGACGATCCACATCCAAGGCTCGCTTTCATGACTTTCAGCCCCTGGTCCAATCAACTGGCGGGGGAGGATGCATGCATGTCCGGGGCACGCATCGCTGCGAAGTTATCGCCGTCTGATGAGAGCGTCACCCAAATATCTGAGCTATTGCAGAGGATGCGAGCCCAAGGGATATCAACATGAATCTCATCTCCATAGCAGATCTCTGCAAAGAAGATATTATCCGCCTGCTCGACAGCGCTGATGCCTTTAAAGATCGGCGAGGTCATCATGGCAGGCCACTGCAGGGAAAGAGCCTGGCCATGATCTTTGAGAAGCCATCCACGAGGACGCGCGTCTCACTGGAGGTAGCATGCTCAGAGCTCGGTGGGCATCCACTTTATCTATCAGCTGGCGAGTTGCAGCTCGGGCGCGGGGAGACAGTTGCCGACACTGCCCGTGTGCTCTCGCGCTATGTGCATGGCATCACTGCCCGCGTCTTTTCTCATAATACAGTGATCCAGCTCGCAAGGCATGCCAGCGTGCCAGTGGTCAATGCTCTCTCGGACTGGGAGCATCCACTGCAGATACTGGCTGACCTGCAAACGATGAGGCAGCATTTCGGTCGATTGGAGGGGCTGCGCGTGGGCTGGATCGGAGATGGGAACAACGTCTGCAACTCACTAATCCTCGCTTCGGCCATCCTGGGGATGGAAATTTGTGTGGCCTCGCCTGCAGGGTACGAGCCGAAGGCCAGAATTATGAAAGAAGCAGAGAGGCTTGGGGGCAGGATTTCGGTCTTCTCAGAGCCAGCGCAAGCTGCCATGGGAGTTGATGTTCTGGTCACAGATACCTGGGTCTCCATGGGAGATGAGGCAGAGGAGGCGGAGCGTCTCCGTGTCTTTGGAAAGTATCAGGTGAACTCGGAGCTGATGCGGCTTGCCAGCGAGGATGCCATAGCCCTGCACTGCCTGCCTGCCCATCGCGGTCAGGAGATCACAGACGAGGTGATGGACGGGGAGCAGAGCGCAGTCTTCGACGAGGCAGAGAACAGGATGCACACCAGCAAGGCTGTGATGGCTTGGCTGATGGGCGAAGGGTGACAATGCGTTTTTTTTGCAATATCGCAAAGTTCTAGTAGAGCACTGTATCTAATAAGGCCAGGCCTTACAAGGAGGCGGTGCCACGCGCGGGGGTTGCCAAGTGGTTAAAGGCGCAGGGCTTAGGACCCTGTCACGAAGGTGTTCGCGGGTTCGACTCCCGTCCCCCGCACTATATAGCATCTAATGATATCGCTTTTTAGGGCTTTGTCCTATTTTGCTCCGATCCAATTAGGGGTCTCTTGTGATATACACTTTTCCAAGATAAGGGGGCAACCCCATCTATGATTTGGGGTGTAGCGATGAGGGGATGAGCTGGATCTATCGAAATTCTGGTGTTGGCAGGAGGACTGCCCGGATCACGGGAAAGCCGGCGCTGGAAATATAGTCTTGAAAGAGCGACACGGGAAAGACAATAGAGCGCTTCTCAAATGCAAGACCTGCGGCCATTGCTTCAGCGAGACTCATGGAACGCCGCTCTTCGGCCTCAACACATCGATTGATGAAGTCTGCCGAACATTGGCACAGATTCCAGAAAAGGGAAGCATTCGCGGTGCTGCTCGGGCATCCGGCCATAGCATTAGCACAGTCTGCAAATGGATAGATCTAGCAGGCAAGCACAGCAAAGAAGTGAATGATTATTTTTTTGAAGAACCTCCGTCTCGATAGGGCCGCAAGTAGATGAGATATGGTCATATATAAAAAAGGAGAAAAACGTCGATGCCAACGATTCGAAAGAGTGTGGTGATATTTATAGTTTGACTGCAATTAAACCAGATACTCGAGGATTCTTAAAAACCTTGCTTTAAAACTTCATTCTTCTTGAGATCAACTCTCTTTTCAATTTTTTTAGCTTTTATGTTCGAATACTATCGATTTTCCTTGAATTTCTCTCTTTTTATGTTCATTTTTCGATGGCATCCGCTATG
>MVQH01000021.1 GCA_002067755.1 Methanosaeta sp. PtaB.Bin018
AATTACTCAAGAGCTGGAAGCAGCCTGCATCAAGCTTTCCTCAGTACTCTCTGATATCTTTGGCAAATCGGGAAGGCATATTATTGATGGGCTTCTGAATGGGATAGATTTGGAGGAGATACTTGAAAGCATTCCATCCAAAAGAGTAAGAGCAAATAGAGAAGAGATACGCGGAATCGTCCAGGCGAACCTATCTTCTTCACAGATATTCCTTTTGCGATCCCATCTGAACACCATCGATGCCTTAAATAAACAGATTGCTGAAATTGAATCCAAGATTTCAGATCAGTTCTCATCGCGAAATGAGGACTTGAGGATCGCGTTATCAATCCCTGGGATGGGATTTATCTCTGCTTGCACAATTTTGGCAGAGATTGGCGATTTCAGGGAGTTCAGTTCATCAAATAAACTTGCGGCGTATTGCGGGCTCGTGCCATCTGTTTATCAATCAGCAGGCAAGATGATAAACGGCCATATAACAAAACATGGTTCACCTCATGTCAGGTGGATGATTATTGAGGTGGCACATGCTATCACTCGATCGAAGCAAGATTCTCGACTCAAGCGATTCTTCTTGAGGATCAAGGCAAGAAGAGGCATAAAGATCGCAGTTGTAGCTCTTGCAAGAAAAGTGCTGTGTTTGCTGTATCATTTGATGATAAATCAGGAACTTTATCAGGATGACTTGCTCAGCAAACCAAAAGACATCAAGCATCCAAGAGCTTATCCTAATGCGCCAATAAGCCTTGATGAAATGATAAGAATTATCACAAAAGCAGGATATGAGGTCAGGAAAATGGATTATCTTGGAAGCGGCTAAGGCCGCTGGTTGTTTTATTTAGAGCGTTTTCATGGCAATGCCCATCTGGCTAAAGAGCCGGCGCATTTCCTCAAGATCTCTTCTGGAGCCATACCTGAATCTACCGGAATACTCTATGTTGACCAAATCCTCGGATATATCCTGTTCTTCCATCAGTTGTTTCACTAGAGAAATAACTACTTCTTCCAGGCCACATCCCTTTAGATCGTTATCTGGAGGCTCTGCAGTCTTCCATGCTTTGGCCGTATCTGAGAGCATAGTATCAAGCGATTCTCTGCTTCGGTGTGCAAATCCCTCTGATGATACGCTGATTAATGGAGTGGATATATCCGATTTTAGGTCCTTACATATCCCGGAGACGTCGTCTCCAATCAGACCAGAGACACAGGTGGGAAGAACTGCGATCATGCTGGGTTTATATCGATGAGAGATTTCCTCGATAGCTCTTCGCAGCTTGTTCTCTCCTCCATAGATGACATCATTCTCATCTAGGTTGGTACTTGGGATATCGTACAAAGGAGAATACAGCTTCATAGGCATTAGCCTCTGGTGGAAAGCACAACCCGAGGGACCATGCATTATAGGTACAGCTCCATGGATCTCTGAGATGGCATATACTGAACCAGATAACATACAATTGAGACCAAAACGATGATAATACCGGCTAACGGCTTGTGGAATACCGTTAAAGGTGCGGTCAAATGTGATATTACGAAATTCGGTATCGTCTGCATAGGACATAAATCCATCCAGCAACTAAGATTACTGATATATCGATCGGACGTTATTTTTCATTTTCATCACCCGATGCAAATCATGTGACAAGATAGGGAATGACGTTATCCACTCAAGCGATTTATCTAATGTCCTCTTCACCAGAACCACTATAATCGTCGGAATGCCATCTGCTCTTACCGTTGGCATCACTGCCTGTGGTGGGTACAGCACCAGAAGAGCACATTTCGTCCTTTTCATTCTTGATCTCCTCGGCAGTCAACAAGCTCCTTGCTGACCGATTGGGCCAATTAGTGGCATCTGATATAAATCTATCGAGAATTGTAATACTTAATATGAATATTGCTAATTGGAATGTAATCGGCTACGAGTAAAGCCCTGCAAAACTGTCCTGCACGGATGTTGTGGATTAGGCTTAACGGTGCGATAAAGTGCTGGGGGAAACAGGAGGAAGGGAGACAATTCCCACGCCTCCAATTACGTTGCGTTTGAATATAGTCCTAGCCGGCAGACGGATATCCCCATATTCCCTTATATGGCACGCCCAGCCATTTCTCGAAGTACTCCCTGTTAATTGCATCTGGGTCAAGATCCTTGAATGCCTCAGGGTAGAACCACTTGGCGCAGTAGCACACGCCCACAACTCCCCTGCAGCTCGCCGATCCAGTCTCACCATCCAGGACGAAGACTCTGATGTTCTTCACCGCATCCGTCTCCTTCCAGCCGGTCCTGCTTGATGCCTCCTCTATGAACTTCCTGGCGTTATCGGTGCTATCCAGATGATATCCCGTGAGGTCCGTAGGCGCAAAATCGAAGAACGCAGGTATCACTATTACCTCTGGATTCTGTGTCATCACCCACTCAGGGGCCACCTCTGCAGAGTTGCTCTTGTTGAGTGCGTTGCCAATGTTCAATCCCCCCGCGAGAGTGATCACATCATTGATGCCAGAGCCGCTGGTCCCTGTAGTCCAGGCCATATCAGAATATTCGTTGTAAACGCGCGGTTTATGCGCTATATCTGCCGTCTTCTCTTGAATCTCCTTAAGGTAGCCCTCTCTCCAGGCTAGATATTCTTCCACCTTCTCGTCTTCCTCCAGCAGCCTGGCAAGAGCACGGAACTCCTTATCAAACGTCTTCATATTGGAGAATGGGAAGACTACGATGGCAGTCCCCAATGGCTCCAATTTCTCCTCTATATCTGACAAAGTTTTATTGCTGCCGATAATATAAACATCCGGTCGGTTCTCGATCACCTTCTCATAGTCTATCTCTCTATACTCGCCCACAGCTGGTTTCTCTTTGATTCCCGGCACAAAGCCGTAGACTCTTTGAGCAGTGTTCGTCACCGCTGAAAGTCGGTCCTGAGCCTTGAGCACAAAGATCGGCTCGTAAGCCCAGGTTCCCTGACTGATCATCCTCTTCACAGGCTTGTAGATCGTTACCTCCCTGCCTGCCGAATCGGTAATGTTGATCGGATACTTCTCATGGATGTGCTTGATCTCCTGCAGCTCATCCGCAGAGAGCTTCCCTTCCTTTGCGAGCTTCTCCGCCGCCGCCACCTCCTCAGCAGAAACGATCTTGTCGCCATTGCTGTCGCCAGGGACATCCGTCACTTGCGCAAACGCTAAGCCGACCATCAGCGATGCGCATACTATCATCAGAGCAAAAATCTTCCATCTCATCTCATTTCCTCCAGCGGCCTCAAGTTTGAGACCGACTTGTTGGGTCTGACGACGTTCAATGATATAAATATTACTTATTATTACCAAATATTTGAAATCTATGCAGAATAACTGCTAGGCGCTCTTGTCTTCTCAAATGGAAAGATAGCGCTATCCTCAATTGACGAGGCAGAATAAGCAGTCAAAAAACACAAGCCAGATGCCCTTTTCAGGTTATTGGCATGTATGAAGGTCCTCCTGATCTGATCGCACAACGGCTTTTGCCTGCCGGTAGGACAATCTTCAATGAAGTCAGATTTGATATAGCTGCTCAGGGCGACACCGTATCTCTCCTCCACGAGATCCTCACATAAACAGTATCATCCTCCAGCATCACCCTCTCCCCCTCCCGCCGTCCCCGTCTCTCCAGATAATACCCTATAGTGTCGTCGTGCTCCTGAGTGCTCAGCCCCAGGGCCCTCCGCAGCTCGGAGACCCCCTCCTCCAGGCTCTCGTACTCTCTCGGAAAGGCAGTCCCCTGCGGCACCTGCACGTCCGCATAGATCCCGAGGCTGTAGAGCAGATTGTAGAGAACATCGCTCATGGGGTGGCAGATGTGCTCCCGCCCAAAGATCTTGGGACAGAGGTCCATCCTGGATCGCTCCCAGGAGGGCACGCCTGCAAACCAGTATAAAATGACCTGCCGCCTGGCCAGCCGGTCCATCTTGAGCAGCGCCTCCCGCATGTCAAGAAAGGAGAGCGAGTAGGAGGCGATGACCAGATCATGCTCGCCCACCTCATCGTCTGAGAGGTCCTCCCATTTCTCTGGCAGAATTCGGATGTTAGAGATCCCCTCCTCAGCGATGTGCATCTCAAGCCGCTTCACCATTGCCAAGGAGGGCTCCACAGCCGTAACCTGCCTCGCCCTCCGGGCCAAAGGCAGGGCCAGGGTCCCCGGCCCCGCGGGCATCAAGCTTTTAATATAAAACGTGCGAATGTATCCACACCAAAAATCCCGGAGAACTCTCTAATGCAAGACCGAGACGCAATAATAAAAAAGATCCAATCCCTTGCAGATACTGATCTAAAAGCGGTCGCGGACTTCCTGCGGACCCTGGAGACGAAAAAAGGAACAGGTAAGCATAAGACGGATGCCCTCTCTCGGGTCATAGGCATATGCGAAGGTCCTTCTGATCTGGCCGAAAAGCACGACAGCTATGCCTACTGATAAGATGATCTTCGTAGATAGCTGGGCTTTTCTTGCACTGGCTAATAGGAGAGATAGCGATCACCAGAAAGCTGTCTGCAACTATGAAACGATCAAAGAACGGGGCTGCTCGATGGTGACCTCAGATTATATACTCGATGAGGTTATCACATCCTTATTTAGGAAAGTCAACTTTGAAAGTGCGCAGAGATTCATTGAGGCTATATTTCAGGATATCAGAGAAGAAAATCTCCTTCTGGAAAGAATAGACGAAGGCAGATTCAACTATGCATGGCTGCTGCGCAGCATTTATCGAGACAAGCCAGATATATCTTTCACAGATCTCACGTCATTCGTACTGATGAAAGAGGCGGATATTTCCAGAGTGTTTACAAAGGATCGTCATTTTGAGATGGCGAATCTTGGCTTCGAGATATGGCCTGATCCTGAATAATCTCGATGCGAGATTCATTGGGTGCGCCATCCCAGTGCGACGGCATCGATCTATCCGTCCTCCATGATATCATTATATGAACAGTATCATCCTCCAGCACCACACGCCCCCCATCCCGCCGTCCCCGTCTCTCCAAATATTCCCTGATCGCTCCGTCGTGCTCCTTGGCCTTCAGAGCCCTCCGCAGCTCTGAGATCTCCACCATGCTCTCGTAGATCCTCAGAAAGGCAGTCCCCTGCAGCACCTGCACATCCGCATAAATCCCAAGGCTGTAGAGCCGATTAGTAGAGTATGTCGTTCATGAGAGAGGGTCGTGCTCGCCGACCTCTTCGTCTTATGGATCCTCCCATCTCCTAGGCGAAATCCGGATTAGAGCAGAGTTTGCAGGCTATCTTTTCAGCACATCTTCACGCGCAGCATCGAGCATATGTCGCAGTCGAACGAGGTCATCCTTCTGCATACTGAACCTCTGTCTCTCTCAGCACGTCATCGCGGAAATAGCGGCTCAGATCCTCAGCGGTCCGAAGATCAACCCTGCGGCCGCCGAAGATTGTTTAGATCTCCCTCTCCATTCGAGCGATGCCAAGAAGTCAGGCAGATGCCCGGTCTCGAAATCTACCAACACGTCGATGTCGCTATCTGGCGAAAAATCCTCCCGCAACACGGATTCGAAAAGAGCCAGCAGTCTGATATGATATCTCTGGCAAAAGGATGCAACCTCTGCTCTATCGACGGATATGCGCGCCATTATTCCACTTCCCACGCTATTGAAGTTTTCCGATCTCAATTCTAGCCATTGTTCAATACTTTACTTGCCCACTGGATAGAAGTCAACCCAGGAAGATGACATCTTCCATACCCTTGAAGTCTGAATCCCCCGTCACAACCTTTGAGCCTTTGAGCTTGGCAGTGGCGTAGACTATTGAGTCCCCGAGCCCCCACTTGAGATCGTGCTTGATCTTGGCAGCACTGACTGCGACCTCTTCGTCCACGTCAATCAAAATGCATCTCTCCCTCATGGCCAGCCTCTTCTCTTCAGCAGTCGGCTCATCGTAGTATCTGAGGATCCAGCGGTAGACCTCGGACAAGTTGATTGTGCTGATTACGATCTCTTGGTCATCATCAATATAGCCCCTCACGACCGCGCCTGCATCGCTTCCCATGAAATACTCAATCCAGGCCCAGGAATCAATCAAGACGGTCAATCTCCTCCCTCTGGAATGACTCTAGTCTGGGCAGGCTGCCAAAGTGCATGCCCTCCATTCTCCTGGCTTTTCTGAACAGGTATCTTATGACCTCGTCGTAGGATTTGACATCGATCTCCTTCTTTAGCCTGTCGAGCATCTCCTGAACATCATCTTTGACCTGTATTGTGGTAGTCATGATATAGCCTTATAATACTATAAGATTATAATCCTTTTGTAGCCTTGATCCAGCGCGTGATGTGGTTGTCGAGCTATTCTCTGGCCATCCCAGGAGGCGAGGCAGGTGAGCTTCCAGACGGAGTTCCAGTCGATCATTGAATCCATCTATCCCTCCTCATGCATCAATTGGGCACTCAGCTCGCCTGGGGATAAGCCCATATTCCCTGGTAAGGCACGCCCATCCATTTCTCGAAGTATTCCTTATGAATGTCTTCAGGGCTTAGATCCTTGAACTGATCCGGATAGAACAACTTGGCCAAATACTGCGCTCCGATAAATCCTCTTACAGCTTCGATCAGGTAGGCATCGATGACATATATCCTGTTGCTCTTCACGGCACTGGTACCGTTAAGGCCCGCACGCAGCTTCGCTTCCTCAATGAATTTTGTGGAGTTCACATTGTCCTTCTGCAGATATCCTGTGTAATAATCGAAAGCCGGGAATATTATGACATCAGGATTTTCTTTCAGCACCCACTCGGCGTCCACTGTCGGATAGCGCAAGGAAAGGTTCGCCTCCGGATTGAGAACGCCTGCAATGTTCTCTCCTCCGGCCATGGCTATCACGTCATCCAATCCTGATAGCTTGGAGCCTGTGTACCAGGGAGTATCCGACCATTCTCCATAAACCCTTACTTTGGAATTGATTCCCACTACTTTGCTTTTCAGAGCGTCCAATGTGCTGTTCTTCCAGGTGATGAACTCCTTTGCCCTGGCCATCTCCTTCGTACCCAGCAGCTCGGCCAGAGTAGACAGTTCACCATCGAACTTGTCTTGCAGGTTGAATGGGAGGCAAACCACTTTTATGCCGTGATTCGAGAGCTTCTCGTCAACTTGCTTGACATACTTGCTTTGAACGATGACCAGATCTGGCTTCAATTCGATTATCTTTTCATAATCAGGTTCTTTGTAAGTGCCAATAGATGGTTTGTCTGCTATTCCCGAGAGATACGAATACTGGACCTGGGAGCCTTTTTCGACGCCTACGATCTTATCCTGTGCTCCTAGGATATAGAGCGGCTCATAGGACCATGCAACAATTGGAACAATCCTCTCCGCAGGTTTATCTATCGTCAGGGTTCTATTTGCCGAATCCGTGATGGTCTTGGAGAAGCCGTCGCTTCCCAAAGCAGGCAAAATAGCCAGCGACAGACACAACACCAGCGCTAAAGCGCAATTAATCCACTTCATCCATCTTCCTCCTACAGCTAACACGCTTGGAACTGGCTATGTCAACATACCATCATGGATATAAATATTACCTATTATTACAATCTTTCATTTGCATATTTTGTATACTCTTTGGCAGAATCCGGATGTTGGAGATCCCACCCTCAGCGATGTGCCTCTCAAGCCGCTTCACCATTGCCAAGGAGGGCTCCACAGCCGTAACCTGCCTTGCCCTCCGGGCCAAAGGCAGGGCCAGGGTCCCCGGTCCCGCGCCGATATCCAGGACCGACCGGGCGGGATCGATCTCCAGGGCTGCGGCCCTTCTCTCGCCATCTTGCCTTGCTATCTCAGACCGATCATACCGCTCTGCGGCCTCCTCCGTCTCGTAGCCGTTCTCCGGCCATCCCGGGAGGCGAGCAGGGTGAGCTTCCAGACGGAGTTCCAGTCGATCACCGAAATGCATCTATCTGTCCTCATAGTCCTCACTTCCTTCAAGAAGCCTCTTGATTGCTTTGGTATTGCTCCAAACCTCGATGATCCCGGCCTCTTTTATCTTGTTGAAATGGGCATCATTGGTGATGAGAACCGCATCGGCATAAAGGCAGGTCGCAGCATGAACAATATCCGACAGCTCGCTCTCTGGGAAGAATACTGCGCAAGTATCTATTTCCTCCTGAGATGGATTCGCATGAACCAATGCTTTCTTCAGGTAATTCAGAAGCTCATGCGTGCTCAATGCCGTTGCATATTTCTCATACTCAAAGATCAGAAGTTCATTGGCAAAAAGCTCAGCCGGGCTATCCAAAAGGTGATAGACAAGTTCCGTGCTCTTGGTCCATCCGCGCTTGACTGCTGCAATGAAGACGGTGTTATCTATGAGATACCTTGAACCTCTGACGGGCAAGTTGGTTGCTCTCCTCCTCAATCTCCCTTTCAAGCTGATCAAGATCGATGGACTTGGCTTTCTCTATCGCATCCTCCAGCAGAGCTCTCAGGTTGATCTTCTTGAGGATAATCGTATCCTCTCCAATCTCCTCTGCTACGAATTCATCCCCCTCTTCTAGCTTCATCCTGTGACGGAGATTGCTTGGAAGCTGCAGTCTTCCCCTATCATCTACTTTTGCGAGCGGCATATCATTACCCATTTAACCCATTTATGCCATAAATAAATATGCCTTCGATATGCCTTCGATCGTGCAAAGTTCCAGTGGTCAATCGCCAGGGCAGCGGCCCTTCTCTCGCCGTTCTGCCTGAGGGCCTCAAGGCCTATCGTACCGCTCCGCTGCTTCATCCCTATCGTAGCCGTTTTCCGGGCCGCCTTGGCAGGAGGCGAGGAGGGTGAGCTTCCAGACGGAGTTCCAGTCGATGATTCTGTTCTCAATACTTGCGACCATTTAGCTTGCCGCTGGATACGCCCAAATCCCTTTGTAAGGCACTCCAAGCCACTTCTCGAAGTATTCTTTATGAATAGCCTCTGGGTCCAGATCCTTGAAACGCTCTGGATAGAGCATCTTGGCCAGGTAGTTGGCGCCGATGAAGTTCCTAGTGCCTTCCGCAAGCGTCTCGTCGATAATGAAGAGCAGTCCGTTATTGACGGCATCTGTTCCTTTGAAGCCAGACCTTAAGGCAGCCTCGGCGAGGAAGGCCTCGGCGTTTTCGGTCTCGTTCATCGTGTAGCCCGTAAGCTGGGTGGGCATATAAGTGGCAGAAGAGGAGAATACTATAGCCTGGGGATTCTGCTGGAACACCCACTCAGAATCAACCTCTGGTAGGTCCATCTTTAGATCCTTTGCGAGGTTTGTCCCGCCTGCCAGTGTTACGAGTACATCCTTGCCAGTCCCCTCGCCACCAGTATGCCAGGGCCAATCAGACCATTCTATGTAGACTCTTTTTTTCTCTTTAGGCTCCAGATTGTCCACACGTTCCTTGAGCCGATTAAGTATCTCCTCTTTCCATTTCAGGAAGTCTTCCTGCCTGGCCTGGCTTCCTGTGATATCGGACAATGCCTGCAGCTCTCTTTCAAATTTGCCAGGCATAGTGAACCTGAGGGCAACTACTGTTATGTTCTTCCCCTCAAGTTGTGATTCCAAATCGGATACATAGCGAGGATAGCAAATCACAACATCAGGATTCTGCTCGATGATCTTCTCGTAGTCGAACTCGCTGAAGGTCCCTACCACAGGCAGCATATCCAGATCATTAAACCACGGTGCTATCTGGGCAGCATTTGAGATGGCCCCTACCACCTTGTCTTCCTCCCCCAGGATAACCATAGGTTCGTATGCATATCCGCAGAGATTCACAATCCTCTCTGCTGGTTGATAAAAGGTCACCGTCCGGTTCGCCGAATCGGTAATGCTGATCGGATACTTCTCGTGAATATGCCGGATCTCCTGCAGCTCATCCGCAGAGAGCTTCCCTTCCTGTGCGAGCTTCTCCGCCGCAGCCAGCTCTTCGGCGGATACTATCTTATCTCCATTGCTATCTCCGGGAACCACTATCCCTTGGGCAAACGCTGATACGATCATCAGCGCCATGCATGCTATTATCAGAGCCAAAATGCCCTTACTCATCTTCATTCCTCCTACTGCCTCGCGTCCGAAGCTGATATTTTGGCCCTTATGCAGTATCATGATATAAATATTACTAATTAATAATAATCCAAGAAAAAAAATCTTGCATGGTGATCAAAAAATATTAGCAGGCGGAGACCTAGCTTGCTGACAAGGTTGATCTTCATGGACGGCTGGGCCGTTTGGCCTCTGCAGCGAGCATTTTCATTTGAAAAGGTCTATTGCAGGCTATCTTTTCAGCACATCTTCAATGGCCGAGATTAGTGGTGGAAGGTCTTCTTGCACAGTCCTCCAGAGAATCTCCAGGTTGATATCGAAATAGGCGTGGACCAGACGGTTTCGCATGGCGATGATATCCTCCCATGGAATCGCAGATGTCTGTCGCCTGGTGGTTTCCGATACCTGGTTGGCCGCCTCGCCTATGATCTCAATCTCTTTCACCAGAGAAAGGGCCAGCATCCGATTCGTGTCCAGGCTTTCACGTGCACGGCCCTTGATGAACTCTCTTGCTTCAAGTGCCGCATCAAGCATATGTCGCAGACGAACGAGGTCATCCCTGTGCATACTGAACCTCTGCCTCTCTCAGCACGTCGTCACGGAAATAGCGGCTCAGATCCTCAGCTGTCCGCAGATCAATCCTGCGACCTTCGAAGATTGTGGACAGCTCCCTCTCCATCCGAGCAATGCCAAAAAGTCCAGGCGAATGACCGGGCTCGAAATCCGCCAGCACATCGATGTCGCTATCTGGCGAAAAATCCTCCCGCAACACTGACCCGAAAAGAGCAAGTCGCCTGATATGATGTCTTCGGCAAAAGGCTGCAATCTTTTCCTTATCGACGGATATGCGCACCACTTATTCCACTTCCGGCAACTTTAAGCTATCGAATCCTCCAATCCCTTCGATCCCCGATAGAAAATAAAATGGCAGAAAGGCCATTTATGCGGTGGGACTTAATCGGCAGCTCCAGCCTGAAACAGCCCTTTATTCCTAGCCAATTGTTCACTGCTGTATTAGCATACCCATGAGAAGTTAAAAGTTTCTTTCTGAAATAGCTCGATCACCAGCGGGCAGGGGCATATCTAGAAATGAGGGCGAGTGAGAGGCGAAGATCAGGTCGCGATCGCCCACCTCATCGTCCGAGAGCTCCTCCCATCTATCTGGCAGAATCCGGATGTTGGAGAGCCCTTCTTCTGCAATATGATTCCGCAGTCGCTTCATCATCGCCAAAGAGGGCTCAACAGCCGTAATCTGCCTGGCCCCCCGGGCCAAGGACAGGGCCAGGATTTCGCGGCTGTCTCTTGGTAATCTCAGCTGTAATCTTCTCTCCGTCCGGCAAGACCATAATCTTGATCTTTTCAAGTTCAGTGAGTAATCCTTCGACCGCATATCGTTTATTCAGCTCGGCATCAATGGAGTGAACCCCTCCGAGTGGACAGAAAGTTAAGCAATGCCGACTCATGGAGGGAAGTGCATGAAGAAGACCAGGCGGCGTTACGACCGGGACTTCAAGATATCAGTATTAGCCGAACTTGAGGCAGGCAAGCCCCTCGCTCAGATCGCCCGCGAATATGGCATCCATCCGAGCCTTCCTTGTCGATGGAAGGCAGAGCTGGCCGAAAATCCCGAAAAAGCATTCAGGGGCAACGGAAACAAGTACAAAGGTCAGGCGAAGATTGCAGAATTTGAGAGACTTCTGGGCGAACTTCGATTATTCATCCGGCACGCCGAGGAGCCGCTTAAATTTCAGGCTCCTCGTTGGCGGCAGTATTCATCTAGGATCACTGCTTCTTTCTTACGTTTCCTGGCGCTCTCCCAGAGAGGATCGGAGCACTCCGACTCCTCACCTTCATCCAGACCTGCGATCTCCTCCTCTGTGAAGGGCTCGCTCTTGGGCAGCAGTAATTCGCTTTTCATTTCCATCCTCTATTTGGATGCTGCAACTATTTATGGTCTCACCTATAATCTGAGTCGCCCTTCCTTTTAAAGATCCGCTCTACGTAGATCGTATTCTCATCCTCAAAGATCAGATACTCAATTCGCACTCCGCCCAACTTTAGCCTGTATGCTGGCGGCTCCTCTCTCCCTCTTATCTTTAATATGTCAACCACTGGGCGCTGCCTGAGCAGATCTCTCTGGATCTCTTGCATCGCCCCCATGGTTTTCTTCGCAGTCCGCGTTTCTAATTTGTCAAGGGCTTTACTGGCACCTCTGCTGAGAACCAGGGCGAAAGACCCCCTCCAACTTCATCGTTTTCCGCTCACATCATCGAGGAATTACCTTACCTCGAATCCAGAACTGCAGTTCACTCAATCCATATCGCCGGCCTCCCAGGCTCTGCCTGGTGGCTCTTGCCCTTCGCACCGGGCTCATCAGCCGAATGCACTTCGACCGGCACCCCCAGCACAGTCTGCAGATACTCCTTCTCCCGGACCAGCGTCTGGAGCTCATCCAGCCCCAGCGCCTCAGCAGAGAGCGAGTGCGCTGCCTTGGCAAGTTTCTGTGCATACTTTGGCACATCCTTCTTGTGCGCTGCGACTGCAGGCAAAGCCATTGCCCCCTTCATGAGAGCACCCATGTCCAGCTTACCGCCCTTTGCCAAAGCCAGCGCCATCTCCAGCACTGCCCGCTTCCATGCAGGCGTGGTGTAGAGGGTGATCTTCTTGGGCTGGGCCTTCGTGACCTTCACGATCTCCTCCACGTCCTTGAGCGTCTCCTCCAGAAGCTTCTCCGCCCTCTCGGCCTCCTCGTCGATCAGGGCCGCGTCAGCGGCGGGCCACTCTGCCAGTGAGACATAGCCCTCGCCCATCTCCGCCCACAGCTCCTCGCATACATGTGGGGTGAACGGAGCCATCAGGCGCACCCAGGCAGACAGAACTTTTCGGAGCTGATTCTTTCCTCCCCGGCGCTGGTACCAGCGCAGGTCGTTGTACAGCAGGTAAAATGCGCTCTGAAGGGCTCTGCGGGTCTGGATGTTCTCCATCGCCGCCGTCGCCTCCTGGATGCGCCGCTGCAGCCGCGAGAGCATCCAGCGGTCGATGAGCGAGAGCGGTGCGGACTCGTCTATGCTGCTGTCTGCCAAAATCTCACGAGCTAAATTGTAGAACCTCTCAAGCTGCCCGCGGGTCGAGACCACTCCGTCGTTTCGCCAGTCAACATCCTGGGTGTACTCGGCATTGCCAAGGATGTAGAGCCTGGTCACATCAGCGCCGTTCTCTGCCACTGCCTGCCGGAGCGTGAGCAGCGGCCCCTTGGACTTGGACATCTTCTGCCCCTCCAGGGAGACGAAGCCGTTGACGGCAATGGCCTTGGGCCAGAGAGATTCGGGAAAGATGGCCACGTGATGGTAGAGGAAGAAGAGCAGGTGGTTGGCCACAAGGTCCTTTCCCGACGTTCGCAGGTCCACTGGATACCAGTAGGCGAAGTCGTCGTGGATCTGCTGCACTGTCTCCTGCGGGATTCCCGTCAGGCTCGCCACATCCTCCGCTCGTCCGTTGTTCATGAAGATGTACTCGAAGAACTCAGGCGGCAGATCGTCGATCTTCATCCCTGCGTTAACATACTTTGCCAGGATGTAGTAGGCCATGTAGATCGTGCTGTCGCCCAGGGATTCGATGAGCCACTCCTTGTCCCAGGGCAGGTGCGTGCCTAGGCCCTTTCGACGTGCACAGGCCTTGTCCTTCAGCCAGTCCACCTTATTCTCGAACTCAACACGAAACTCCTCTGGGATGATCTCCATCTTGGAGAGGCACTTCAACACCCGGGCCTTCCACTCAGGGTCCGAGTACTCCAGGAACCACTGGTCCCGCACCATCATGATCACGCAGCGTGTGCCGCATCGGCAGATGACAGGCGTCTCTGAAAATTCATAGAAGATCTCGGCAATGCCCTGCTCGATAAGATCGGCGAGCAGCACGTCCTTGATCTTGCTGACAGCGATGCCTGCATAGCGGCCTGTGTTGGCCTTCAGGACGCCGTTATGAAACTCCCGACGGTAGACCATCTTGGTTGCTTCCTCTGCCTTTGGATCATTTTGATCTTTGACCTTGAGCTCTTCTACGGCCTCGACAGCTGGAAGCTCGCCGTAGCCGGGAGACTCAATCAGGGATATGAACTTGATGGCTCGCAGGTCCGCAGTGATGCCGAACTCGCTCAAGTCTTTATCGTAAAGATCCTTGAGCGCCAGAAAATCGTAGGGAGCGTGTGCCGGAACTGACATGACGATGCCAGAACCATTGTCCGGGTCCACGAAGTCTGCAGGCAGGATGAGGACCTCGGTGCCAGTGAGCGGATTGGTGACAGTCCTCCCGATCAGCTCCGCTCCCGAGATCTCAGAGACAAAGGATACACTTCGGTCAGTGAATGTCAGTTTCTCACAAGCCTCGCGCGAGACGATCCAGGTCTCATCATTCACCCTCGCCACGACGTAGTTGACAGTGGGATTCAGCCACAGGTTCGTCACACCGAAGAGCGTCTCGGGGCGCAATGTTGCGCAGGGCAGAACCTTGTCTCCCATCTTGAACTTGATGAGTGCAAAGTCCATGATGGTTGCATCCTCCCCCTTGAGAATGTCATGGTCCTCGACAGGGTTCTTGTCGTGAGGGCACCAGCGCACAGGATGGCTCCCCTTCACAACGTAATTCAGTCGCCGCAGGATTCCATACTGCCACTCGATGAACTTGCTATACGCCGGATCGGTGGTGGTGAACTCGCGCCTCCAGTCGATGGAGAAGCCAATGGACTGCATTGCCAGCTTCGCCGAACGTCGGAAGTAGAGAACTATCTTCTCGGGAGTATTGAGGCTCGAGAGCTCCTCCTCTGGAATGCCATGCAGCTTGGTATAAACATTCCAGATCAGAGGATCTTTGTTGGCTATGAGCTCTGAGAGGCCCACGATAGGCGTCCCTGTGGCGTGAAATGCCATTGGAAAGAGGACGTTATAGCCCCGCATGCGCTTGAAGCGGGCCACTGCATCGCCTATGGTGAAAGTTCGTGTATGGCCTGCATGTAGATTTCCGTTTAGATAAGGATAAGGTATCGTTAAAAAGAACTTCCTTCTGGAGTCAGGCTCAGGCTGGAAGACCGCATTATCCTCCCAGATCTTCTGCCATTTAGCCTCAATCTCCTTGGCAGAGTAACTTTCAAGCAAATTAATCTCCTCCAAAATTTTGCGAACTGCAAAAACCAAAACTGCGCTCTTGCAGTCTCTACTTCATCTTCTCCAGCCGATGGACGGCCTGCTCTATCCTGTTCGTAGGCTGTGTGATGGAGAACCTTATATAGCCCTCACCGAACTGGCCAAAGCCCACGCCCGGAGTGGCCACTATGCCGGTCCTGTCAAGCAGCTTCTCAGCATAATCGATTGAGCTGCCACCCACCCAGGCCCAAAGATAGAGCGTGGCTCTTGGCCTCTCCAGCTCAAGTCCAAGGTCGAGCAAAGCGTGATAGAGGACCTCGATCCTGTGCCGGTAAACCTTTCGAATCTTGTCAACCACGCTCTTGGGGCTGTGCAAGGCTGCAATCCCAGCATCCTGCACAGCACCAAAAGTGCCCGAGTCGATGTTACTCTTGATCTTTCCAATCCCGGCGACAACATCTGAATTGCCCACAACTGCTCCGATCCTCCAGCCTGTCATGTTGTAAGTTTTGGAGAGCGAGTGAAACTCAACTGCCACATCCTTCGCCCCTTCTAGCTCCAGGATGCTGAGCGATCTGTGGCCGTCGTAGTAGATCTCAGAGTAAGGGTTGTCGTGCATCACGATGATATTGTAATCTTGCGCAAAGTCGACTACCCGCTTGAAGAACTCCCTGTCAGCAGATGCCCCAATGGGGTTGTTGGGATAGTTCAGGAACATGATCTTTGCCTTGTGGGCCACTGCTGGGTCGATTGCATCCAGATCTGGTAGAAACTTATTCTCACGCAGAAGGGGCATGATCACCGGCTCGCCACCAGCAAAGGCAGTTGCCGTCCTGTAAACCGGATAGGCAGGGTCAGGCACAAGTGCTAGATCACCTGGATTTATGAACGCTAAGGGCGCATGAGCGATGCCCTCCTTGGAGCCGATCAGTGCGAGCACCTCCTTTTGCGGATCGAGGGCGACGTTGAATGTCTGCAAATACCAATCCGCCACGGCGGTCCTGAAGGTCAGCTTTCCCTCGTAGGAGGGGTACTGGTGGTTGGAAGGGTCCTTTGCCGCGCGGCTCAAGGCCCTGATGATGCGCGCAGGCGTCGGCAGGTCAGGATCGCCAACGCTCAGATCAATTACATCCACGCCTTTTGCCCTTGCTTCCTGCTTCGCTTTATCGATGGCGGCAAAGAGGTATGGCGGAAGATGCTTTATGCGATCGGCATACATTATGTTTCGCTCCAAGATGCATTTATATGATGACGGTCATGTAATTTTGATTTCCCGGTGCAGTACATCATCCCGCAGGTACTACTTTCCCGTAGTATTTAAGATTAGAGGAGATTGATGTTGGAGATAATAGACCTGGGCCGCTGGCTCCCTCAGGAGGCCATCGGGCTTTACGAGAGACGAGGTTTCAAGGAGCTTTACCCTCCACAGGCCGAAGCTGTGGAGAGAGGGTTGCTGGAGGGCAAGAGCATGCTAATGGCACTGGCAACAGCCAGCGGAAAGACGCTCCTGGCTGAGCTCGCCATGCTGAAGGCTGCCCTGGAAGGGAAGAGATCTCTGTACATCGTTCCCCTGCGCGCCCTTGCTTCAGAGAAATATGATTCATTTCGCAAGTTCAAGGATCTTGGCATCACAGTAGGCATCAGCACCGGCGACCTCGACAAGAGGGATGAACGCCTGGGGAAAAATCACATAATCGTCGCCACCTCCGAGAAAGCCGACTCGCTCATGAGAAATGGGGCCGCCTGGGTCAAAGACCTGGGCGTTCTGGTTGTGGACGAGATCCATCTGCTGAACGACGCTGGCCGCGGCCCGACTCTGGAGATGACGATCACAAAATTGCGCCGCTACAACCCAAAGATGCAGGTCATTGGCCTCTCAGCCACTGTGGCAAACGGCCAGGAGCTGGCAGAGTGGCTGGATGCAGAGATGGTAAGCAGCGACTGGAGGCCAGTCAGCTTGAGAGAGGGCATCATCTGCAATGGCAAGATGATCTTTGCAGACGGCGAGTATGACCTGGGCGGGAGAAGAGACGATGTACTGGCGCTGGTCAGAGATACGCTGTCAAAGCAAGCCCAAATTTTGGTATTCGAAAATAGCAGGCGTAATGCAGAATCCACAGCGTCCAGGCTATGCAATCTGATCTCACCAGATCCCGAACTAAAATCTCTCGTTCAGATAATTTTAGCTACAGGCGAGAGCGAGACATGTCGCCGCCTTGCCGATTGCGTAGCACGCAAGGTGGCCTTCCACCATGCTGGCCTTCTGCCAGAGCAGCGGAGGCTCGTAGAACAGGGATTTAGAGAGAATCTGATCAAAGTCATTGTCTGTACGCCCACATTGGCGGCGGGCCTCAATCTACCAGCCCGTCGAGTTCTTATCAAGAGCTACAAACGTTATGAATACGGCTATGGCATGGTTCCAATTCCAGTCATAGAGTATCGCCAGATGTCCGGACGTGCAGGTCGACCCGGGCTCGATCCTTATGGCGAGTCTTTTCTCATCGCCAAAAACGATTCTGAGATGCATGAGCTCAGGGAGCACTATCTCAAAGGAATGCCAGAAGAGATCTGGTCAAAGCTTGCCAGCGAGAGTGCGCTTCGTACCCATCTTCTCTCAACCATCGCCGCCAGATTCGTAAAAAATGAGGCTGAGCTAAAGGAGTTCATGGGAACCACCTTTTATGCTCAGCAGCAGGAATCCTGGCACCTTGATGCTACGCTGCAAAGAGTTCTAGACTTCCTGATGCAAAACGGCATGATTAATTATGGCCCTGCAGGTGAGCTGGAGCCGACAAAGCTGGGCTCTCTCGTCTCCAAGCTCTACATAGATCCCTTGAGCGCAGTCGTCATGATCGAAAACCTGCGGGGCAGAAATGAAGGGGCCAAAGCCGATAAAGTGAGCCAGGCAGAGAGAAAGAGGCCCTCAGACCTCACGCTCATGCACCTCATCACCATGACTCCTGACATGTCTCTGCTTTATGTCCAGGCTGCCGACGGGTGGGTGGAGGAGTTCATAGAATGCCATCAGGATGAGCTGAATTCAGAGGACAACTACGACTATCTGCTGAGAGAAGCCAAGACTGCTGCAATGCTCATGGACTGGATAGGCGAGGTTCACGAGGAGGAGATCAGCGATAGGTATCACATTGGCCCAGGCGACATCCGCCGCTCTGCTGAGACGGCCGAATGGCTCATGCACTCATTGGCTGAGCTCTCCAAGCACCTGGAACTTGGAGTTACATTCAAAGCAGAGCAGCTCTCGCAGCGCATTCACTACGGAGCAGGTCAGGACTTGCTCGCACTTCTAGGCCTCAAGGGCATTGGCAGGGTCAGAGCGCGCAAGCTGTATTCATCAGGCATCACCAGCGTGGAGAAGCTACAGGCCGCAGACCCAAGGATGATCGCACACCTCCTCGGCCCCAAGATCGCTGAAAAGGTCATATCCCAGCTCAAATTTGAGGAGATACCGCCTTGAAGTGGCTTAAAGGTATTTTTCACGGAGAGAAAGGCTCTGGCAATGCCCAAAATCTGGCACTCTCAGAGATTCATTCCTGGCTAAAAGTGCAATCAGAGCCATCCGGTTTCGAGGATCGACTTCAAGACATCTACGTCTCAATCGAAGAAGCAGCCCAGGCTTTGGCAAGTGACTTGAGAGCCCTTGGCTCGGCCGAGCCGGATAGTACAACTCCGCCAAAGCTTCTGCGCGCAGGGCTTGCATCACGGAGCGAGGTGCTCAAGCAGATGGAGGCGCTCGTCGAGAGGATGAACCCTCCCACAGGAAGAGACATCGACTCTGCCTCAGATCACCACTGGGCCATTGTCAAAGGGCTAAAGAGAACTATCACGACCTTTGGACGGGCACAGAGATATGCGGCTGCGCTCTTTCCTAAAGAGATTGAGAGCATAAACTCCGAGCTCAGTCGCATCAGCCATCTCCTGGTTGAGCTGGAGGGCGTGATCGGGCAGCGGCGTGCTGAGCTTGAGGAGATATGGTATGCCAAAGAGCTCGTCGACAGCATAGATGAGGACCTGTCCCTCATTGCCGATCTGAAGGAGAGAGCAAAAAAAGAAGAGGAGAATCTGTCGGGGCTCCAATCATCCATGGCGGGAATGGAGGAGGAGCAAAAGAGGCTGGCTGCAGGCCCTGAAGGCAAACGTATTGAGGAGTTGAAGAAAGACATTGAACAAAAACGCGAAGAGCTCAGGCAAGCTGAAGCAGAGATGGCAAATTTGATATCTCCGCTGAACAAGGCCCTGGGCAGAATCATGAAACGGGGGTCGAGCGACAGGCTCATCTTGCAGCACTCAAACGTCTTCGAGATGCTTCTCACAGCGCCCTCGAAGGTTGAAGACAAGGAAATCGCAGGCTCGCTTCAGGAGCTGAGGAGCCATCTGGCATCCCTTGGGCTGAAAGACAGGAAGAAGGAGAAGATCCTGGATCATATCGATCAGCTGATCACGAACAGGTCTCTGGAGAAGACCAGGTCAAGGCAAGCGGCCCTTGAGAAGGCCATAGAAGAGCAGGACAAGCAGCTATCGGAGTGCAGCCGAGACCTTCTGCAGCTAAAGGAGCAATTGAGCAGGACCAAGAAGGGCCTGCAAAGAGCTAAGGCATCAGTGGACGAGATCCATCAATCCCTTCGTTCCAAGCAGGAGAAGGTAGATCAGGACACATCCGAGCTGAGAGACAGGCTGACAAGGCTCTCGGGAAAAGCTATAAAGGTAGATCTGTCCCGATGAAAGAGATTACTGTCAACTTGGGCGGGATTGTGCCGCTATCCACTGTGGACTGGCCAGGACGTGCCGCCATCGTCCTGTTCCTGCGTGGCTGCCCTTTGCGCTGCCCGCATTGCCACAACTTTGCGCTTCAATCAGGCGACAGCTCAGTGAATCTTCATTCAGTCGCCTCCAAAATTGCGTCTCTTGTAAAAGGCGAGACGATCGTGGCCAGAGAACCATCGCAGAACTCTTGGCAGATCGATCTTGATGAGGCTGCAGAGCGCGCGAGCAACAAGCCCTTCGTGGATGCCCTCGTTCTCTCCGGAGGCGAGCCGCTCATGCAATCTGAGCCTGCAGAGAGATTATTTCGTCTGGCCAGGAGCCTGCAACTGTGCACTGGCCTTGAGACCTCAGGCTGCTATCCCGAAAGTCTCAGGAGGCTGCTGGAGAGGGACCTTGTGGACAAGGTATTCCTAGATATCAAGGCTGCTTTGCAGGATCAGAGTTATGAGAAAGCTACGGGATTTGTTGGTGTGGCTGCACGCGTCAGAGAGAGCCTGATGATTTGCATGGAACGCGGAGTGCCTCTTGAGGTTCGAACCACAGTCTTTCCCGAGATGCCGGCTGCATCCGAGCTGGTGGAGATCACATGCATGCTCTCAGAGCTGAAGAACATGTATCCCAGGAGCTGCCTGGAGAGATTGGTCCTTCAGCAAGGGCTTCCGCGAGAAGGCGAGGAGAGATTTGAGCCTGTCTCGCGGGCACGCCTGCAGGAGATCGCAAGATCCATTGGAGGATGGATCTTGGTCGGGGTCAAAGCCAAGCCCGACAATTTCTTCGAAACACGATAATCAAAAAAAGCTCTGGTAGATTTAGGACGAACTGAGGGCAAATCCTCGCCAATTCATTGGAGGGAGTGGTCACGCGCAGGTGGAATTTGAATTGAAGATCATCGGCTTTGTGGGCCTGCCAGGCTCAGGAAAGGGTGAGGCATCTGGGGTTGCGAGGCAGTGCGGCCTAACGGTGCTGGTCATGGGAGACATCATTCGCCAGGAGGCACAAAGAAGGGGGTTGGAGCCCACAGATCTGAATTTGGGCAGGATCGGGGAGGCTTTGCGATCAGAGGAGGGCCCAGATGCAATTGCAAAGAGGACGCTGGAGAAGGCCAGGGCGCTTGGAGAGGAGATAGTGATAATAGATGGCCTTCGCTCCAGGGACGAGGCAGACTTCTTCCGTGCCAGCGCCGATGAGTTTCACCTGATAGAGATCTGCGCCCCGCCAGATGCGAGGCTCAAATGGCTTGAGCTGCGTGGCCGCCCTGACGACCCAAAGCATGAGAGGGCCGACCCAAAGGACACTAACTCCATACCTGACAAGGCAGCAGCAGCCCTGGAGATGCGAGAGTGCCGAGAGCGCTCTTGGGGGCTGTGCGATGTCATGAAGGCTGCCGATCTGAGGCTTAAAAATGAGGGCAGCCTTGACGACTTCCGCCAGAGCGTAAAGAAGCTTCTGGATGTCCTTGTAGCAGGCTGCTCCTCTAGAAGAGACAGCCCGATACGGCCTTAATTAGACGGCCTCGTTTACAAATGCTGCCATGCGTCAGCGTCTATGCAAACCTTCTTAAACCTGAGCCTGCATAAGCTTGGCTGCAGGGACATTTATCCAGATGTCCGACATCGCTGACAGGTCCCTATGCTGAGCCATTCTCCGTCATTGAGGAGGATTTAATAGTGTCCACGAAGCTGATCCCTTCCCTCTGCCCCTACTGCGCCGTAGGCTGCGGCCTTTACCTGGTCGTGGATAAGGGCAAAGCCACCGGTATAGAATACATGACCGAACATCCCACCTCCGAGGGCGCCCTCTGCCCGAAGGGAAATGCAGTTCTTGAGATTTTGAATCACGAAGAACGGCTGAAGTATCCGATGAAGAAGGTCGGCGATGGATTTGTCAGGATCTCCTGGGAAGAAGCTCTGGATATGGTAGCACAGGGCATGACCCGAAACATCCGAAAGCATGGGCCAGGCACCCTTGGCTTTTTGGCCTCATCTAGATGCAACAACGAGGAGAACTATCTATTGGAGAAGATGGCTCGCCTCCTGGGTTCGCCCCATGTGGATAACTGTGCCAGGCTCTGCCACTCCCCGACGGTCGTGGGCCTTGGCGCCGTCTTTGGGACTGGGGCCATGACCAACAATCTTGCAGACCTTGAGAATTCGAAGTGCATATTTGCCATAGGCACAAACTTTACAGAGGCGCATCCCATTGTCACCCGCTGGGTTCAGAAGGCCAAGGACAACGGCGCAGTGGTGATAGTTGCCGATCCTCGGATTACCTCTACCTCATGGATGGCAGACATCCACCTCCGCATAAAGCCTGGCTCTGACATCGACCTCCTCTGGGGCATGATGAAGGTCATCGTAGAGGCTGGCCTGGCAGACTGGGAATTTATCGGATCCCGGACGGTTGGCGTCGATGAGCTCTTGCATAGCCTCAAGGACTACACGCTAGAAGAGGCTGCAGGGAAGACGGGAGTTCCTGCAGGAGACATCATCCGGGCTGCAAAGGCATATGCCATATCCCCCGCATCTGCACTTCTCTATTCGATGGGCATCACCCAGCATGTTTGTGGCACTGATAATGTCAAGAGCTGTGCGACTCTGGCCCTGCTTTGCGGCCATGTCGGACGGCCAGGAGCGGGCGTCTGGCCCATGCGTGGTCAGAACAACGTTCAAGGAAATTGCGACATGGGCGGGATGCCAGAATTCTATCCAGGCTACAAGAAGTCGACGGATCTTGAGACTATCGAGTATTTCAAGAAGGGTTGGAATGTCTCCAATCTGCCTATGGGGCCAGGTCTAACCTCAACTGAGATGAATGATGCAGCACTGAAAGGCGATCTGTTGTTCATGTATATCATTGGAGAGGACCCAGTGGTCTGCGACGCTAACGTCAAGAAGACCCGCCAGGCGCTGGAGAGCCTTGATTTTCTGGTCGTCCAGGAGATATTCATGACTCCCACCGCAAGGATGGCAGATGTTGTATTGCCTGCTGCTGCCTGGGCTGAGAAGGATGGCAGCTATACCTCGATGGATAGGCGAGTGCAGTGGATCGATAAGGCTGTTGATGCTCCTGGAGAGGCCAAGGAAGGCATGTGGATCATATGCCAGATAGCAAAACGCATGGGCCTGGACTTTCCATACGAGAGCGCAGCACAAGTACTGAAAGAGATCGTCCGCCTGGTGCCTCAGTACAAAGGCATGACATTGGAGAGGATCTCGAGAATGGGAGGATTGCGCTGGCCGTGTCCTGACGAGAAGCATCCTGGCACAGATATTTTACATACCCAGAGGTTCTCTACACCGGATGGCAAAGCAAGGATGGCCACAGTGAAAAACAGGCCTCCTGGAGAGGACGTAAGCCCCGAGTACCCCATATTGCTGACGACCGGCAGGATAGTTCTCCACTACAATGGCGGCTCAATGACACTGCGAAGCGAATCTCTGAATGAGCGTGAACCGGAGCTTTATGTTGAGATCAATCCAATGGATGCTCTTAACTTGAATGTCGGACAGGGAGCGATTGTTGTAGTAACCACGCGCAGAGGAATGGCAGAGGCCAAGGCCAGGATAACTGAAAAGGTCAAGCCGGGCATGGTCTTCATGCCATTCCACTACCACGGCACGAACATCATAACATCGGATGCCCTCGATCCTGTGGCCAAGATCCCTGAATACAAGATCGCAGCCTGCCGGATAGAGGCCAAGGTTTGAAGGACTCAGACCAGTTCGGCCTTCTACTTGTAAAATCACAATGACCAATCTTCATCAGACGATCATGCCCGTCAAGGTAGGGTTTCGGATGAAAGAGGTTTTGCTGGAATCCAGAGAGGATAAAGCGCAGTTCTATCTGCCGGAGAGGTGCATCGGCTGTGGTTCGTGCGTTCAGGTCTGCCCGAAAGGAGAGCTGATCATAGGGTCGGTAGGCGCCGTGGCCCGAGACCTGATCGACAAGGACTTCATTGAGAAGAGAAAGAGCAGTGCATGCCTTTTTTGTGCATTATGCGCGCGCGTGTGCCCCACAGGCGCTCTTGAGATCAGGGTGGCTGGCAAAGCAGAGAGGGACGAATCGTACCTAAGCTTTGCGCAAAAACCCACTGCTGTAAACGATAAATGTGTTCACTGCGGCCTTTGCGTCGAGGTCTGCCCCCGGGCCTGCATTGAGATAGAGGACAGACACCTGGCAGGGGACGGAAGCCTCAAGATGGAGGGCAAGACGCTCATCGACCTTGACTGCTGCGTGCACTGTGGATGGTGCGCCCAGGTCTGCCCGACAGGCGCCATCGCATTTGAGAAGCCCTTCTCCGGCGAGTTTTCCAGGGACGACTGCATCTGTCAGGCATGTGGAACCTGCGTGGATACCTGTCCTGCCAATGCGCTCTTCAATCGAGACTGGAAGATCGGCGAGATCGTGGAGAAGGTGACGCACCGAAAGGAGGCCTGCATCTACTGTGGTGCATGTGCCCAGGCCTGCCCTGTGCGAGCCATCACGGTTCGCAAGACTGCCATAGTTCCAGAGATGAAGGGCAAGAAGGCCTTCGAAAAGAAGCTCTCTCAAGCTGCGCCGCTGCCCACTCTGACGTCCGTCCTGAGGACGGATGAGGAGGCATGCCTTGGCTGTGGAAACTGCGTCATTGCGTGCCCAGTGAATGCGCTGTCCGATCCCTACCTGGCTGCAGGCCATCTCAATGATCTGGACGAGAAGCCCCTATTGGAGGTTCTAAACGGCGCTGTTAGGGTCGTAAACCAGGAGGTTTGCGGATCATGCGCCACGTGCAGCATGATCTGCCCTGCAGATGCCATATGGCTTGTGAGACGGGAGGTGGCCTAGGATGGCTGCTACCATCATCAAGAACGGCTATGTCTTCGATCCTCTGAATGGGATCGACGCTGAGGTCCTAGATGTTTTCATAAAGGACGGAAAGGTGGCCGTCGGCCTGACAGGCGCTGAGAGCAGGGACGCCAAAGTCATCGATGCTTCAGGCAAGGCTGTCATGCCAGGAGGCGTGGACTCCCACTCGCACGTGGCAGGGTCAAAGGTCAATGCAGGACGGCTCATGCGCCCTGAGGACCACTACAGATCAGTGAGGCTCAAGACGGACATCACGCACTCTGGCAGCGGCTACACAGTTCCATCCGTCTACAAGCAGGGCTACGACTACGCAGCCATGGGCTATACCACCGTCTTTGAGGCTGCCATGCCGCCACTGGAAGCCCGCCACACACACGAGGAGATGCGCTCAACGCCCATCCTGGATATGGGCGCTTACATGGTATTTGGCAACAACTGGTTCGTCATGCGCTATTTAAAAGAGGGCGACCTGGTGAAGGCGGCGGCATATGTGGCATGGATGATGAGAACCCACAAGGCCTATGGCATCAAATGCGTCAATCCAGCGGGCGTTGAGAACTGGGGCTGGGCCAAGAATGTGCATAGCCTGGATGAGCCTAACATACATTTTGAGATCACTCCACGCGAGATCATAAGAGGCCTGGCTGAGGTAAATGAGATGCTTGGCCTGCCCATGTCCTTGCACCTGCATGCCAATAACTTGGGCCACCCTGGCAACTGGGAGGTCGCCAGAGACTCTCTGATGATCCCCTCAGGTCTTGATCCGAAGAGCAAGACCGATCTGGAATGGGCGCAGACCAAAGAGAGCGCCAGGAGGAGGCAGACAATCTATCTTGCTCACGCTCAGTTCAGCGCCTATGGCGGAACATCCTGGAGAGACTTCTGCTCTGGTGCCTCAGGCCTTGCAGACTACATCAACGGCGTGGACAACGTGGTAATCGACAGCGGTTCAGTTCCCTTCGGCCCGGCCACGACGATGACAGGCGACGGTCCGGCACAACATGATCTCTACATGCTGACAGGCCAAAAGTGGTCGAACTGCGATGTTGAATTGGAGTGCGGCTCGGGCATCCTCTCATTGGTTTACTCCAAGAGCAGCCCCGTCCATAGCGTCCAGTGGGCGATTGGATTGGAGGTATTGCTTCTGATCAAGGACCCGTGGAAGACCATCATGACAACAGATCACCCCAATGGCGGCATATTCACCCAGTATCCTCAAGTGATCACATGGCTCATGTCCAAGAAGGCCAGGGATGATACTGCCAAGGAGTCCCACAAGTGGGCCTACGATCGATCAAGCCTCGGCGGAGTCGACCGCGAGCTCAGTTTATACGAGATCGCAGTCCTCACCCGCGCCAATCCGGCACGGACCATAGGCATGGCCCACAGGAAAGGCCACCTTGGCATCGGAGCCGACGGCGATGTGACTGTTTATGATTTAGACCCGACGAGGCTCAACGTAAATGACCCCGAGAGGCTGAGACAGAAGCTTGCGCGCCCCGAGTACACCATAAAAGATGGCCAGATAGTGGCAAGGCGAGGAGAGGTTGTGGCGGTCCCCGAGGGTCGAAGGTATTACTGCAGACCTTATGTCGACGATGCAATGGAGAAGGAGATGCTCGCAGATGTGAAGGAATGGTTCAAGTATTACACAGTGGGCTTCTCCAACTATCCCGTGCCGGATAAATACCTGAAGAATCCCGTGCCGATCCCTGTCAACAAGTCACAGGAGGCTGTGGCGAGGAGGTAAGAGGATGGCAGAAATTGTTCTCAAGCCAAAAGGAGAGATTGGGATCACAGTCGAGGCCGAAGTCATCCGACCCGAAATGCTTGCTGCGAAGAAGAAGGATGAGATCGAGAGGCTGCAGGTCTGGCAGGGTTCAGAAGTGCTCCCTCTCGGCGACTTCTTCGATGTTGAGACCACGGGAGACGGATCGAGCGAGGAGACGACGATAGTGATCGACGGCGATGTGCCAAGGGTCAAGTACATTGGCAAGGGCATGAGATCAGGAAGGATCGAGATTCGCGGTTCAGCTGGGATGCATGTGGGTGCTGAGATGGCTGGCGGCAGCATCAGCGTTCATGGGGATGCTCTCTCCTGGGCGGGCATGGAGATGAAGGGAGGCTTGCTGCAAATTTACGGGAACGCGGGGGATCATGTGGGCTCTGCATACCGAGGAAGCTGGAGAGGCATGACCGGTGGACGGATCTTGATCGAAGGGAACGCAAAAAGTCAAGTTGGCGGAGGCATGGCTGGTGGACAGATCGTGGTAGGTGGCAGCGTCGAGAACTTCTGTGCCATTCGCCAGAACGGCGGACTCATTCTGATCAGAGGCGATGCGTTGAGGGGTTTGGGCGCTGAGATGACGGGAGGGACGGTGGCGATCATGGGGTCGATCCGGCAGTTCCTGCCAGGCTTCGTGGAGGTTGGTCGTGAGGAGAGTTTGAAGCTCGGCGATCTCCAGATCGAAGGAAGGTTTGTCAAATTCTCAGGAGACTTTGCCATTCATAGAAATCCCAAGGGATTGCTCTACTGGAGAGAGGGCTAGAGCATATGACAGAGGAGTTTTTGCTCAACACGGGCAGCACTATCGAAGAGGGCAGGCTGGCAAAGGGCGGCTGCAAGCTGACTGAAGACTACACGCAGGAATGTGCCACCTGCCAGATGAACCCCGAAGACTTTCGCAGGCTTGGCTGCCCGCAGAAGGTCAAGGTAACCTCCAGGAACGGACTGCACAGCGTAGTGGTCTACGCCTCTTCGTCTGATGCCTTGAAGCCAGGTCATGTCTTCATGCCGAGAGCGATCTGGTCGAATGTAGTGGTGGACCCGGAGACCTTCTCCACAGGCTCGCCACTTTACAAAGGCTCCCCAGTTAGAATAGAACCAACGGACGATCGAGTTTTGGATGCATGCGACCTGGTCGATAAGCTTTACGGGAGGGGGAATTAATGGCAGCCAAGAACATAATTTGCCCTGTCTGTGGTGCTTCTTGCGATGACATACAGGTGACGCTTGGAAATGGAGAGATCACAGTCAAGAACGCCTGCAAGATGGGCAATGCAAAGTTTCAGGAGATAGTCGGCCCTCATAGAATCAGAGAGCCACAGATACAGAATGGCAAAGGCTTCCTGGAAGCGACATGGATTGAAGCGATCTCGAGGACTGCAGAGATCCTTGCCGGGGCCAAGCGTCCTTTGATCTTCATGGGCAGCGAGACCTCCTGCGAGGCAATGGAGGTCGGCCTTCATCTGGGCGAGTTCCTGGGAGGCATAGTGGACTCCAACTCCACAGTCTGCCATGGTCCCACAGCCATGGGCATCCAGGAAGCGGGGCGCGTGGGCGCAACAGCTGGGCAGAGCAAGTCAAGGGCGGACCTGACGGTATACTGGGGCTCAAATCCTCTTGAGTCCATGCCAAGACACATGTCACGCTACGCCGTTTATCCGCGCGGATACTGGACGAGGCGTGGAAGATTCGACCGAACTGTCATCACAGTCGATCCAAGAAAGAGCATCACAGCGGAGAACTCAGACCTGCACATACAGCTCAAGCCTAACACAGATTATGAGCTTATATCCGCTCTGCTCACTCTCCTGCACGGCAAGAGGCCCCATCCGTCTGTAGAAGGGACCACAGGGGTCTCTATCGCCGAGATGGAGGCAATGCTTGAGATGATGTTGGGCTGCAACTACGGAGCCATTTATGTGGGACTTGGCATTGCGTCATCATACGGCAAGCACCGAAACGCTGAAGCTGCCTTCAATTTGGTCAAGGAGCTCAATTGCCACACGAAGTTTGTGATCGGCGCTCTTCGTGGCCATTGCAATGTTGCGGGCTTCAACCAGATCGCCTCCTATCTCTACGGATTCCCATTCGGCCTGGACTTCTCACGAGGCTATCCTCGCTATAACCCTGGAGAGTACACGGCTGTGGATGTGTTGCGGGAAAAGGATGTGGATGCCGCCCTGATAGTCTCAGCCGATCTGGTCTCGCACTTTCCAGCAGCTTGCGCCGAATACCTATCAGAGATTCCAGTGGCCTGTATCGATATAGCGCCAGGCCCCACGACAATGCTCTCAGATGTCGTTTTGCCCGGGGTCATCGATGCCATGGAATGCGACGGGACATTCTATCGCCTGGACGATGTGCCTGTCTACTTCCAGCCGTTCACCAGCTCGCCTTTCCCGTTTACGCAGAGCAACGAGGATACCCTGAAGCAGATCTTCCAGAAGGTGAAGGAGATCAGGAGATGATTCGAGGACCTGGGATAGCATCGATTGCTTCCGCCTGGTTTAAATAGTGAGATAGGCTATACATAGATAACAGGTGAAGAGATCATGTGTACGGTTGGTGGCGGTCCGGACATAGGAAATATCGAGGCCTTAGCTGCAAAGGACTATGAATGCCTGGACTGCAATAATAAATTCAAGGGCATGGGCAGCAAGCCCAGGTGTCCATCCTGCAGCTCGAGGAATGTCAAGCCGGCATAAGCCAATGCATATTTCGTTAAAAGAGGACGAGGTTGCTGTTCTCTGCGGCCATAGTGGCACTTTAGCCCTGGCAAAGGCTGCAGGAAAATCCTTCTATTTGGAGACCGATCGAGAGGAGCTTGTGCTCTTCACAGAGCCTGATGACCTGATGGTCGCCTCATCGTTTGGGACTGGAGACAAGGTCCGGCGCGGCCTCAGATGCACTCTTTATCAGATCCGGGAGCTGGGAGCGCCGCTCATAGTATTGCCCAAAGGCCATCCAGCGTCGTCCCGACTCAAGACTGTGGTCTCCATCGGCGCACGAACGCGTCTGAGCTGCAAGATCTCGCCTGGAACTCATCCCGAGCAGGACGTGCTCTGTGGACCAGAGGAGTTTCAGGACATAGAAGTGCTGGCCGAGCCTGGGGGCGCAAACGTAAAGGGCTTTGACGCGGAGAAGGGCGAGACGATCATAGAGAAGCTTTAACTTTGGGTGAGGCTCGCGATGGCAGAGATAAGAGAGGATAGCCTTGTAAGGTACAAGGGAACGGGCACCATCGGCACTGTGAAGGTGCTAAAAGAGGAGGACGACGGAGAGAAGTGGGCTCTTTTGGACAGCACAGGGCTTTATTACCGGCTGGATACCTTGGAGCCCATTGAAAGGGTGCCTGAGCGCAAAGAGCTTGAGGGCATGACCCTTGAGCAGATTCAGGAGAGGTTCAAAGCCCAGCAAGAGATGATGGATAAGGCCAAGATGCAGGACGAAAACCTGGAGACGGGCGGTTGAGCTAAGAGGTTATGGCTTTAGCCTTCTTATCTCGAGGTACCGCACATTCTCATCAGGATAGGCAAACAACATCTGCTTTCTCACCGAATGGGCTAGGCGCACAGCCCTGGAGAGCACGGGCGGGAGAAAGATGTGATCATCAGGAACAGTGTGCACGAGATACTCGGAGTGAGGGACCTTCTGCAGGCCAGCCACATGCTTGTAAACCCTGAAATGCGTCCCGAATTTGAAGCCAGTCTTCACCACCAGCTTTCTGTCGCGCAGATCCTTGTAGACGCTGTATTTCAAGTCGAAGCCATCCTCGATCTGGCGCGCCCTGGCCATAAAACCCTGCAGATCGATTGAAGCGCCGGAACGATCGACCAGTTGAACTAGACCCCTCTCCAACAGGTATGCAGATTCGACCAGCGAGAGCTGTAGCCTCTCTCCCACTGGTTTGCCATAAAACCCGTGCTCGTGAAGCCTCAGCGATGCATCGGCATCCCAGAGCACCACTCGATCCTCCAGAAGCGTGGCCATGCCGCCCGACTCGTCGTTACCCATGCTGCCTGACACATCCTTCTCTTTGGCCTCATAATAAGTTATATCGCTCTCTTCATCGACTATTGCCATCATCAGCCTTTTTCTCATCTGGCCCGCAACTCTTACGGGCTCGAGGATCTCTTTTAGCGGAAGCGGCATGCGCTCAGATATGACCAGGACGTAAAACTCTGCGGGCGATTTTCCAGGATGCCCTCCTCGAGGATAGACGCGGAAATCCGGCCTTCCAGGCTGGACATAATAGCCCCGCTCGCGCAGATCTTTGTAAACAACATACCTGAACTCGAAGCCCTTCTCAAGGGATGAAGCCAGCTGAAAGAAGGCCTTGAAATCCAGCTCCTCTCCCTCAGATGAAACAGTGATCCTGGATCGATCGAGAAGATAGGCTGCTTCTACCAGCGAGAGCTCCAGGCATTGACCTTTGTGCCTGCCGAAGTAGCCCTGTTCGTGAAGATCGGGCAGGGCCTCGGAGCCCAGCCTGACCTTTCCGCCCTTGAGTTGGCCTGGGATTTCCACGGGCATTGGATCGAATTGGTGCCCTAGCAGCTCAATCTGTCCGGCCAGATGCCGTGCATGATTCCCAGTGTCTTATCCACGAAGGCGTGAATATCCGCAGCAGGATAGCCACAGGAGAGCAAATAGGACTCGACGTGATTTGGCACAGCTATGGACATCTGCTCCACCATAGATACCGTCTGCAAGATTGTGTACTCTCCAAGCTTGAAGGGTATGATGGCATCAGAGACTATCAGCTCGAAGATCTCGGGGCTGATGGGCCGCTCGACGCCTGAGAGGAAGGCTTCTAAAATCTCGCTCGTCCATTCATGCTTCTTGCCCTCATCCTGATAGGGCATGACGACGACCTCGCGGGTCTTGGCGAACTGCTCGACCAGATCCGCTGCAGAGACATCTCCCTTGAAGATCAGGTTCAGGAAGTTGGTGTGTGGCACTGTTGTGGGAACTTTGCTGGCACGAATTACGAAGTTCACCTCCTCGAATACAGTTCCCGCATCTTTGCCCTGGTGGCCAGCACCTTTTCCAAACTGAATGGCGCTGGGCGAAGCCCTGACGACTGTATGAGGATCGCCATGTCTGCGGTCGATGTTGCCGAGAATGGCAGCCAAACCAAGTGGCCTTGCGGCAAGAGCCAGACGGGACAGGCCTGTGGTATTGCAGCTCGTGCACTGCACCAGCCTTGGCTTGGCCTTGAGGAACATATCGTAATTCTCCAGGCCGAAGAAGAACTCGCGCGCAAAGTCTGCCACAAGTTCATCGCCGATCTTGACCTTCCCGCTCTCCTCCAGTCCCTTGAGCAGCTGGGGCCTATCGGCGCCGCCCATGAGGGAGACAAAGCATCCATGGGCCAGTCCTGCCTCGACATAGGGCAGCTCCTCGTCCCCCGGAGTTCCTACCATCAGGAAATCTGATGCCTTGAAGAAGTCGTCGTAGCCGCCCTCGATCTTGACCCCTGCCTTCTCCCATTTCTCTTTATCTGCCTCGTCGCTGACGAATGCCTTTACGCCGAACATGCGGTTGAACTTGGCCACGATGGATCTGGCCCGGCCGTGAGGACGCCTGAGCAGCACATTCAGATCGCCACCTATCCCCGCTGCCTTCTTGACCTGCTGCAGCGCGAGGATTGTTCTTTTATTCTCTGTTCCATCAAATCCTACAAAGCCAGCATTGGACTTCAAGCATCTTCACTTCCTGAATTGGAGTCTTTGTGACCATATTTTAAGCTTTCTAGGATTTATACTATTGTCAACCGCAGCAGTGCGAATATTAGCATCCATTCAATTCTTCGAGCCGAATAGATCCAAGATCCTTGCTGCGATAAACTGGGCGCTCTCTTCGGGACTTTGCTGCACCGAATCGACCTGGATTTCAGGAGAGTGCGGCTCCTCATAGGCTACATTGACTCCTGGAACTGCTGCCCTCTCCCTTGCTGCCTTCTTGTAGATATTCTTGGGCGAAAATTCTGCATTTCGCCTAGCTTCGCGCTCCATGCAGACCTCCAATGGCGCCTGTATAAATACCTCCCCGAAATTTTTGATCAGGCCGCGGGCAAAGTCGCGATAGCGGCGTCTGTTCGCAGTGGCATCGACTATCACATTTACACCCTCTTCTGCAAGCAGCTTGGCCATGTAAGCCAGGCTCGCGTAAACGATCTCCCTCTCCTCATCTGTGTATCTGGGCTGGGGCGTTATCGCCCTTCGTATCTCGTCAAGCTGGAGGATTTTTGCACTCGTCCCTTTTTCAGACAATATCGCCTTCACTCGCTGCGCAATTGTTGTCTTGCCGCATCCAGGAAGTCCCGTGAACCATACAACCCAGGCCATAAATTGTTAAGAGCTCCCGCATGAATAAAAATCCAATCCTTCTGGATCCTCAACTGTTACATATTCTTAAATCAAACAAAAGATTAATATAAGTGCATATGATATATAGAGGTGCATCGATGCATATTGTACGCAGCATGTAGGTTTAGTGGGGTATAAAACATGGCAGAAAAGAGAAATTTCGCATTAAGGGATAAGAATGGAAATGAGATAGGAGTTTTTTGCGGAAAGCAGCCCAGGCAAGCGGCACTAAAGGCCGCAAATCGCGGTTTCACAGATATCAGGCTCCGTGAGCGAGGCACCAAGAAGGTGCATGTCTTCAGAGGCGAGCGCAAGCAGGTTCCCAAGCCCTCCAACGCCCCAGGATGGATGCCGTCGAATATCTGGAAGCCAAGTGTCAAAAAGGTCGGCATTGAGAAGCTGGAGAGACTATAAAAAAAGTAAACTATTAAAAAAGTGGAGACTATAAAAAGGAGAAAGAGCTGAGCGACTCAGCCGAACAGGGCGCCCAGGCCCTCGACTCCGCTCTCCTCGGCCTCTTCCTTCTTCTCTTCTTTCTTCTCTTCCTTTGCGGCAGGCGCAGCTGCTGCTGCAGCAGCAGCGGGAGCTGCAGCGGCTACAGGCATGGCTGCAGCTTGGGATAGGACCTTGGCAATGTCCACGCCTTCCAGCGCAGCCACTAGGGCCTTGATCCTCACATCATCGGCTGCAACGCCAGCAGCCTCGACTACCTTCTTAATTCCATCCTCTTTGACATCTTTTCCTGCGCTGTGAAGCAGTAATGCAGCGTATACATATTCCATTTGAATCGACCTCAATATTTAATCCAAATCAACCAAATAGAGCGCCGAGTCCTGCTGCGGCGTCTCCTTCATCCTTCTTCTCCTCTTCCTCTTCTACTGGTGCAGCTGCGCCAGCAGCTGCTGATGGTGCCATCTCTCCACTGGTCAAGCTCGCAATGGCTTTGGCATTTGAAGCAGCCTTGGCCAAAATCAGCTCCATCTGACTGGGCACGGGTATTCCCGCCTCCATGACAAGTCCGATCGCCTTGCTCTGGGCCTTCTGCAGCATGGGTCCGACCGTCTCGGGCGTAGCATAGCCGATCTCCACGGCAAAGCTGAACGCCTTGGCTGAAGCGAGGCTAAGTTCGGAGATCTGAGCCCCAACATCAATGCACAGATCCTTGGACTTGAAGATCAGGCCGCCCTCATAGACTGCCCTGAGGTCAAGGCCAACCAGCTTGGGAAAGATCTCCATCGTCTTCAAAATCTCCGCGGTCTTGGCAGAGACGACGTCTCCCTCTTTGGCCAGGGTGATCCTTTGGTTTATGACCACCTTCCCGCCTTTTATGGCGGCAGGAATCCCAGCCGCCTGGAGCTTTCCGACCATTGGCCCGGGCGAGAAAGACGTCTCTCCTGCCTCGACCACGATGTCTTTGGGCGCTTTTGCGCCAGGCTTAATTGGCATCGGCTTCTTGCCCTTCTCCAGCATGCTGCTGAGCCTGAAAGGATTCTCATCGCAAAAGATAAGTGCCGTCTGATCCTCGATGTAATCTGCCAGCGGCCTTATCTTTGGGTCGGATGCCTCAAGGGCGCGGCGCGCGATGGTATTTCGCACCATCCTTATCTCTACATTGCCCCTGAGGTCTCCGCGCATCTGTTGAAGATTGCTGGCCGGAATCTCTCGCAGTCCTACTACTCCGATCACTCTGCTTTTGCTGATCTTCTCGATCAGCTCTTGCACATCCTTGACCTTCCATTCGGGCAAGTGGGCAGTTCGACGAACTACTCCTGCCATTTCAGATCACCCTTATGGAAGGGCCCATGGTGGTCTTGACATAAACGGACTTCAGGTTATGCCGACCATCCTTTAAGGTCTGTTCAAGCTTGGTGAGGACCGCATCGATGTTCTCGGCCAGCTCTTTTGTATTCATATTCCGATTCCCTACTGTCAGGTGAAAGGTCGGCCTGTCCCTGGACCTGATCCTGATCATATTCTTGAGCCTCTGCACTTGTGGGGTAATATCTTGCGTTGGCGGCAAGGGCGTGGGCATCTTGCCCCTCTTGCCCAAGATAGAGCCCAGGCTCTTACCGATGATTGGCATGAACTGAGTCTCTGCTATGAAGAACTTGTACTCATCTGCCAATTTGCGCGCTGCTCTCTTGTCTGTGCCAAGCTCCTTGATATCATCACCGGACAAGATCCGATCTGCGCCAGCGCTCTTGGCTCGCAAGGCAGTCTCTCCAGCAGCGAATACAGCAACCTTGGTAGGTTTGCCAAGGCCGTGTGGAAGGATAACCTCTACATCGACCCTGTTCCCGGGTATTGTGAGGTCGATGTTGTGGAGGTTGATGGCCAGGTCCACGCTCTCGCTGAACTTCCTGGCAGGTGCCTCAGTTATAGCCTGCTTGATGGCTTCTTCTAATTCCATTTCAATCCTCCGTAGTCTATCGACGTCCTTTAGGTCTCCTACGGTTCTCAAAAAAGAGAATCAAGTTTTAGAGTATAATGTTGTATTTAAGCCTTCTCTTCTAGCATCTCATCGTACTTGCCGCTGGCAACTGCCATTTGGGCCTCTTTGCTGGGCATGCCATCGATGGTCGCGCCCACGGATCCCGCAGTCCCAATGACCTCTCGGGCTGCGTTCTTTAGGCTCTTGGAGAGAAGCCCTCTCCTCTTGATGTTTGCGATCTTCAGGACTTGCTCCATGGTCAGGTTTCCGACTGCGGACTTGTCGCCAGTGCCCTTCTCCAAGCCCATCTCCTTTATTATCAAGGCCGATGTGGGTGGCGTTCCAACCTCGATCTCGAACTCCGTTCTGGACTTCACCAGGATCTTGACCGGAACCTGCATTCCATTCAAATCTTTCGTCTGCTCATTGATCTTGGCAACTACCTGGGCAACATTTACGCCCAGAGGTCCAAGGGCCGGGCCCAAAGGCGGTCCTGCACTGGCCTTTCCGCCAGGAACCAATGCTTCAACAACATTAGCCAAATCAAATCACCTCTAAGTTTCATCTTTACTGAGCACGCGCACGTGGTCTCCCCGCACGGTGATGGGAATGGGCACCATCGCTTCAAAGAGCTCTACAGTTATCTCTTCTTTTGCAACGTCCACGCGTTTGACCCTGGCTTTCTCCCCCTTGAACGGCCCAGATATGAGCTCAACAATGGCGCCTTCGTTAATCCCGATTACTGCGGGCTTTGGTGTGAGAAAGTGTTCAACCTCTTCTATGTTCGAGGCCCCTTTTATCACAGATCGTGCGTGGGGTATTCCTTGAATTGCCTGGTCTACGATCTCAGGAGCTGGAGACTCCACGAGTACATAGCCCTTCAGCACATCTGGTACCAGCAGTGCCCTTATATCATACTTTTCCTTGCGTGCAATCTGGGCGATCATGTTGGCCACCGATCGCTCCTGGTTGGCAGTGGTCTTCACAACATATATGCTGGTCTCGGACATTCCGCCTCCTTAGACGAACCCCGCATATAAAAAGGTTTGTAAGGCTACCACATACCAGGATAGCTGAAATTTATCAAGGAATCAGGATCAGCAAAAGGGATGTGTCAGCACCTCCTCTCAGTGGCTGTAAACTATGCTCTTCAGTCAAGCAAGTACGTGAGCAGCTATCGAAGAATGACTGAAAATGAGAGCCATACAAAAGGATTCGGACGTCGTCTGTGGTAGTGTGCCAAACTCCGAGAACTGCCTCTCAAACACAGGTAAATAGGAAGGCTCGTCTGAAATAGGAAGACTCTTAGGACTCCACACTTAGGAATCCTCGTCAAAAGAAATATATATGATTGTGCCAAATTATATAGCGTAGTGTAGTTGAATTCGATATCGA
The DNA here is from genome assembly GCA_002067755.1 of Methanosaeta sp. PtaB.Bin018. Classification (GTDB taxonomy): domain Archaea; phylum Halobacteriota; class Methanosarcinia; order Methanotrichales; family Methanotrichaceae; genus Methanothrix. The sequence continues at coordinate 36,789 of MVQH01000021.1, forward strand.
GGGATCTGTAATCGTGAGCAATGGTTTCAACCAGTTCAAGTTGTAGATCTGAGTTATCATTGGCCAAATTAGGAACAAAAGAGATAGATGCATGTCCGGCTATTTATATACGTTCTTGTTATTAGCTGCGTTAATTGGCATTGTGGGTCAGGCCGAAGGGTCAAGTGAAAGTAACAACAGCTCAATCTACAGGATCATTCTAATTCAAGCTTTGACCCAATACGACGAGGACCTGAGCAGCTCTTCATATATTCTGGATGAGTTCGTTAAAAAAAATATCAGTAGCAATGATGCTATGGTTGCTACTACATCTCTCTTCATATTGGCCTCTCACACGCTGGAAACGCTTGAGGTCGCCAAGCTACCTATAGAGTATGCAGATTACCATAATGATACGATTCGTGCGCTGGAATATCTGCGAGAATATCTCTGGGATATGGCTAAATTCTATGAGACCAATGAAATTAGTTATGCTTTGAGTGCTAAAGACAACTTCAATAGTAGTTTATACTATTATGAAAAAGAGATGAGCCTTCTCAAAATTGGAGGTTCATAGAGTTCCACAAAAAAATATGGCTCTTCGCTAAATTGTGTGGGTGAGATCGGGCATGAAATATCTCCTCTGTGCCTTCGTGTCTCTGCGGTTGAGTTAGCGCATCACATTTCAGTACGGAGTCCCGAAGACGCAGAAATTTTGCGATTCAAGCTCGACCATACCGAATAGCGAGGAATCGTTTAAATAAAACGAAATGGCAATGTTAGTCAAAAGATTGGATAACATGGCCCTTCGTTTGATAGAGATCAGCCTACCAAAGGTTAAGCTGCAGGCAGTAGAAGAGATTGTAAGCGGCAGAAGCGAAGTACTTGATATCATAATGCAGCCTGCTGTAAGCTCCTGGAAGATTTCGATAATGGGTGAATTGAAGACCCGCCTTTCCACCGATTACATCCTCATCAGGATACTGGTCTTGGCAGAGGCAAGCCAGAGCCTGCTCGATCTTCTTGAAGAAACGTTCTCCGATGTGGATGGTTTTCGGATCAACATCTTCGCATTGGAGGCATCCTTCCCTCCCATAATTTCCGAGAGCGCCAATCATAAGGAGAAGGTGAGCAGAGAAGAGCTGCACAATGATCTTGTGGAAGGAGCCAAGACCACAAAAATTTATATTTCTATGATAATACTATCTTCAATCGTCGCTGCAATCGGAGTCTTGAATGATAATGTGGCGGTGATAATCGGTGCGATGGTTATAGCACCTCTTCTCACGCCCAATGTATCCCTATCTTTGGCGACAACTCTGGGAGATCTGCCGCTGTTCAAGAGTGCCCTCAAAACCCTCTTCTTAGGGATCGCTATCGTCATAATTCTGTCTGCTGCTATAGGTTTTTTGTTGCACGTAGATCCTTCATTGCAGGAGATATCATCAAGGACCCATGTAGGGTTGATGGAGATCGTCTTGGCATTGGCCTCGGGGGCAGCGGGAGCATTGTCCTTTACATCTTATGCACCGGCAGTGCTTATCGGAGTGGCGGTGGCAGTTGCTCTTATGCCGCCTTTGGTCGTCTTTGGCTTGCTGCTCGGCGCTGGCAACTATTCCTTGGCGTTTGGGGCTTTGTCTCTATTTCTGGCCAATTTGATTTCGATCAACCTAGCTGGAGTTGCAACCTTCCTAGCTCAGGGAATCGAGCCCCGAACATGGTGGGAGGCAAAGAAGGCAAAGAGAGCCACTTTGCTCGCTATCGCGGGTTGGTTGTTATTATTAGCAATATTAATCTTTATAATATTATTATTCTGATAATGATGATCTCCAATTCATCTGTTCATCATCCCCACCATGCTGCTTGCCAGCATCACAGGCCCGTCGAAGCTCTCCCGCGCCCTGGTGGAGTCCACGAAGACCCTGTCCATCAGCACTGGTGCGCCGTATGACTCAGCTTTGCACAACAGCAGCGTTGTTCTGAAGATCAAGTTCCCGGATACGCCCTCTGGGGCGATGATGATGTCGTCTCCCCTGCATGCTTCGATCAAAATTCCCCTGTGTTTTGCATCGACGCCCGCCTCCCGTGCCCTGGCGGCGATCAGCTCGCCCTCAGCAAGGCTGCGATCCACGCGCTCGCAGCGCCCCAGGTCCTCCATCCTGCCGCCCGAGAGCACAGAGACCTTTGGTGAGATGCCAAATCGCTGCACGAACCTAGCTCCCTCCAATGCCAGTCCCAGCCTCTCCGAGACGGTCTCGCCCTCATCGATCCCCACAGGTCCTAGCAGGAATGACCAGCCCGGCAGTTCAAGGAGCGCCAGACGCTTTACCTTGATGTCAAACTGCCTGGCAAGGCACTTCATCGTCCTGCCTGCTGGCAGGTTGCCCCTCACGGCACCTTCTATCTCGCCATCCTTCAAGAGCCTGACAAGCTCCTCCCAGGGCTCATCAGTTGGGACGAACTCCAGGTCGCATTTGCAGCGTGGCTCGCCGACCAGCAGGAGATCGGCATACTTAGTGGCCGATTGAAGCGAAGCTATGAGCTTTGCATCTGAATTCCAGATGCCGATGCCTATGCGAGCGTGCCTTGCCACGGCCTTCTCCTGCATAGATCGCACAAAACCCTCGTCCATGCAGCACATCCACCTTACCGTATTCCTGTAACGCAATCTACAGCGAAATCGAAGAGATCAGCCTCCTCGTCGCCAGAGCGAATGACGAGCTTCTGCCCACTCGTCACCCGTCCGATCACCGCCGCAGTGAGGCCGCGCCTATGGAAGACCTCCAAAACCCTTGTGACATTCTCGGGCTTTGTGCTGACAACAAACCCCATCCCTGGATACATCTTCAGCCAGCTTGCGATGTCCAGACCCTTTGGAACTGGTATTCTGTCTACATCAACGACAGCACCAACTCCGCTCGTCTCCAGCAGCATTGCGAGGGTGCCCAGCAGTCCGGGGTTGCTGATGTCTTTTCCTGCTTTGACAAGGCCTGCCTCGCCAAGCTCCTGCATGGACCCAAGCTGGAAGAGCAGCGTTTTTCGGTCTTTGAAGCTGGTTGAGTCGAAGTTGATGGAGAAGCTGGGATGAGGCGCACCATCCATGTCGGCGGCCGCAACAATCACCTCGCCTGGCCGCGCGGTGCTGCTCAAGATCACAGCATCCTTTTTCGCTTTGCCGAGGATTGCGACGTCCAGGGCGCTGTAGGGCGTGTCCGGGTGCAGATGCCCGCCGATGATGGGCACATTGAACTTCTCAATTCCCTTCTTCATGCCCTGCAGAACTCTTTTGCCAACCTCCTGATCGTCCACAGAAAGGACGTCCACCATTGCTACCGGCCAGCCGCCCATAGCAGCGATATCGTGCACATTGACCAGAACTGAGCAGTAGCCAGACCACTCCGGATCTGCCTGCATCAACTTGGACCAGATGCCATCAGCAGCCAGGAGCAGG
>MVQH01000022.1 GCA_002067755.1 Methanosaeta sp. PtaB.Bin018
ATGCTTTATCGGATTCGTTTATCTGGCGGCATTTCTTATTATTTGGAGAATGATCTGAGTTTTGAGATGAGTTCATAAATAAAAGTAAGGCAAAGAACTCCTTCTTGGTTACTCACACAAATGAGGCTAAAAAAAATGACTTCCGAATTTGACGTACAAAAATACTACGCATCGTACCCCTGCAGGGTAATATTGCGTCCTGGTTATCCTGCGAGAGCGCAATATAAAAGCAGATTTATGTGGGATCATTATAGCCAACAAATTGTCGGTTCGTTAAAAGAAATTCGTACTTATGCAGATATTGGTGGCTGTTTTGGATTCGGGGCGAATTCTATGGCCTTTCAAATTTTTAAGTTCCAAGGGAAATATCCCGAAACGAAAGTATTTGAGATATCCCCAGATTTTATAAACATTGGAAAACAATTATTCCCTTACATCGATTTTGTCCAAAATGATTTTCGGTCAGTGAAGGAAACCCAAGATATTTTCGATCTAGTAACTATGTTCGATGTCATCGAACACATACCGGACCCAACATCATTCCTTTCAACAGTAGCAAGGCATGCTAGATTTGCATTAATAATTACGCCAATGGAAGCAGGAGGTATTTGGCTCTGGGCGAGACGTCCTGTCAAGCAGGGTGCTGAACATGAAGATGGGCACGTAAATTTTTTCACTCCTGAAACATATCTCGAATTATTGAAGAAAAGTGGATTAGAACTAATTGATGGAAAATGTGTTCATGCGATCGCACCACAAAATGCAGAATATGTACTACACCCAGAAGCCCCATCACACGAAAAACCACTTGTTAAGAGGATAGGAATAACCCTGTTGGACTATAAGCTATTCCCCTATTATATTGTACGCAAGATAATTGGCGGGGGAGTTTATATTTGCTTGGTTAGATCAAATATGATATAGGAAGATTCCTATTTACCTATGTTTGTGAGGTCGTCTCTTGGAGGTTAGCACAAATTTCGCCCCAATGGTATTAAATATCCTTGAATTACCCTCTTTTTGGTCATTTTTCGGTCATTCTTCGATAGCTCCCGCTAAGTCTAGATGATTTTGGCGTTTTTAAGAGTGCAGAGCTGATAGAGGTTAAAAGCGAAAGCTGTAACCATCATTGTGACACCAACTCTCTTAACTGTGGTAACCAGCACTCTACCGGCCCCAAAAACTCTCTTTATCACGGCATGAGGCCTTTCGCCTGGTGATCTTAAAGAGCTGATCAACCGATTTCGCTCTTTATCTAGTTTGTCTAGAGGTCTTTCTGTAGTTCTGCGCTTCATTGTATAATCGATACCCTTTGCCTTCACACCAAAATATCCTCTATCCCTAAGAACGACTTCGCCCTCGGTGGATAGATCAACCTGACTATCATGCAGCGATGCAGTAGTGGTCTCTATTTCTCTTATCAGACAGTAATCGATATCGGTTTTCTGATGAAGCTTGTAGCCAAAATGGATTTCATCTCCTTTCTTTGCCCAGGTACCATCTCTGCTGCGACGTGTTTTAGCATCCTCGCCTCGCAGCTTCTTAGATGATCCTGGATCAGCTTCGATAAATGTAGCATCCTGAACCGTTCCGCGCTTGACCTGTAAACCCATAGCATCCAACTGCCTTTGAAGCTCTGCCCAGACAATCTTATCTTTTCCAGTCTCAGCCATGCGATTTTTGAATAACCATATAGTCCTGGAATCGGGAAATGGATCGGGAAAGCCGAGAAAGGCCATAAACGATATACGATCGGCCATTTGCCTTTCAACTTCCAGATCGCTTAAGCCATACCACTGTTGAAGTATTAGGATCTTAAACATCAGAATGACGTCGCAGTTGGGTCTTCCGCCTCTTTCGCTCTTATTGTCATACATTTCTTCAAGGATACGACGAAATGGCGCCCATTCTATTAAATCCGATATTTGTAAGAGTCGGGACTTCTTTTGCTTTGCACTGAGCCCTCGCAATGTCCAAGTAGTAAAAGAATCCATGGTATGTAATAGTATTATTAGTATATAAACTTTTTGATACTATTGCTTTGGGTAGGTTATTAGGAATCCTCATAGGATTCCTAAAAACGATTGCATGAATTCCTGGTACGTGTTTAGCTTCCTCTTGAATTCCACCCAAATCCATTTTGACCAGAAAAATTAAATAATATACTATTGATACCGGTCCATTGGGAGTATGGACGAGGGAGAAACTTTAGAGCAACTTCGCAAAGAGAATGAGCGATTAAAACGTGAGAATGAGTTGCTCAAGGCAAAGATTCTGGAGCTTGAAGCCAGACTAGCCCAATACGAGAATGCACATACTCCGCCAAGTCTCCGGCGCGGTCGCAATCGCAAAAGAGACCTTGACAAGAGGAACAATGGAACACCTGGTCAAAAATCCGGTCATAAAGGCACAACTAGACCTTCTGTGATGCCACATACACAAGTTGACGTTACAGCAGATCACTGCCCCGATTGCGGCACCAAGCTCGGCAATCCGATCAGAATAGAATCAAAGATCGTCGAGGAGATTCCACAACCTCGGCCAATCATGGTCACAGAGTATAAAGTTGCACATTACAGATGTCCGCATTGCCACAAGGAGGTTGTAGCAACCAATCCAGACTGCCCGCGTGAAGGCAAATTTGGAAACAATGCAATTGCTCTGGCAACAACACTAAAATACAAGGACCGTCTGCCTCACAGAAAAGTTCAAGATGCTCTGACAAGGCTGTACGGTCTGAAATTGAGCCCTGCCACGATATTAGATCTAACTCGTCGTGCTTCTGATGCGGTTTTGTCTGAGTACAATGCGATCTTGAGCAGGATTCGGGGAGCTTCGATCTTGTATGTAGATGAGACCTCGATACATGTTCAGGGTGAAACGCATTGGATCTGGGCGTTTACTACGCCTTTCGAGACATTTTTCGTGATTCGAAAGAGCCGAGGCATGGATGTGCTGATGGAGGTCTTAACTCGGAGATTCGAGGGCATAATCATATGTGACGGCTGGAAACCATATTCTAAATTCACAAATCGTTTACAGCGGTGCTGGGCGCATCTCCTTCGAGAATCGAAAGATCTTGCAGAGAAGTTCGAGGAGGCTGTTCCTTTGCACAAGGCGCTCAAGGAGATCTTTGAATCATTAACAATAGCTTTGGAAAGTGATCCGCCACCATATATCCGAATGTGCCTATGGGATTTGGCGCGAAAAGCGCTCAGGCATTTGATGGCAAAAGATTACTACGAGGAGAAAGTTCTGAAATTCGTCGGCAAAATCTCCAACGGATTTGACTTCTGGTTCACGTTTGTCATCAATCCGGGTGTAGAGCCCACAAATAATAGAGCAGAGAGAGCATTGCGGTCCCATGTCGTTTTGAGAAAGATCCTGGGAACATTGCGCAACGACAAAGGAATCTCAATTCACGAACGAATCATGACGACTCTGACAACGTGGGAGCAAAGAGGGCTTGACGGCCTGCAGATGTTAACCGCGATGTTAGCAGGCTAAACACGTACAATTCCTGAAACGCACCGAAAAGATGAAAGCAAGCTAGATCTGAATAAGTCCTCGGTATGGGCAGTGCAGGCCGAGGTATTTGGTTTTAGGACAAAGGATCCCGATATAAACATGACATACTCTTCGTGAGCACCGAAATGCGTCATTAGAACGCGGATGGTAATGCACTAATAACGATCAATCTGCCCATACCTGGACAGTGATTATAATGTCATTGGAAAGGGAAATAGTCTGCGAGTGAGATATCCATAAGCGTTTTCTGATAGCGACGATCCACTCTCCCGATGGCCAGAAGATCCAGGTTCCATTTAGAGCTATGCAATAAGTACGAATACTTGGAAATATTCGATTCTATGCGATCGATGGGTTACGACATCGATGTAATCGATATATTTCGTTGTTGCATTGATACGAAAAGTTTCAAAGCTAAAAAAATGGGAACATAGGATTTGATGTCCATAAAAAAGTTAAAGGAACTAAATTAAGCGTTTTAGTCGATAGAAATGGATTGCATTTATCTATATTCACCGCAACAGCAAATACTCATGATTCCAGTCTATATTTACCTACTTTTGCCAATTTAATAATCAAAATTCCAATAGGAAGGCCGATAACCAGGCCTAAATTGGTAATAGGCGACGCTTCTTTTGATACTGAAGAGATAAGGAGCTATAACGCAATATGAGGAATAAAATGTGCTATTCCCACGAATCCAAGAGACCAGAAGAATAAAAAATTAGGCAAGCCTAAGAAGTTTGGTGAGGATATTTATAGAGAACGAAGCGCTATTGAAAGATTCAATAACTGGATCGAAGCCAGTAAAAAGGTTAGCATTAGAGATGTCTCTTACATAGGGATTATACTACTAGTCTGTTGTATGATGATTTGGAGGGTTTTGGGATGACCTCATTATAAAAAGGAATGATACGGAGTAAGGCGTAAACCATAGTTATGCAACACAGCAATATAAAGTGAAACCAAGAGATAGATGATTGTGAACGTGATTATATTAAAAACATACAGAGAACTGAATCTATATTTCAGCGAGCCTCTCCTTAAAAATTCAATTCACCTCATCACAAACTCATTTGCCACATCAGGTCTTGGCTTTATTTTTTGGATTATTGCAGCCAGATTTTATGATTCGTATGAGGTTGGACTTGCATCAGCAATAGTGTCCTCTATGAGCTTGTTGACCGTGCTATCTTTGCTTGGATTCAATATTTCACTTATAAAATTTCTTCCTAACTCGAATGGAAAAGAGGATTTAATAAATTCATGTTTTACTTTGGATCTTTGTGTGTCATCAATTATTTCGATAATATTCTTATTAGGGATTAATACTTTTTCTCCGGAACTTTCGTTTTTAAAAGAGAATCTAATTTTTTCGATATTTTATATTATATTTACAGCAACAGGTGTAATTGGACTCCTATTAAACAGCATATTCATTGCGAATAGATTATCAAAGAACGTCCTATTGAAAGATTCTATATTTGGCATATCTAAGATTCCCCTAACGATGTTTGCAATATTTTTGGGCGCATTTGGTATTTTCTTTGCATGGGGCATTGCCTTGATGATTTCCTCTATTATTGGCATGGCGCTTCTTTTTAAAATAATACCGCAATATAAACCGAAAATTTTTATCGAAAAAGAACTCATAAGGAATATGTTTCATTTTTCATTTTGGAACTATATAGCACATGTCTTAAGTTTAGCGCCAGCATCAATTTTACCCATCATGATTACGAACATGCTTTCCGCAGATGCGGCTGCATATTTCTATATTTCATGGATGATTGCAAATCTATTATTTTCGATACCAGCTCAATCTACACAAGCATTATTGGCAGAATGTTCTAATTTTGAACAGAAAATAAGGGAAAATATAAACAAATCCCTAAAATTTATTTTGTTACTACTGATACCACCAATAGTAATTATTTTATTTATGGGAGATAAACTCTTGCTGTTGTTCGGCAGAGAATATTCCATAGAGAGTTTTAAAATGCTGCAATTATTAGCAATTTCTGCCTTTCCTTATTCAATAAATTCGTTATTCATATCTATAAAAAGAGTAAAAAAAGAAACGAACTCAGTTGTGCTCATCTATTTCATAATGGCATTTATTGCGTTAGTGGGAAGTTATATGCTGGTGCCGTACATGGGACTAACTGGTGTGGGAATCGCATGGCTTTTTGGAAACCTGGTTACTTCAACAGCAATCGTATTCAAAGTGGCAAAGGACAAGTTCAGTAAACATCTCATTTGAAGGGTATATTCATGATCGAAAATAAAACAATTCTTGAATCTTTGGAGCGCCAATTATGTACAGGATGTGGCACATGTGTTGCTTTGTGTCGTCAAAAAGCGATAAAATTGGTTAAAGATGTTCAAAATGGTATTTACATACCACACGTAGAAAGAGAATTATGTAACAATTGTGGTATCTGCTTAAAAGTTTGTCCAGGACCTGGCATAGACTTCGATCAACTGAATTTAGAGGTATACGGAAAAATATCGGAAAACATTTTGACTGGGATTTATCGCAACTGTTACATAGGATATGCAACAGATCACGATATTCGTCATCAATCGTCATCAGGAGGTCTCATAACAGCGTTGTTAATATACGCACTTGAAGAAAGAATAATCGATGGGGCACTTGTGACGAGAATGAATAAGAATAAACCATTGGAACCGGAACCTTTTATAGCGAAAACAAAAGACGAGATAATAGAAGCATCAAAATCAAAATACTGCCCAGTACCCGCGAATATTGCTATAAGAGAAATATTAGAAGCAAAAGATTGCAAGCGATTTGCAGTCGTGGGTCTACCATGCCACATTCAAGGATTAAGAAAAGCTGAGATGATAAATAAAGAATTAAAGACAAAGATTGTCCTGCATTTGGGGCTATTTTGTAATCATGTACCAAACTTTTGGGGCACTAAAATCCTATTTCAAAAGCTTAAAATAAAAGAGAGGGAAATAATTAAACTAGATTATAGAGGTGATGGATGGCCTGGATGTATGAAAATCAATTTAAAAGATGGCACCATCATCATCGAGCTTGCAGATTTTTGGCGTTTTCTAGGTATGTATTTCTTTTTCCCGACAAGATGTCTGATGTGTAGCGATTTATTCTGTGAATTGGCAGATGTTTCTTTTGGAGATGCCTGGTTACCTGAATTATCTAATGATAAAATAGGAACGTCAATAATTATTTCTAAGAATGACATAGCGGAAAATATATTGCTAAAATTAAAATTAAAAGAGAAAATAGAACTTTGTGAAATCGACGTTGAAAAAGTAATCCAGTCCCAAGTAAAACCTGTTTATTTCAAAAAGAAGAACCTTGCTGCAAGCGAGAGATTATTTAAAAATGTTCCTGTTTACAATAATGTATTGGAACCAGATAGGATCGATAAATTACTTGCAGTATTTCCATATGTAAATTCGCGTATGTGTTCAAAATCATATTTCAGAAGGATCCTACGATATGTCCCATTTGAAATTTTATCGACGTACAACAACGCATATGATAAGTTGTTCTTAAAAAAAGTTAAACAAGATAAGAAAATTTAAGCACACAATATTTCTTTGACTAGTTTGCCGTTAATTGCGGACTTCTCTTTTATAATGGGCATTTTAATTTCCAACTCTCTTTTAATCACTTTTCGATCTTTCCAAGCATTATTTATTTTAGATATTATATTATCATAATCCATATCTTTGATGTCTATAACGTATTCTTCCTGCTCTAGCATCGTCCCAATAATTCCATGTGTCTTATGACTATAAGCTATTGCTATTGTCGGAACATGTGTTGACGTAGAAGCAATAGTTGAATGCATCCTTGATCCAATAAATAAATCGCAATGGCTAATTATTTCTTTTAGGACATCTGGAGAATATTCCTCTTCTATTAATTTGATTCTATTTTTATTCTTAGATCGAGAATAGCAGGTATTCTCAATTACACGATCATCGTGCCCTCCAACAGTATCGTAAACATGGGGTATAAGTAAAACATTAGCATCTAATTGTTCTGTTAGATAATCAATAACTTTCACCATCACATCTATATGAGTATTGTACTCAGTTTTGCTACCATTTAGTTTCGAATAGCGGCTGAGAGATTCACTTATACATATTCCAATCAAAGGTTTACTATCATGTGGGATAACGCCATCTATTTTTTTGAGAGGCATAGGGTCCAAGAGAAAGGCAGAATCCGCTGTAGAAACAAACTTATTGTATCCTATTTTCTCTAAATAATTTTTAGTTATATCTTCCCTTATTGTAACTAACTTACACCGATTCAGTATAATTTTGCCAATATGTTTCATTATATTGCTCTCAAATGGCCCTATCGATTGAGCGTAGATGATAACATCTTTTTTAAGCAGGATACCCATGACTAGAGGAAATAAGTAATAAAAATACGGAATAACACCATATCCATCGGTAAAGCAGTCTCCTGAAAGCTCTATAATCATATCATGTTGCCGGAACACATTTATATAAGGAGTTTTCAAATCGAACTTAAAATTATTTAATAATCTCCATAATACTCCGTTACCTAGAGTTCGAAAGGTTTCAAGACCTGTTAATAAAAATGTCGTCAAATTTGAATTATTTTTTTTGATCCAACATTGTTCAATTACATTTAAGTTATATTTTTTATAATTTTCGCGATCTACCTCTAATCGCTTGGATAATATATTAAACGATATATCGGGAACGTATTTTTTAAGAATAGATGTAGTGCTTAATACCATTGCCATCTCTCCTTTGTTCAGAGAATTACCTGCCGTTGTTATAAGTATTCGTTTCATTTTGACTCCGTTCCTTATAGTATATTTCAAAATTACGACTATCGTAAACTTTCACGAATAAATTATTTATTTTATTTATATTTTGAAAAATAGGATCGTATCCTAGATAATATATCAGTCCTGTATGATCCCGTACCGAATGAAGTATATAATCAAAGTTTTTATCTAAGTAAAATTTTGCAAGTGGGGGGTACCAAAGAGTAGCAGAACTTCGCTTAAAAGCGTTATATGGATCTTGATAATATATTATACTTTTAGCACTTTGTGAAAAATAATAAATTTTTTCTTCTGTTTTGTCTGCAAAAAATTTTGTACCTACCAGTTCTGAAATAGGTATTACGCTTGTTTTTGTTCCTCCACCACTATACGCAATTGGATGAATTAAAATAAAAATAACAATTAAAATAAAAAATGGTTTAATATAATTTTTAGGTAAACAACTTGCAAAATATGCTGTGCCAATATTAATGAAATACGCTGTACGACCGATGTTAACATCACCTCCATAAGGAATTAAAAATAGAAGCAAGCACGCCATGAAATAGCTAATCATTAAAGTATTAGATTTATATCTTTTATTTAGAATTAAGGCAGATATCACTAAAAGAGAAATGAGTATACATATTATCAACGGTGAAAGGTTCGCAAAAATTCCGATTATTCTTTCAGGAGATTGCGACCGTTCTATTTCTCCTACAGTTAACCGATTAGTCAAAATATCAAAGTTTTCAAATGATTCAAGTATAAAGATGATCGCGTTATTATAAAACCTATATCCCACGTAAATGAGATAGCAAAAAAATAGCGCTATCGATAAAAGTGATAAATTTAGATTTATCTTTCTAAGAAAGAAATTTATTATATTATAAATAACTGAATATATAATTATTACAAACGGCGCTAATAAATGTGTTATAATAATGCTTAGCAGCACGCAAATATAGAGAAGTGAATAGCGCATATAAGGCTTCTTTGAATTGAGATACACCAAAAATAAAAAAGTTGGAAGTAAGGCATAAGTGAGAAGTTCTGGAACAGAAAAGAGATGCCAATAACATAGTGGCACAAAAAGAGTTGCCGCAATAAGTGCTCTATTCGATTTTTCGGAAAGATTATAGTAAAAAGCATAGATTATGAACGTGGTTATAAGTATTATAAAAGCCGGAGAGAACTTTATAAAAGTCAAAATAGGTAATTCAGTTAGTTCAATAAATATTGTAACAAACAAAGGGAAACCTTGGTAAGCGATATAGGGAAACCCTAGCCAAGGTATTTCATAGGAACATGAGAGGTATGTGCCATCAACAATTTGTTCGGAAATACCTGATACCTGATAAGAAACGGGATGTCTACCAGAGGGCTCTATTAGTGGATAAGTCATAAATAGAATTAAAATAAGCAGAACTAAACCGCAATAAAATAAAGTCAAATTGTTAATAAAATAAGTCTTTATTATGCCTAGTGATACTAAAATTAAAGCTAGCCAAAAATATATCGGCAGTCTGCCGGAAGAGCCCAAAAAATCTTCTGGAATTAAGTAATTTATGCTGGTGATGGCTATTGTAAATAGCCATAATATAAACGATAAAGAATAAAATATTAATATAATTTTACAATTCTTATTTAATATATTCTTTACCCCCTTCCCCACTAGATTTTATAGGCATGTCCTTCTAAGAATCCTTTTGCTTCTGCTCTGATCATTTTTTTAAAGCTTTTATCCGGATTAAAGTATGAAGCACATAAAGAAAACACCAAAAGGAAGAATTCTCCAAAAAATATAAATAGCATATAGATATCTTTTTCCATTATATACTTAGTTGTGATAGCTTTTATAGATTTTCCGCCATTATGAGCGTCCTTTAAAATATCTTCATATTTTTGTCGATGATTATGGTAGATTATGGCATTTGGATCGTACACCATTTTATAATTATGTTTTAATATCCGATAGAAAATATCTGGATCTTCGCCTCCGACAAAAGTTGTTCCACGACCTAAATTTTCGTCGAAATATCCAATATCATCAAAAATTTTTCTCCTGAATGAATAAAAACCGTAACCTACAGCCCAGGGAACCGGGGTATTTTCAAAGAGACGTTTACTTCCTATTAGTGTAACCGTTTTTAGGAGTTTTAAAATGCTGATATCTTTTTTTGTGAAAATTCGTTTCACTTCGCCTCTATCAAAACTCATGCATTTTTCGTATAATTCGCTTATTTCGTCATTTCTGTAAGTAAGCATGCGCCCTGTACAACCCATCACATCGGTATCTTTATAATTTTCAATTAATTTTTTAATCCATTTTTTATCGACGATAAAGTCATCATCAGCAAATACAAGTATCTCCCCAGAAGATTTCCTTATACCCGTGTTACGAGCTAAAGAAACTCCTCTTCTAGTTTCAAAATAATACCTACCTCCCACCTTTTCTATGAACTTCTTGTTCATTTCTCTAATAGATAGGTCCTCACTGCCGTCTATTACTAGAAGTTCCTTATATGGATAACAAGAATACGACTGGATTATGGTTTCTACGCATGCTTTGAGATTATTATGCCTATCCTTTGTTGGAATAATTATCGAGACTTCCACTTTTCCACTCATGATACCTCACACCCGTAACAACTTTAATTTGAATAGCAAAAGCACTCGCATAATTAATCCCTTTGCGTATCTATATGCATCTTTTCTCAAAATTAAACCAAAGTCAGAAATAAATAGGTAGCCCCTACTAAGAACGACAAAACCTACACCCATTTGAGATATAAAACTAGAAACGCCATTGATACCTTTATTTACCTTGAATCTTATTCTGCTTATCCAGAAGGAAAATCTGTAAGATAAATATGAAGATAGTGGGACAAATTTAAATCTTTCGATTGAATCAATACTAATGTCAGAATCTATGTCCACATCTTTAATCGATCCTATCTTCGCTTTTTTTGCAAATTTCAGATTTGGAATATGATTTGGATCGAATCCCATAATCTTTGCAGCAACAGCGTCTGAGGATACCGGATTTTTTCCACATATGATTAGACCGAGTTCCTTTTTGTCGCCATCCGATGGCCCGAACCCCTCCATTCCAACAATTCCATCAATTATGCATAAAGATGGCGTATAAAATTCACTCAAATCTGCCAGCACTTCGTTCATGAAGGCATGATACCTTGCCTTCGATTTTCGTGGCAAAAATCCAAACAAATTTTTCATATTGCAGGTTATCTTCTGTTGTGCATGCGTTTTAAGCTTCGCTATTGATACAATTTTTGTTGCTTTTAGAAGGGTTTCGGGTACTTCTAGAGTCTCAAAGAAATACCCATCCAGAATTACTTCATATCTTTTGTCCTTGCTCAAGTTGACAAGTTCTACTCCAAAGGATTCCGCCAATTCTTTATATCCCATCCTTTGGAATTCCTGATCAGCACTTGCCACAGCATGATCGCTTTCAACAATCGCAATACGAGGATTTGCATTCTCTTGAATTAGTTTTATAAATGCCCCAACAATCTTGGGATCAGTCGTACCTCCCTCCCACGAAGGTCTGAAATCGCAAAGGTTTGGCTTTATAATAATGAAATCTTCATCAACGACGCTGAAACCGCCTAGAATCTCGATTGCTTCTTTCAGATCCTCATAGATTTCTTCGACCTTTCTAACGACTACTTTCTCTGTCATCTTAACCACTTAAAGACACAGGTATACCAAGCTCACTCGATTCATAGGCCTTCTCGACGACCTTTACGGAGTTTATTATCTCATTACCAGTCGTTATTGCCTTCTTGTTCTGCGATATGCATTCGTAGAAATGTCTCAGCTCTTCCTGGTAGGGCGATAAGGATTTATCAACTTTTATTCTTATTGGTGCTTGGCCTACCAGATCCTTTCTATAATAAATAATCTCATTTTTATTTGCAAAAGTAGTTGCATATCCATCAAGGCCTATAATAGTCGCCGTGTTTACACTAAGTTTATTCCACCCTACATAAACGGCACAGTTCGCATTACTCTTATACTGCAAATATACAGAAGCGGTATCATCAATTGAGTTGTTTGTAAGCGTGGATATCTGTGCAACTACGCTTTTTGCCTCTCCATAGAACCAATTCATTAGATCTATGTGATGGGTGCCCATCTCGAATAGAGCTCCACCGCCTTCTTTATTTTTATATTGAAACTTAGTTACGCTGGGCCACATAAAAGCATTTGCAAAGAGTGTAGAGTGCCCTCCAACTATAGTTCCGAAGAAACCCTTATCGATTAGCTCTTTCATTTTCCTGAATTGAGGGATAAATCTGAAGTTAAACCCTACCATAAGTTTGATATCGTTTCTATGACATATGTTTACCATTTCCTCTGCTTCGTCGGTATTTGTTGCAAAAGGCTTTTCGCAAAAAACATGCTTTCCGGCCTCTGCCGCATCTAGCACCATTTGGTGATGGAACTTGGGTGGGGTCAAAATTACTACTGCATCCACGTCTTTATCTGATAATACTTTCTTGTAATCTTTTTCGGGAATGCCGTCGATATTCAGCTTTCTTTTTATAGCATTTATTCGCGCTTCACTGATATCTACCAGATATTTTAGCTCAAATTCTGGCATCCGCTGTATGTTCGGCAAATGAAAAATCTCGGCGACAGCTCCGCATCCAATAACAGCAAGTTTAATACGTCGAATAAATATCACCTTGTTATACAGGTTAATGCGAGTTTGAAATTTTGAAAATAGTCATTTTATCTTCCCAGATATATATCCAAGCCCTACAGTTAAGATTACAGTTGATAATAGAAAAGTATCTCTTATATTTATCATCATGTTTTTAAAGTAGAGGATATCATCTATCCGCATTGGAATAGCTATCTTGAGCAGATAGCCAAGATAAGAATTCTCCGTTGATAGCTTACTCTTATTGTACATCCTCTCGATATTTGCCTTAGACTGCCCTTCGTAGTACGCCCGTTTTATCAGATACCTGAATGACTGCCTGTACCTGTGATTCTTATGATGTACAACTGCTAGGGGATCATAGACGATCTTACAGTTTGGAAAGGCGCTCAGTGCCCTCATACAAAATTCTGTCTCTTCAGCTGTCACCAGCTTCCGCCCGATCCTGCCCAATTTAGTGTCAAACAACCCGACCTTATCAAACACATCCCTTCTGAAGGACATGTTGCAGCCGTGCACATTCCTCACCGAACATCTCTCTTCAGGATAGCCTTTGTAGGTGAAACCTCCTATCCAGTAGAGTTCCTCCGGATAGCTTGGCCTCTCTTTTGGCAAGATCTTGCCACCGACTCCAATAACCATCTCATCTTCGTAATTTTTGACTAGGTTAGAAAGATAATCTCTATCAGCAATTGCATCGTCATCAATGAATACGAGAATATCTCCCTTTGCATGCGAAATTCCTGTATTGCGGGCCTCGGATAAACCAGGCCGCTCATTGATTAAGATCTTCACGGACGGAGGAACTGAGCTTCTCAGCGCCTGGAATAATCTGTCGTTCCTGTCCATCACGAGGAGTATCTCTTTGCTCTCGTAACTCAGTTCCACCAGGGAGTTTATACATGCGACCGTATCAGGCAGAAGGTCCAAGCTATAGGTGCAGACTATTACCGAGACCTTCATTTACATACCTTCTCACTCAGTATCCTCATCAGAATCTTCTTTCCATCTCCGAGTGTCTTCAGGTTGCTTGTCCCGTATATCCTCCTTCTTTCATAGGACGGCACCTCACATACCTTCAACCCCATCTTCTTCATCATTATTGACTGCTCGGTTTCCACATCAAATCCGTCGGACGTGCATTTCAGCTTGTCCAGAGCACTCTTCTTGAACCCTCTATATCCGTAGCAGAGATCTGTATAGTCTGTATCGTAGAGAATGTTCACCAGAGTTACAAAGCAGAGGTTCCCGAAGCGCCTCAGCAGAGAAAGGTCATCTGAGCCGCCCAGTATCCTGGAGCCCTTGACAGCATCGTACCCATCCATGAGGGGCTTCACAAACTGGGGAATCTCCTGAGGATCCATGGAGCCATCTGCATCTATCATTATTACTATGTCCCCGGTAGCGTACTCGAATCCCTTCTTGAGTGCCTTGCCTTTACCTTTAGGCTCCTCTATGAAGATTTTGGCTTCCGGCCTTATCTTTTTAATGACTTCTACAGTTTTGTCCTTAGAACTATCCACAACCACCACCTCATCCACTATTTGCGGAATCTTAGAGAATACATGGGGAATGTTATTAGCCTCATTCATTGTTGGAACTACCAGGCTCACTTTGTGTTGACCCTTATCTAGAGCTGAGATATTTGCTAGACGAGCTTTTTCGGGACGTGGGATGAATAATATTTTTGCTATAATCAAAAGTATTACGAGGCCTATGAGTTCTGGCACGTAGACATGGGGATTATGCTGCAATGCGTTGATGTTATCGTTGGCCCAATTACTAAGATCCATTTTCTCAAAGCTCAGTCCGAACATGGGCCAGAAAAGGGTATGAGGCTGTTTCCACATGCTGTCTAGCATGAGATGAACTGCTGCGGCTACAGGCAGAATGGGCGCCCATTTATGCCCTTTGCTGTACATGTAGGTCGTAATGATTACAAGCATGACTAAGAAGAGAAGTGTATGTGCAAATATCCTATTATTATAAAAATAATCATAAAATATAATTTGGCCGATCGGCTTATCGATTATATCTGGAATAACAGCGCCTACTACAGTAACAGCCAATATCCTATGGCTGAACTTCATTTTTAAAACTACACAAAGTAGATAGATAATTCCAATCGTTATTCCAAGATGGCCAAACAACAACGTAAAATCACCCTCTTCATAATAAAACATTAATCAAAATAGCAACAGGCTGAATAGATCATTTAGCTTCACGCTCTTAGCTGCCCGCCGTGATAAAATACCCGCAACAGCTCAAGCCCGATCCCGATTCCCACCGCCGCCAGCAATGTTCCAGGCATTGTAAAATAGTACAGCGGACGGCGCAGCTCCATATCCTGCAGCAGAATCAGCAGCACCTTGATCCCGTGGCTCACCGGATGCTCTGTTGAGCCCCTCTTTACGTCGTAGCGGCAGTGAATCCCCACCTCCTCGACCTTAAGGTGGTTGTCCTTGGCATGCAGCAGGATCTCCGAGCCTGCAGACATGCCCTCGTCGTCGATCCTGATGCAGTCAATTGCCCTCCAGCCGTAGGCCCGAAATCCGCTCTGGCTGTCGGTCACATTGATCCCGCCAACCAGATATGTGGCGATATCGAGCACCTTCATGCCGACCTTGCGGTATGCGGGGATATCCCTTCCGTTCCCATTGCAAAACCGCGAGCCAATTACCAGGTCCGCGCCCCTGCCCAGCGGTTCTAGCAACTTTGGTATCTCTTCGGGGTCGTGCTGCCCGTCCGAGTCGATGATCACCATTTCCGTTGCGCCCAAACTCCTAGCAGTCTCAAAGCAGGTTTGCAAAGCTGCGCCATATCCTCTGTTCTTCAGATGTCGGACGACGTGAGCGCCCTCGAACGCGGCAATCTCAGCCGTCCGGTCGGAACTACCATCGTCTACCACTACGACGCAGTCGACGTGCTTCTTGCAGCCACGAACCATCCTGGCAATCGAGTGCTCCTCATTGTAGGCTGGCATGGCTACGATGGTTAAACCCAAAATCTCCACTCCTCTCTGCCTTTTTGTGCAATTGCGATGATTGACATTAAACCACAAAGCGGTTTCAAAAATTCTCTGTCGAAAAATTCACAATTCACAGCGCCGCGCCCCTTCCTCAGGCACAGCACCTTTGGCCCCCGTCATGGCCGACACATCCGCAAGTGCAGTCCGAGCTGCCGTCGTCCATCAGATCGACGTGTTGCTTCGTGCGAAGCACCACACTGCCGATTGAGACCTCCTCATTGAAGGCTGGCAAGATGGCAACGATTCCACTCAAGACTCCCTCCTCCCTAAAGATTGATCGAGACTTATTTTAATGATGAATATTATAGCGGTTCATGATATGATAATCTGCTGGCATTTTGGTTGCCCAATGCATTCTACAATGTTTGCCTTCTTCGCGCCCTTTGGATACCTGCGGTTTGCAAAAAAGAGGTCGTATTCCTGTGACCTATGTGCTTTTGTGGTGAAAATCGTATGCCATAGGCTTTAATCTACCTAATCAAATATCTTATTCTTGTCTATTCGTGGGATTTTATCTTTGTCCTCAAGGGCCTCTATAATTCCTTCAACATCTTTTTGCAGCAGAATTCCAGACTCCCAGAATGCTCTGAGAATGGAATACAGATCGATCGTTTCAACACCGACTGCTGCTGCATATCTCAAAGCAGCCCTATCCATACTGGAGAACACGCACCCTCTCCTCTTGCAGATGCAAATGGCTTCTAGTTCACCCTTTCCAAGCTTTCTGTTCTCAAGGATCAGCAACTGGTAATCTTTAGATTCTTCATGAGTTGGATGCAGCACATTAATTCTGTCAAAAATATCCAGAGGATACGTGTACCCAAAATCCAGGGGCGCCATCAGCTCTTCATAAATCCTTGGAGTTATAAAGACAGAATACCTGTGGAGCAGCTTACTGAGAAGCTCCAATTGGTTTATTTTGGCAAAGGCACTTGCTATATCCGTATCAAGGATAATCGACTTATCCAAGAATGATGTCAACTCCTCGCTTTATATCTTCCTTGCTGGGAGCTGCATCCACCCTGGCAATTCCTTTGATATCCAGAATATCCTTAAATCCCTCAAAGGATGTACCTGCAATTTCTGCAGCTCTGGAAAGCGAGATTTTTTCAGATTTGTAAAGCTCGATTGCCATTTCCGTTCTTATGGCGGGCCTTACTTCAAGCAATGTCCTGAATGCTTCCTCGAACAACGCATCCTTATTCTTGTAATGGCCTGCTCGTATCAAGCCTTCCATTCCATCCTTCAGAACAGCGTCTGCAGTCATAATAAATTATCATATGTAGGTACTATAATTAATCTTCTATGGATAGACCGCCCTCAGCGCCGCCCTCCTCCCTCCTCAGGCACAGCACTTCTGGCCTTCTGCCATGGCCGCCACCTCTGCCGTGCGGCCCTAGCTGCCGTCGTCTATTACTATTACGCGGTCTGCGTACTTCCTGGTGCGCAGGACCACGCTGCCTATAGATACTTCTTCGTTATAAGCCGGCAGAATGGCTGTAACTCCACCCAAACCCTACCCTCCCTTAACAAATTCGGTGATAATATGTTCTTTATATTCTAATACCAGTCAACTCACCATGAAGCTCCCTTCTGCCCCTTGCCGCACTAGACCATTGAGAGCTTGCCGGAACTCAAGCAATCTAGTAACAAATGGCTGCAAAGAGCGAACTTAATTAATAATATTTAGATGTTTCGTCGTCGACGACGCCCACAAATTGCTAGCCCCTCTTATCACAAACCGGTAACCGACGTCACCGGTGGCCTCGAAGCCTCATCAATTCAGGTACTGGCTGTGATAGCAGGCCGCCTTTGCCCCTCCCGGCCGTGCTAGCCTGGCGGAGGTAAGGACCTTTAGTACGAAATATTTCAGAAGCGAATATCCTGCCTGGATATAAAGTTAGTGATCGGTAGACAAATGTCATGCCAGTTAGCGCTTTTTGCATTTGTGATCAGTTAGAGGAGATCCTCCCCGGAAAGTGCCAAAAAGCACAGAGTCGAACTTGCCGCAAAGCAGCGGGGCCGGATTTCGGCGATCGATAACTGGCTCTTCGGTGCTCTGTATGGTGAACCTGGGGCAGAATTTCTCTCTCGTCTCCGTGCCTCTGTGGTGAAGTTAGTAACCGCAGAGTTTCATCCGTAGCAATAGCGGCATCCTCTCCCCACGGCATGTCCCCCGTGGCCACGAGGTCAGGGTGGCCGTCCGGCCATGAGGACTGGCTCCAACTGCTAGCGCGAAAACCGGCAACATGCGGAGTCCCGAAAAAGAGTGCATACTCAGTCAGATTATTCCTTTTGCTTTCAGAGCAGCTTTTACTTCTGCCATATCGCACTTCAGTTCGACGATATCCTTTTCCAGTACCCGATCAAGCTTCCTGTTCACGTCTCTGACTTCGTCCACGAGCTCGTCCTGCTTGCCAAGCATCTGATCCATCTTGCCGCCCAAGCTCTCATTCATCTGGTCTATCTTACCGCCCAGGTTATCATTCATACCTCTGACTACGCTCAGAAGCTCGTCCTGCTTGCCGCCCAGGTTATCGTTCATACCTTTGACTACGCTCAGAAGCTCGTCCTGCTTGCCGCCCAGGTTATCGTTCATCTTATTGACAGCAGAGATAAGCTCTTTTAAATGGCCTGCCGCTGTGTCCAGCCTTGTGTCGGTCTCGCCTTTTGCCACCAGCTTGCCGAACATATCGAACTCGCCGCTTGCAGGAGAGTAACTCTTTTCCACGGACGAGACATAGATCAGGGCATTTTTTATATCTATTGCACTCTCGAACCACTTGAGCTTTTCATCCTCGCCCTCGGCCACAATCTTCACCCTGCCGTCCAACAGATTCTCAACCATGCCCTTTAGGCCAAAAGCATTTGCTATGTCGACTACCCTTGCTCGATAGCCGACCTCCTGGACTTTGCCGGATACGTATGCCGTGAACCTCATCGTCATCTACAATTTCAACGCTCTTTGTATTTGGTTTTATCCATGGATGCGTAAATATCATCCACAAGAACGGCAACTACTCCCCCAAATATTCAGATGGAGAAGGGACTATTATTGCCTTCAGAGCTCCCTTTCAATCATGAGGCCCACAGGGGCAGCTCTAGTCCGACGTCAGATGTTCGAGTATGCCCTCTCCAGCCCGACCATCCCCAAACGGGTTTTTCCATCCGTTCCCCTGCTCCATCATCAGCCTCACCTTCACCGCCATCCGCAATGAATCCGCCCCGGCGAGGAGGTTGGACCCGACCTCCAGAGTCTCCGGGCGCTCAGTTTTATCCCTCAAGGTCACGCAAGTACACCCAGGATACAGGCCTCCTCCCGGCCCCCCGCCGGAGTCAGCCAGACGGGCACCCGCCTCCAGCTGCAGGAACCCGAGCGGCTCTAGTGGCCCGGACGCCTTCAGCCCCGGGCCCACGCTCCTGCACCTTCTTCATCATCCAGGGGTGAACTGTAAGATGCTGCAGGCAAAGAGAAAGAATCACAAATTCTCTGTGTCTTTGTGCCTCTGTGTTTTCGTCGGACTGAACCACAGAGACACAGAGGCACAGAGGAGATATTTTATGCCCGATTTCACCCACAACAATTCAGCGAAGAGCCTAGATTATCCCTTTCGCTCTCAGGGCAGATTTAATCTCTGCCATGTCGCTCTTCAACTCGAAGATACCCGTTTCAAGTGCCCGATCCATCTTCCGGTTCACATCTTTGACTTCGATAATAAGATTGTCTTGTTTGCCGAGCATCTTGTCCATCTTTCCGCCCAGGTTATCGTTCATGCTTCTGACTTCGTCAAGAAGCTCATCCTGCTTGCTGAGCATCTTGTCCATCTTTCCGCCCAGGTTATCGTTCATCTTATTGACCGCAGATACCAGCTCTTTTAGATAGACTGCTGCAGTGTCCAGCCTTGTATCGGTCTCGCCTTTTGTCACGAGCTTTCCGAATTTCTCGAACTCCCCGCTGGCAGGAGAGTAGCTCTTCTCGATGGATGAGACATGGATAAGTGCATTCTTGATATCAATTGCACTCTCGAACCACTTGATCTTCTCATCCTCGCCCTCGGCTATGATCTTCACCCTGCCATCCAACAGATTCTCGACCATGCCCTTTAGGCCAAGAGCATTGGCTATATCGACTATCCTAGCTCGATATCCGACCTCCTGGACTTTTCCAGATACGTATGCCGTGAACCTCATTGTCATCTGCAATTTCAACGCTCTTTGTATTTGGTTTTATCTATGAATGCGTAGATGCTCGAGTATGCTCTCACCAGCCCGGCCATCCCCGAACGGATTCCTCCATCCGTTCCTCTGCAGCATCATCCGCTTTGCCCTCTCCATCATCTGATGAGCATCAGCCCCAGCCAGCACATTCGCCCCCACGTCCAGCGTCTCCGGCCTCTTCGTATTGTCCCGCAGCGTCACGGCAGGGATGTATGCCTCCTCCCGGCCCCCTCCGCCGGAGTCAGCCAGACGGGCACCCGCATTCGGCTGCAGGAACCCGAGCGGCTCGATGGCCCGGACGCCTTCAGCCCCGGGCCCACACTCCTGCACCTTCTTCATCATCCAGGGGTGAACTGTAAGATACTGCAGGCAAATAGAAAGAATCACAAATTCTCTGTGTCTTTGTGCCTCTGTGTTTTCGTCGGACTGAACCACAGAGGCACAGAGAAGATAATTTGTGCCCGATCTCACCCACACACTAATTCAGCTAAGAGCCTAGATTATCCCTTTCGCCCTCAGGGCAGATTTAATCTCTGCCACGTCGCTCTTCAATTCGACAATACCCGTCTCAAGTGCCCGATCCATCCTCCGGTTCACATCTTTGACTTCGACAATAAGATCGTCTTGTTTGCCAAGCATCTGATCTTGCTTGCCGAGCATCTTGTCCATCTTTCCGCCCAGGTTATCGTTCATGCTTCTGACTTCGTAAAGAAGCTCATCCTGCTTGTCAAGCATCTGATCCTGCTTGTCAAGCATCTTGTCCATCTTTCTGCCCAGGTTATCGTTCATGTTGTTGACCGCAGATACCAGCTCTTTTAGATAGACTGCTGCCGTATCAAGCCTTGTATCGGTCTCGCCCTTTGTCACGAGCTTTCCGAATTTCTCGAACTCCCCGCTAGCAGGAGAGTAGCTCTTCTCGATGGATGAGACATGGATAAGTGCATTCTTGATATCGATTGCACTCTCGAACCACTTGATCTTCTCATCCTCGCCCTCGGCTATGATCTTCACCCTGCCGTCCAACAGGTTCTCGACCATGCCTTTGAGCCCAAATGCGTTGGCGATATCCACTACTCTCGCTCGGTAGCCAGCCTCCTGGACCTTGCCCGAGACAATTGCCGTAAGCCTCATCGTCGTCTACAGATTCCATGTTCTTTGTATTTGGTCCTATCTGTCAGGCTATGCAGTTGTGTCTAAGGCCATGAGCTACAGCCTCCGCTGCACATGCTGGCACCTCTTATCACCAATCAATTCAGCAGCCAGCATGATCATCCCGAATTAATCCAGAATGATTAAATACTGATTATGCTTCGCTCAAAGCGACATATCCTGTTATATAGACCCTCCAATCGCCATCTTTCTCAAGCTTCAAAGTTAGATTTAAATGTTACGTTACCTTGCGTAGATCCAGAGATCTAGATGATAGCTTCACATCAAAACAAATATCAGTAAGATCTTTCTCCAGCCTGCAAAATAAAAGTTAAATATTTTGCTTTGCAAAATAGGGACCAATGCTCTTCTTTGCACATCTAGGTCTGGCATTGCTGGCCGCTCGCCCTCTCAGAAGGGTTGACGCGACCTTTCTGGCACTTTGGCTCTATCCTTCCAGATCTCATCGACAAACCCCTTGGGCTGATGATATTCGGCACCATGAACCATGGCAGAATCTTCGCGCACACGCTGCTCTTTTTGCTTGTCCTTGCAGTGCTTGCCGTCTGCTTCAAGGACATTTGGCTTGCATCTCTCTCTGCCGGTGTGCTGGCCCACCTGGCCTTGGACGCCATGTGGAACACTCCTGTGATCCTGCTCCGGCCCCTCCTCGGCCCATTTCCGCCAGCCGACGCTCTTTTTCAGCACCCTGGGCTATCTGAATATGCTCCTCCAGGGCTTGAGAGATCCGAGCATCCTGCTCCCGGAATGCTTGGGAATGGCATATCTGTTATACTTAGCAAGCGAGAATGGTGCCATGTGGTCTCAACCGAGGACCTGACTTACTGATGCCGCAAATCCCCATCGTGGATCTGGGGCCAATGAGATTATGGGAATACTGCCAGTCTACAGCGGAACAGCAATGCATGATGGCTGGAGCTCTTACTTCAAATTCGACTGCCTGCACTATCTCTTCAATTCGCATCATCCGAGAGAGCTAACATTCATTCACGAGGAGGAGATACAAAATTGGTCAAAAGAGTTTATGAGAGTGTTGGCTACGGCTGCAATGGTGTTGGCATGCTTGATCGTGCCCTCCACAAAGATCCAGGCCACATCGCTAATTTATGCCCGATCTCACCCACACTAATTCAGCGAAGAGCCACAATTTCAGATCGATAGACGTACATCATTCTCCATCACTCTTGGAGATGCTTGTTGCGTGTGAATGTAGACTTTATCTTCTATACCATAGCCGAAGGATTTAAGATCATAGTACATGAAGCACCACCACAGTGGCATCTCTGTAAAAGGTTTGTTGTTATCAGGGTCAAGATCAAGCACCTTTGTACCAGCTGCAAGACCACTTACTGTATTCAACCGGAGATCATTGGTCTGTGTCCTCTGCATGCCCACATCCGCCACACAGTAAACTGGATCGTTGAAATCGTATCCATATGGCTCATGCAGGCCCAAGAACACTATGCTTGGATTGATGAAATCGCTCAGTTTCGCACTGCAATCCCTGTCAGAGACTCTTACTGTGGTGCCGGGAGCAAAATGTCCGAAGGCAGAGAGCCTTATATCTCCCTCGTCGACTACAGCATTGGCGAGATTTATGATATCCAGATATACGATATCGTTCGCATCGTAGCCATTGGAGAGTCGGTCGAGGTATCTTATGACAGGTGTCACGGGGAAGGACTGTAAGGGCAAGCCTCTGTCTACGTCCTTGGCTGCAACTTTTGATCCAAACTCATATGCCAGGCATCCAGTGGTCAAGACCAAGATCAAGCCTGCTCCAAGTATACAGGCTCTGATAAGTCCTTTCATATCGCCATCCTGATGTCATTTATTGTGATCGTGTAGAACGGGTACTGAGTATCGATATAGATTTTATCTCCCTGATCGTATATTGCCCATCCCGCATTGTTGATGTTGCCGTTCGCATTGAAGAAGTTGAACATTCCTGGCAGTAGTGAGGTAGGCTTATCTGCATCTACATCTGAATCCTCAACCCGGCTTCCTGCCTCATAACCCATGTAACCTGTTATTCTTATGTCACCAGAGTTGACCT
This sequence comes from Methanosaeta sp. PtaB.Bin018, assembly GCA_002067755.1. Taxonomy (GTDB): domain Archaea; phylum Halobacteriota; class Methanosarcinia; order Methanotrichales; family Methanotrichaceae; genus Methanothrix. Next base: position 23,502 of record MVQH01000022.1, read on the forward strand.
TTCCGGGATTGATGTCCAAATATACAGGATCGTCGATGCTGTAAGCTTTGTCGCCTTTGGAATCGAAATACCTCAGCTCAACTGCAGGATAAGGCATGACTCCGAATCTTGATAGCTTGTTTCCGTAGTCCGGGTCCGAGAGCCCTACCTGGCAGCCTGCTGGAAAGTCTCCAAAAGGAGTGATTCGCAAATCGTTCTCGCTTACGAAGTTGCTATTCGGATCGATATGAATATATACGGGATCTCCCGGGTCGAATGTTCCTATAATGCCCGCATCTACAAAAGCAAAGATCGGGGCAACATAAAATGGATTCATCGCCCGCGACTCGTCCACGTCATTTAGCAGCACCTTGGATCCATACTTCAGCTCTTCTTGGGCTGCAACTGAGAACGTAAAGAATGCCAATATCATCGAAATCAAAAAGATCTTTTGGTTGATATGTGATACCATTATTGCACCCCCTTTACTTATGGCATATTATACTTGAATAATTTATAACTTTCCTTTGCAAGCCCTGAAGATCATACGCAATGCACCCCTCAACCACCTAATTCATACAAGGACTGGAGCAGTGGACGGCAAGCCTTATAAGCAAGTATCATGTGATTGAGTATATCCCAAAGTGAAGCGGGGTAGGGTAGTCAGGATATCCCGACGGGCTCATAACCCGTAGATCAGTAGTTCAAATCTACTCCCCGCTATTTACCCACGCTGAAATGAAAGGTCTTATGAGCTGAACGCGAGCTGCCAGAGATCTTTGCTTTTATTTGGGAGTCATCATATCTCCTGCTCATCATATCTCCTGCTATTATCTTATCGATCCATCCCGAGGTTGACGGCGACGGCCTGGCGCGACTCCTGGATGGCGTCCAGAACCCTTTTCAGGGCCTCGCGCGAGCCAATGGCCTTACCGTGAACCGCACTTATGTTCGGGCATAGGTCAGTCTTCCCACTGGCAACCACTCTTCGAATCTTATGAAGTCGGCTTTCTGGCTGCTTTCCAAAGATATATGGGTCAGCATTTTCATTTATGTGTGACCTCTGTCCCCTTCACCGCTCCCCCCGGTGGGATAAATAAACATGTGCAGTGGGCAAAAGTATATAATTAGGTACTGGTTGCACCTACACTGGATTGATGAGGATTGGCCACTGCATCCTCCAAAGATTTGGTGATCTGCTTTGAGCGATGGATAAATTATGGAGGAAGACTTTGAAATTAAGATCAAAGATGTTCTGCAAGTCATCGAAGATTTGCAGCAGATGGGCTCAAAGGCAGTATCACTGTCTGTTGATCATATGGTCACCGGACAGCATATCTCTACAAGATCGCGATCTGAATCATATCTGGCTCTCTCGCAAAGAGGTCCTTCAAAGTTACAGCATGCATGGCGCTGTGAATCGGGAGATGAGGTTGGCCTTGCAGGGTGTGTGAAAGATATGATCGAGCACAAGCAAGCTGATACAGAGACAAAGAAGATGGCAAAAGTCGTGGAGACGGCACCCACTGCAGTTGTGCTAACCGACCTGGATGGCCGCATCGAGTATGTCAACCCCTGCCTCCTGAAGAGCGGAGGATTTCAGGATGCATCTGAGGTGATTGGAAGACCAGTATTTGATTTTACCAATGAAGAGGGTAAAAACAAGATCAAAGACGAGGTCATACCAGCCCTCTTCTCCCAAGACCGATGGCAGGGAGAGCTGACGTTGCGAAGAAAAGACGGCAGAACTTACATCGCAGAGATGATCTGTGCCCTTGTAAGAGATGATTTCGGAACTCCGAGCTACTTCCTGGTCAACTTCTACGATATAACAAACCGCAAACAGGCTGAAGAAGCCCTTCTATTGGATGACGCTCGGCTGGAGGCCCTTGTGAAGCTCAACCAGATGGACGAGGCCTCCATGCAAGAGATAACCGACTTCGCACTGGAGGCAGGAGTAAAGCTCACCAACTCAAAACTGGGATACTTGGCCTTTGTAGACGAAGATGAGAAGACCCTCGTAATGCACTCCTGGTCCAAGAGAGCTATTCAGGAGTGCGATATAGATCATAAGAAGACTGTTTATCCTCTAGACGAGACGGGCCTTTGGGGTGAGGCTCTGCGACAGAGAAAAGCGAAAATAACCAACGACTATTCGTCTTGCCATCAGAAAAGGGGCGTTCCAGCGGGCCATGTTAGAATTCTTCGGCACATGAATGTTCCCATTATGGACAAGGGCAAGATCGTAATTGTGGCAGGGGTCGGCAATAAGGATGAAGATTACAATGATGCAGATGTGCGGCAGCTCACTTTGCTCATGAGCGGAATGTGGAAGCTCATCTTGCGCCGCAGGACTGATGAGGAGCTGCATAGGCGCGATCGCTTGCTGCAAGGCGTTGCACAGGCGACAAATCATCTCCTATCCTCCGATCCAAATGCCATACAAAAGGCCCTTGAGATCCTGGGAAAGGCCGCGGATATAGACCGCGTATTTATCATGGAAAATAGTGAAATGGGGGGCGATGAGCACCTGCTGCTGGAGTGGTGCCGCGAGGATGTAAAGGCAGACGTAGACGACGCTTTGCCAAGAGAGATATCAAGTAATGCCCTTTTTTGGGGTTGGCATGAGATTTTAGCCTCTGGCAGTACCATCCAAGGGTCGGTTTCGAAGATATCCTCGCCGGGGCGTGAGTTTCTAGAACGGCTGAAGGTCAAGTCCTTTTTAATTGCGCCGATATTCATCGACGGCAAGTTCTCAGCAATCATAGGCTTTAACGACTGCCGCAATGACCGCAAGTGGGTGGAGAATGAAGTTGCAATTCTACAGGCGGCAGCTGGGTCGATCGGCGAGGCAATAATGCGCAGACGCGCAGAGGTGGCCCTGAAAAGGACTTATGAGGAACTGGAGAAGAGGGTACATGAGAGGACCTCCTGGCTCATGAAAGCCAACGAAGCACTTCACGAGGAGATGGCCAAGCATAAGAAAACGGAGAATGAGCTTCGCAGAGCTCAACAGGCTGCAGATGCCGCATCCAGGGCGAAGAGTGAGTTCTTGGCCAACATGAGTCACGAGATACGCACCCCCATGAACGCAGTGATAGGCCTTACAGGTCTTTTGCTTGAAACGGACCTTGCACCGGAGCAACGCGATTATGTGGAGACCATCCACACCAGTGGAGAAGCATTGCTATCCATAATCAACGATATCCTGGACTTCTCGAAGATTGAAGAAGGGAAGATGGAGCTGGAGCTTCAAATCATCGATCTTAGGAAGTGCATAGAGACCTCGCTGGATATGGTAGCGGCAGAGGCTGCCGAGAAGGGATTGGATCTGAGCTATGTGATGGATGATGATCTGCCACAAACAATTCATGCGGATCCCGTTCGGCTGCATCAGATTCTGACCAACTTGCTGAGCAACGCAGTTAAGTTCACTGACCATGGTCGTGTGACGATCGCCGCACATCCAGGAGATGAGCCAGGCAAGATCCATTTCATAGTTAAGGATACGGGAATTGGAATCTCTCAGGAGAACATCGGCAAGCTATTTCAGTCATTCAGTCAGCTGGATACATCAACTTGCAGGAAATATGGTGGCACAGGCCTTGGCCTGGCCATAAGCAGCAAGCTCGTAGAGCTTATGGGCGGCGAGATCTGGGCAAAGAGCGATCTTGGGAAAGGCTCTGAATTTCACTTTACAATAAAATCAGAGGCCATTTTAGAAGAGGAGCAAGACCGCAGGCTTGTCGGAAAGAAGATGCTGGTGGTGATAAACGACGAGGCCTCCCTCAAGAGCCTAAGAGACCATGCTCATGAATGGGGGATGCAGATATATCCTGTGGTCTCGGCCAGAGAGGCAAGGGAGATTGCAGGAAACCGCTTCGACGTTGCAGTTCTGGATATTCAGATGCCAGGATCTGAAAAACTGAGGGTGGAACTGCAGGGAAAGCTTCCTGTGATCTTGCTTTCAACCTCGGAGCAGGATGGTGCGAGCAAAGGCACCTTGGGAAAATCCGTCAAGCTCTCTGGGCTGCGTGCAGCATTGCTCGAGGCACTCTCTCGCAGTGGTCGCTGGAAAAAGGTCACCAGCCCCAAGGCTGATCACAAGGATATGAAAATCCTGCTGGCTGAGGACAATCCTGTCAACAGGAAGGTTGCGCTTCTAATGCTGAAGAAGCTCGGCTACAGTGCTGATGTGGCTGCCAACGGCCTGGAGGTTCTGCAATCGCTGAAGCACAAGGATTATGACGTGATCTTAATGGACGTGCAGATGCCGGAGATGGATGGACTCAAGGCTGCAAAATTCATCAATGAGATGAACCTGAAGAGGAGGCCCGCAATTCTTGCAATGACGGCATACGCCCTTGAAGGTGACAGAGAAAGATGTCTGAACGCAGGCATGGACGGCTACATCTCCAAGCCCGTTAAGATCGAAGAATTGAGATCCGCCCTTGAGGATCTACAAATCCGTCCTCTGGATCAGTCCTCTGGATCCTAACCCAGCCAATCCCTAGCCGCAAAACTTGCATCCTGGCAGGGTCTCCAAATTTCCGAGATACAGCACCTGGCTGCGGCTGCCATATCGAAAGACAGTCACTCCCTTGCAGCCCAGGTCGTATGCCAGGTTGTAGACATTCAAGACGTCGCTCACGGTCGCATCAGATGGCAGGTTCACAGTTTTGGAGACTGCATTGTCCGTATATTTTTGGAACGCGGCCTGAATCCTTACATGCTGCTGAGGCGGAACATCCAGGGCGGTGACGAAAGTGTCCTTGATGTCCTGTGGCACGTGTGCGATATTCTGAACAGAGCCCTTTCTGGCAATTTCTGCTCTCAGCTCGGGCGAATAAAATCCTCGTGCATGTGCCGCCCTCTCAAAGAGCGGCGAGACCTCGAGCAGCCGTGCGCCCTCCAGGACGTGCCGCACAAATGCGAGAGCAAAGAGCGGCTCAATGCCGCTGCTGGTTCCCGCGATGATGCTGATGGTGCCCGTTGGCGCTATGGTGGTGACAGTGGAGTTCCTCATCGCATCCCATCTCCTAAGCTTGCTCTGCTCAAAGAGCGGAAAGGAGCCACGCGCCTGGCCGAGCCTGGCAGACTCAGCTCGACCTTCGGCTGAGATGAAGCTCATGATCTCCTCTGCCAGCCTGACGGCATCTGGGGAAGAGTAGGAGACGTTCATCTTGATGAGCATCTCAGCAAAGCCCATCACGCCGAGGCCTATCTTTCGACTCTGCATTGTTGCGATCTGGATCTGCCTCAGTGGATAGCGGTTCATGTCGATGACATCGTCCAGAAATCGCACTGCCAATGAGACCAGATCTCTCAGCCGGTCCCAGTTCAGCTCTCCCCTCTCCACAAGCCTTGACAAGTTGATGGAACCAAGGTTGCATGACTCGTAGGGCAGCAGTGGCTGCTCGCCACATGGATTTGTGGCCTCGATCTGTGCAGGAAAGGGATGTGCTGCATTGATGCGATCTATGAAGATAATGCCGGGATCGCCTCCTCTCCAGGCAGAGGTTGCGATGAGATTCATCAGCTCTGCAGCCTCAATGCTGCCCGTGACCTCTCCTGAGCGGGGATTGACGAGCTGGATCTCGCCTCCGGAGCGCGCTTTATCCATGAACGTATCTGTGGCTGCCACAGATATGTTGAAGTTCTCCAGGATGCCTGGCCTCTCCTTGGCCTCGATGAACTCCATGATGTCCGGGTGATCGATGCGCAAAACCCCCATGTTCGCGCCCCGTCTGCGACCACCCTGCTTGATGACATCCGTGGCAGTGTCGAAGATGCGCATGAAGGAGACAGGGCCCGAGGCCACGCCGCCCGTAGCTCGAACCACATCTCCTTTCGGCCGCAGCGACGAGAATGAAAAGCCGGTTCCTCCCCCGCTCTGATGGATGAGTGCCATATGCTTTAGAGAATCAAAGATGCCTGTCAGTGAATCCTCCACAGGAAGGACGAAACATGCAGATAGCTGGCCCAGGTCCAGGCCTGCGTTCATCAGCGTGGGTGAGTTTGGCAGGAAGTCCAAATCCCTCATCATTCTCAGAAATTTGAGGCGATGGCCTTCTACATCGCAGCCGTATCTGCCTTCTGCCAGGGAGACATGGTCTGCCACGCGGGCGAACATCTCGCCTGGCGTCTCCACAACCTCGCCCCTCTCATCCCTGCGCAGATATCTCTTCTTCAGCACCTCAACTGCATTGATGCTCAGCTTGAGGTCGTCTGCCACGCCCAGATAGCACTTCGCTTCCCGAACGTCCGCACGCCTCTGGCGGTAGAGGATGTAAGCCTTGGCAGCCTCTGCATAGCCCTCCTCGATCAGAGTCCTCTCCACAATGTCCTGGATATCTTCCACGCCAGGAACTGACTTTTGAAACTTCTGTTCAGCTGCGTCGACCGCTTTGCATGCCAGCTTTGCGGGAATGGCGCCAGGATCATCGCCCACAGCTCTGAAGGCCTTGGCGATGGCAGCTGCTATCTTCTCGCTGTTGAACTGCACTATTCGGCCATCGCGTTTTCTAATGCTTTTGATCATCCGGGGCTCCCGAGAAGTATATGATTCAGAATCGATATAAACATGCATGTCAAAAGATCGATGTTCATTCTCACGAGGTCCATAAAAATGAAGATCGCAATCTCGGGAAAAGGCGGCGTGGGCAAGACGACCTTGGCAGGAACCCTGGCCAGGCTATTTGCGCGCGACGGCTATAATGTATTGGCTGTCGATGTCGATCCCAGTATGAATCTGGGCTCAGCTCTTGGAATAAAGCAGCTTCCAAAGCCCGTCACAGAGCATAAAGACCTTGTGCAAGAGCGGGCTGGCATGCCCATGGGCATGTTCAAGATGAACCCCAAAGTCGATGATGTGGTGCAGATGTGCGGCTGCACTGGCCCGGATAACGTAAAGCTGGTGGTCATGGGCACCATCGACTCAGGTGGCTCGGGCTGCATGTGCCCTGCCAACGCTTTTGCCAAAGCGCTCATCAGGCACGTCATCACACGCGAAAAAGACCTGGTGATCTTAGATATGGAGGCGGGCATAGAGCATCTTGGCAGGGCCACAGCGCGCGGCGTTGATGCCATGATCGCCGTGGTGGAGCCTGGCATGAGATCTATTGAGACTGTGGAGAGGATAATGCAGCTTGGCAAAGAGATCGGCATTACAAGGTATTTCGCAGTCATAAACAAGGCTGACGATCCTGGTCCCGTTGCCGAGAAGATGGCGCAGATGGGAATATCTGTTCTTGGGACCATACCATTCGACAAGTGTCTCGTGGAGGCCGATCTGGCAGGTGTGCCGCCCATAGATGCGAGCTGCCCCGCAGTGGACTCCATCAAGAAGATCAAGGATAAACTCGAGGAGATGTTCGGTGAAAAGGAGGCAAAACAGGCCTAAAAGGTCATGGAGCCAGCCCTCAGTCCCTCTTTTACCACAGATCCAATGACCTTCGATCCCGGCCCCATGATCCGGCAGGTCTTCTCGACCTCCTCTTCAGGCACCACTATCACGAAGCCCATGCCCATGTTGAATGTCCTGTACATCTCGGCATCATCTACATCTCCGAGCTCCTGCAGCAGATGGAAGATGGGCTGTGGCTCCAGCGGGTCTGTGATCTCGAAGCCCAGGGGCGTAATCCTGCGCAACTTTAGAAGTCCTGAGCCCGTGATGTGCGCCAGGCCATGAACATCGCATTCTTTGACCAGCTCGACGATCTCGTGATAGATCCTTGTGGGCGTTAGAAGCTCCTCTCCGATGGTCTTGTCTCCGCCAGGCATCTGGTCGAAGTATGTGTACTTTGACTGGGCAATGATGCGCCTGGCCAGGGTGTAGCCGTTGCTGTGCAGCCCGTCGCTAGGGACGCCTACAAGCGCGTCGCCTACCTGAATTCGCTCTCCAGTCACGACCTTGTCCTTGTCCACTATGCCGATGGCAGTGCCTGCCAGGTCGAATCCCCTGATGATCTCGGGCAGCGAGGCAGTCTCTCCTCCCACGATCGTCATGTTTGATAGCTCAGCGCCCCGGCGAAGGCCGATGGCTATCTGCTCTGAGCGCTCTGGATCCACTTTTTCCACAGCCAGGTAATCGACGAATGCTATGGGCTCAGCTCCGATGGCATAAAGATCATTTACATTCATTGCAATGCAGTCAATGCCTATTGTATCCCATCTCTCAATGGCATTGGCGATGAGCACCTTTGATCCGACCCCGTCTGTGGTCATGGCTAAGGCGAAGCTTCCCATGTCCAGCAGGCCAGCATAGTGCCCGATCTCAGTCATGGGCGCGCCGAAACCTTTGCGCTTACTGGTCAAGACCGCCTTCATGGCATCTATGGATCTGTTCTCCAGGTGAATGTCCACGCCAGACTCTTTGTAAGTAAGCCTCCTCATGCCTCACCTCCCAAGCCGAACTCGTGATGCAACTCCTTCACTGCCCTCTCAGCATCCTTGGATGCGACGACGAATGATATATTGTGCTGGCCCGATGGCTGGCTGATCATGACCACATTGATCTTCGCAGCCCCAAGGGCCTTGAAGACCCTGGCAGCGACGCCGGGCGTTCCTGCCATTCCAGCTCCGACAACGGCCACAGCACAGACATCATGATCATGAGCTATATCCTTGACGAGGTCTCTTGGGAACTCAGAGCGCAGGGCATCTTCAGCCTTCTCGATCTGTCGCTCCTCAATTACCATGGAGATATTGGCCTCTGATGAGCCCTGACTGATCATGACTATGTTTATGCCTGCCTTCGCCAATGCTGTGAAGGCGCGAGCAGCCACACCAATGGTTCCAATCATGCCCGCGCCTGATATGTTCAGCAGAGCTACATTCTTGTGCAATGTGACAGCCTTTATCACATCTGCCTTCGGCACATCGTCATGCACTATCTGTGTGCCTGGTATTTCGGGATCAAATGTGCACTTGACCCGCACAGGTATGCCTTTTCTAATGGCGGGCTCAATTGCTCTGGGATGCAGCACCTTTGCCCCGAAGTAGGAAAGCTCCATTGCCTCGCGGTAAGAGATGGTGGGGATGGACTTGGCCTCTGGCACTATCTTTGGATCTGTGGTCATGACCCCAGAGGTCTCCTTCCAGAACCATATCTCATCGGCATCGATGGCAGCTCCTATGAGAGATGCTGACAGATCAGAGCCGCCGCGACCAAGGGTCGTGATGATGCCTTTTTCATCCTTGGCAATGAAACCAGTGACAACTGGAACGCCTTTCAGCGGCAGCAACCTTTGTGGAATCAGCTCATATGTCTTCTCCAAAGGTCGTGCGTCTCCGTAGTTGCTGTCTGTGATTATCCCTGCCTCAGAGCCCGTATAATGCTGAGAGGGGATTTTCATATCCCTCAAAACTCCTGACAATATTGGGGCTGCAAGTTGTTCGCCGTAGCTGGATATGTAATCCAATGAGCGCGCAGTCAGCTCTCCTATGTAGCAGATGCCTATGTATGCCTTCTCAAGCTCAGAGAGCCTTCGAGCCACAGTCTCTTTGGTCTCTTTGGCGATCTGGGGATCTTTTATAGCATCGTCTATCGCCTGATTGTGCCTTTCAGTCAGCTTCTCCATAAAATCTATCGCGTCAGAGACATTTCCATCTCTTGCTGCCTTTCTTGCACATGTCAGGAGGTCGTCTGTGACGCCCTGCAGGGCGGATGTGACGAGGACTATCTCATTATCGCGGCTGAAATGCTTGACCAGATCGCCCACATGCATGAGCCGGTTTCCATCTGCTACGGAAACACCACCGAACTTCATTACCAAGCGCGCCATCGTAAAAACCGTTGCTTTGCTGTCTTCCTAGCGATTTAAGCTTTATCCACAGTGATAGAAAACGCCCTGAGAGGGCCGAAGGCTTAAATAGATTGAGTCCTAGGATTCTCGGGTCCTAAAGTCAGGATTATAACCTTTATCTTAAAATTCGCGAGGCGTATTATGGGCAAGAGGAAGAAGATTGCAGAACGTGTGACGACTCTGATGGACAAGCCTGAGAGGATCAGGAACATCGGAATCGTGGCGCATATTGACCACGGTAAGACAACCCTTTCTGATAACTTGCTAGGTGGTGCAGGAATGATCTCCATGGACCTGGCAGGCAAGCAGCTCTTCATGGACTTCGATCCCCTGGAGCAGGCGCGTGGAATTACCATCGATGCTGCAAATGTGTCCATGGTTCACGAGGTAGATGGCGAGGAGTATTTGATCAACATGATCGACACTCCTGGCCACGTTGACTTTGGAGGCGACGTCACCCGGGCTATGCGAGCCGTGGACGGCGCAGTGGTGGTCGTAGACGCAGTTGAAGGCGCAATGCCTCAGACTGAGACAGTGCTGAGACAGGCACTGCGTGAAGGCGTGCGCCCGGTGTTGTTCGTCAATAAAGTAGACCGCATGATCAATGAGCTGAAGGTCGAGAAGAAGGACATGCAAACGCGTTTGCTCAAGGTCATAGCTAATGTCAACCGGCTCATTGAAGGAATGGACCCAGTGAAGTACAAAGCCGGATGGAAGCTGGATCCGAATAAGGGAAACATCGCCTTCGGCTCTGCCCTCTATAACTGGGCCATCAGCGTGCCCATGCAGAAGAAGACCGGCATTGGCTTTAATGAGGTCTTCGACTATTGCCATAGCGGAAACATGAAAGAGCTGGCGGAGAAATGTCCTCTATTCAGGGCAGTCAACGATATGGTCGTCAAGTTCCTGCCCAGCCCAATCGAAGCCCAGAAGGAGAGGGTCAAGGTCATCTGGCATGGCGACTGGAACAGTCCTGTTGGCAAAGCCATGGCAGCCTGCGATCCCAAGGGGCCTGTGGCTTTCATGATAAACAAGGTGAAGATCGACCCGCACGCAGGTGAGGTCGCCACCGGTCGGCTCTTCTCAGGAACGCTGCGGCGCGGCATGGAGCTGTACATATCCGGTGTCAGCAACACAAACCGCATTCAGCAGACTGGGATCGTCATGGGCGCTGAGAGGGTTGAGGTGCCAGAGATCCCTGCCGGAAACATCGCTGCCGTCACAGGACTTAGGGATGCGATAGTCGGGTCTACTGTGTCATCCATAGAGAACATGACGCCCTTCGAGCAGATCAAGCACGTCTCAGAACCAGTCATGGTCGTGGCTGTAGAGGCCAAGAACACGCGCGATCTGCCCAAGGTCGTTGAGGTCTTGAGGCAGATTGCCAAGGAAGATCCGACATTGCAGGTCACCATCAATGAGGAGACCGGCGAGCACCTTATGGCAGGGATGGGTGAGCTGCATTTGGATGTGACCATCACGCGGCTGCAGCGCGATCGCGGTGTGGAGCTGAAGACCTCTCCTCCAATAGTGGTGTACCGTGAATCCATCGCGGGCAGAGCAGGGCCCGTAGAAGGAAAATCGCCCAACCACCACAATAGGTTCTACATCGAGTTCGAGCCCCTCGAGCAGGGCGTGATCGATGCCCTGAAGGAAGGCAAGATCAGCATGAAGATGGAGGAGCTTGAGCGCAGGAAGATCCTCATCGACAAAGGCATGGATAAGGAAGAGGCAAGGAATATCGCAGGCTACTATGGAACGAACATACTGCTCAACATGACCAAAGGCATTCAGTACCTCAAGGAGACCATGGAGCTCATCTTAGAAGGCTTCGAAGAGGCCCTGAGAAATGGTCCCATCGCAAGGGAGCCGGTCCAGGGAGTCAAAGCAAAGCTCGTCGATGTCAAGCTGCACGAGGACGCTGTACACCGCGGCCCTGCCCAGGTCATACCTGCAGTGAGGCAGGCGGTTCAGGCAGGCATCCTCATGGCTGACCCAGTACTGCTGGAGCCCTTCCAGAACGTCTATATACAGGTGCCTCAGGATATGCAAGGAGGAGCCATGTCTGAGATCCAGGGGCGCAGGGGATTTATTCTGAGCACTGAGCTGGAGGGCGACATGACGACGATAAATGCCAAAATGCCTGTGGCCAGGATGGATAAATTCGCCGATGCCCTGAGGTCCGCCACAGAGGGTCGTGTTCTTTGGTCCTCGGAGTTCGCAGGGTTCGAGCCGCTGCCTCCAAACCTGCTGCTTGAGACCGTCAGGCAGATCAGGACCAGGAAGGGCTTGAAGCCAGAGATGCCAAAGCCATCTGATTACTTGAAGGTTGTCTAGATTGCAGCCTTCGAAAAGATTAAACACCAAAGCAGAAATACAGAAAAATATGGATAGTGTAAGTTGGAGGAAATAGATTATGGCAGAGACCAAGCCACATCTCAATCTAGCATTCATTGGACATGTCGACCACGGGAAGTCGACTACAGTAGGCAGATTGATGTATGAGACGGGTGCTATAGATGCACACATCATAGAAGAGTACAAGAAAGAAGCTGCAGCCAAGGGAAAGGCTACCTTTGAGTATGCCTGGGTCATGGACAGCCTTAAGGAAGAGCGCGAGAGGGGCGTGACGATAGACATCGCCCATCATCGCTTCGATACCGCCAAGTTCTACTTCACAGTAGTGGACTGCCCCGGCCACAGGGACTTCGTCAAGAACATGATCACAGGAGCCAGCCAGGCAGATGCCGCTGTGCTCGTCGTAGCCGTCCCTGACGGCGTCATGGCTCAGACCAAGGAGCATGTCTTCCTGTCGAGAACTCTGGGCGTCAATCAGCTGATCGTAGCCATGAACAAGATCGATGCCACCACGCCACCCTTCGATGAGAAGAGATTCAATGAGGTGAAAGACGAGGTAGGCAAGCTCCTGAAGATGGTCGGATACAAGCTCGAAGAGGTACCCTTCGTGCCGGTCTCAGGTCTGATGGGAGACAACCTAGCCAAGCCCAGCGAGCACCTGAAGTGGTACAAAGGCCCGACTCTTCTGGATGCGCTGAACAACCTCAAGGTGCCCCAGAAGCCCACAAACCTGCCTTTGCGCGTACCTGTACAGGATGTCTACACCATATCTGGCGTAGGCACTGTGCCAGTTGGCCGCGTGGAGACCGGCGTCATGAAGAAGAATGATAAGATCATTTTCCAGCCAGCAAATGTATCCGGCGAGGTCAAGTCCATCGAGATGCACCATGAGGAAGTTCCTGAAGCATATCCTGGAGACAACATCGGATGGAATGTGCGCGGCGTCTCAAAGAAGGATATTCGTCGCGGCGACGTCTGTGGGCATGTAGAAAAGCCGCCAACCGTAGCCAAGGAGTTCAAGGCCCAGATCGTTGTTCTGCAGCATCCCAGCGCCATCTCGGCAGGATACACGCCTGTGTTCCACTGCCACACAGCTCAGATCGCATGCACCCTGACTCAGATTCTGGCCAAGCTGGACCCAAGGTCTGGCGCTGTCAAGGAGGAGAACCCGGCCTTCATCAAGGCAGGAGACGCTGCCATCATCATGGTTACGCCCTCCAAGCCCATGGTCATTGAGCCGGTAAAGGAGATCCCGCAGCTTGGCAGGTTCGCTATTCGAGATATGGGCACGACCGTCGCAGCCGGCATGTGCATGAGCGTGGTCCCACGCTAAATTTTTTGGTGTTAAAACATGCAGAAGGCAAGGATCAGACTCTCTGGCACCAATCCTCTGATGCTGGACGACATTTGCAACCAGGTCAAGGGGATTGCCCAGAGGACTGGAGTGCACATGGCAGGACCAATTCCACTGCCAACGAAGAAGATGGTGGTTCCCTGCAGGAAGAGTCCTGATGGCGAGGGAACTGCTACCTGGGATCACTGGGAGATGAGGGTCCACAAGCGGCTGATCGATCTTGATGCAGACGAGCGCGCTTTGCGCCAACTCATGCGCATCCAGGTCCCGAAGAACGTGAACATCGAAATCGTGCTGGAAAGCTAAAATCCAAGGTAGGACGAAATCAGGGCTAAATCCCTCCAGGGGATACAGCCCGTACCTTATGATTTTGGACTCGTAGTATAGTCTGGATAGAATAGAGGCCTCCGGAGCCTCGGACCCGGGTTCGAATCCCGGCGGGTCCGCTGCTATTCTTTTTCTCAACCCATGGATTCTTCTTAAACTAGATCTACATGATAAATAGGTATTAATACTTTGATCGCATAAATTTAGCTGGAGGTGTTAGTATTAAGGCTGCGATAATGCTGCCCCTTCTTGTCATTGGGTTGCTCTTTGCAGTGGGCGCTGCACAGCCCACGGGACATGGAGGTTCAGAATCTGGGGAGTTTACGCACAAATCGCTGATGTATTATGACTGGCTCTCTCCGTGGTACTCTTACTACCATTCATACCATTATTATCCAAGATATTACTACCCATACTACTACCCATACAGCTACTATTACTCTTATTACTGGTATCCAAGGTACTACTACAGATACTGGTACTGGTGAGTCCTTCACTTTGTTGTAGTTATTATTTTATTCTTCTTTTTTTGTATGGCCGCCTTTCAAAAGATGCCTTTATGAACAGGTTGATCGTTTGGATTGGCTTGCAATGAACGATAAACAACTAGTGCTCGTCATCATCTGCATGACCTCTTTCATTACACCATTTTTGGGCTCGTCAGTCAACGTTGCCCTTCCCTCAATCAATGCCGATTTTGCTGTGCCAGACGAGGTGCTGCTGGGATGGGTGGTCACGGGCTTTCTGCTCTCCGCAGCCGTCTTCGTTGTGCCCTTTGGCCGGATAGCAGATACATTTGGCAGGAAAAAGATATTTGTCATGGGCTTGTCGATCATAGTCGTATCCTCCTTTTTTTGTAGCATATCCACATCAGTCCAAATGCTGATAGCCTCTCGCGTGGTCGAGGGTTTTGGAAGCGCAATGATCTTTGGCACTGGAATTGCCATTCTCACCCAAACATTCCCTGCCAAAGAGCGGGGCCAGGTTCTTGGCATCAATGTTGCGATCGTATACCTCGGATCATCGATCGGCCCTTTCCTTGGTGGGATCATCACGCAGCACTCTGGATGGAGGGTCATTTATGCTGCAATTATGATTTATGCATTGCTTGCGGCGTTGCTTGCGCAAAGGAGTCTCAAGGAAGAGTGGCGGTGCGAGGACGCGGGGCACTTCGATATTGCAGGCACAGCTCTCTACGGCATGATGCTCTTCGCGCTCATCTTTGGGCTCTCTCTGATTCCTGATATGGCCGGGACGTATCTGCTGGTGTTAGCAGCCCTGATGATGGTCGCATTCCTGCGAATTGAATTGAGATCGAAAAACCCCGTCGTGAAAATCAGCGTCTTTCGCAATAACTATGTGTTTTTGTTCTCGAACCTGGCCGCGCTTATCAACTACAGCGCAACATTTGGCGTTGGATTCCTTCTGAGCCTCTACTTGCAGTACATGAAAGGATATGACCCGCAGACCGCGGGGCTGGTCCTCGTCGCCCAGCCCATCGTCCAGGCAGCCTTCTCTCCGCTAGCCGGGAGGCTGTCCGACAGGGTGGAGCCGAGAGTTGTCGCCTCTGCCGGAATGGGGTTGTGCGCTATGGGCCTGGCGCAATTTGCCTTCTTGGCACCAGAAACCTCGCTTGAAAGCATCTTAGCCGGCCTGGTATTCCTCGGACTTGGATTTGCCCTCTTCTCCTCGCCCAATACCAACGCCATCATGAGCTCTGTGGATCTGTGCGACTACGGAATGGCCTCGGGAATGGTCAGCACCATGAGGCTCATCGGTCAGATGATGAGCCTGGGCATCGTCATGCTCACGTTCTCTGTGATCATGGGGCATGTTGAGATCGCGCCCGAGCAGCTTGACGAGCTCATGGTCAGCATAAAAGTGGCCTTTGGCATCTTCGCAGGGCTGTGCATCATGGGCACCTTATTCTCCCTGGCAAGGGGAAATTTGCACAGAGAGGCTGCTCAATAGCTCGATCTCTGTCTACTCCGCCCTGAGCGCCTCGATGGGATCGAGCTTTGCAGCCCTGTTTGCGGGATAGACGCCTGCGATGGTTGTGGTCAGCACTCCGAATAAGAGCCCCAGCAGAATGGACGACGGCGTTATGGCTGAAGGCAGCCCAGCCAGCGTTCCAATGGCAAAGGAGACGATAATGCCAATGACGATTCCGATGATGCTGCTCACAGCGCCCAGCACACCAGCTTCGAGCAGATACTGCATCCTGATGTCTCGCATGGTTGCGCCGAGGGCTTTCATGACGCCTATCTCTTTGATGCGCTCCTTCACAGTCAGCATCATGACATTGGCGATTCCAATTCCTCCCACAACGAGCGATATCGCCCCGATTCCAGCCAGAGCGTACTTGATCATGGAAAGAACGCTCAGGAGCGATGAGAGCATGTCTCGTGCCGTTGTGGCATCGTATGCCTCATCCTTGTGGTACCTCTTGAGATCGTTCTTGATCTTTTCGATTATGCTGTCCACCTGCTCAGGATCCTCGACAGTTACCTGGAAAGATCCATAATAGTAGTTTTCGTCGCCCAGCAGCTCTTTCATCGCCTTGTGGGTGATGTACATCATATTGTTCTGGTTGTTCATTCCTCTGTCAGACGACTGCTCCTCTTTTTCCAGCACACCCACAACTGTGAAGTCCATGTATCTGCTGGTCTTGTAGTACAACCGAATCTTGTTTCCAGGAGTGATCTTCATCCTGAAAAGCTCCTGAGATACGCCCTCACCGATGACGATGGATTTGTAGTCCGATGATGTTAGAAACCTGCCCTGAGCCACCTTCTCCTTGATGTCAGCCTCTTTGTCAGGGTCCACGCCTGTGAGGCTGGCCGAGGCATTTGTATTGCGAAAGGCCACCACTACGCTGGCAGATGTCTCTGGTGCCACATTTTTTACCCCCACGACGTTCTCCAGCACCTTCGTATCCTTGTCAGTGAACTTCGCAGGCTCGGCGGGATTTTTGCTCGCCTGGCCCGGTCCCCCAAAATGGGCGCTCCCCGGCATCACGCGAATCACATCAAGGTCAAGGGTGCTGAACTGAGAGGAGACGCCGGAGTAAAGCCCCTCGCCCACGGACATCATCACCACAATCGCCATGACGCCGATGATTATTCCCAGGGAGGACATGAGCGTCTTGAATCGGTCTGCTTTGAAGCCTACGGCAATGAACTCCAGCATATCGGATAATCTCATCTGCAGCCTCCGGCCTTCTATCGAGATCCGTTCTTTGGCCTGAATGGAAGCTTGTTCTTACGATACAAGTACACCCCAGCAGCCATAATGACCAGGATCAGGATTCCTGCTGGCTGAAGGAGGTTGTTCTGCTTCGTATTGTCCAGCGGCGGAGTATAGCTGGTGACATATGGCTCGGACTGGTGCCATGTGTCTCCATTCTTGAACTTAGCAACAAAGCTGATGTTATTGTCTCCTTTGAGCGGCTTTGAGCGGTCAGCAGCCTCCAGGCTGAAGCTGATGGTGAAGACCTCGTCCGGATCCATGGTTCCGATATAGTATTCGTCAGGCGAGAATTTTATCCCCTTCGCCGAGGGGATGATGGTCACAGCGTTGAGCGTATTCTCACGTGGATTGGCCACATTGAGGTTGAAGCTCTGCTTGGTGGCCGAGGATTCAGCACGGGCCATGTTCACTGTTGCTGAATCGACCTTGATGGGAATATCGCGGTTGATGGTGATCATGTCATAGCCGCCCTGTACCTGGAAGTTCAAAAGATAGGTCCCGCTGGTGATGTTCTCTGAGGCTTTGATCTTATAGTATGCAGTAATCTTGTCATTGGGGCCGATCATACCGAGGTTGTTATAATCTGCTGTGAGCACTTTCAAGTACTGTGTGCCTTTTAGCACCGTCTTATTGATGGGTGTGGACAGCAGGGAGCTTTGTGCTGTGCTTCCCGAGCCCGAATCCTTGCCAGCGCCATAGGACGCAGCTCCGTTTTGCATCTCGATGGCCAGTAAGGCCTCATCGCCGGGCATCAGCACTGCGGGCGTGGTCGTACATTGGATATTCACGGGCATGTGATACTCGTAAGCGACTGCCGAGCCCGTTATCAGCAGGAGCAATAAGAAAATTTTCAAATATTTGATCATTTATGCGTTCTCCAGAATTCGTCCATCTCTGAGCCTTATGACGCGACTGCAGTTCTCAGTTATCTCGGGATTGTGGGTGACCATGATGATGGTCCTGCCATCTTTATTCAGGCGGGTCAAAATATTCATGACCTCATTGCTGTTCTTCAGATCCAGGTTGCCTGTGGGCTCATCGGCGATTATGATCTTGGGGTCGTTGGCCAGAGCCCTTGCGATTGCCACCCTCTGACGCTCTCCTCCAGAGATGTTCAGAGGACTGAAATTCATGCGGTGAGCGACGTTTACAGCTTCGAGGAGCTTTAGGGCACGAGCTTTGCGCTCCTCATGCGGAACATCCGATAGCATCATTGGAACCTCCACATTCCTCTGGACAGAAATGCGGCCGATGAGGTTGAACGTCTGAAATATGAACCCCAGCTCCTCGCGCCTTATGCGAGCCAGTTCGTCATCTGTAGTCTGGCTTATGTCCTGGTCCAGTAGCAGGAACTGGCCACCTGTAGGTCGGTCCAGGCAGCCAACTATGTTCATGAGCGTAGACTTGCCGCTACCCGACGGGCCCATGAGCGCAATAAACTCGCCCGCTTCTATCTCCAGGTTTATGCCCTTTAAAACGGGATATTCAGCATCACCAATGCGGTAGGCCTTCTGGATATCCCTCAATTCGATCACATTTGTAATGCACGCTCACCTTCTTTTGGTGCTGTTTTTCTTTGCTGGCTTTTTGAGAATTATGGTCCCATCTCCAAGCTGATCTACCGCTAACATATCTCCTTCATTTAGATCCAGCTTGTGTCTCAGTCCCATTGGAAGCAGAACTTTGCCATCTGTGTCGATTTCAGTGATCTTCATCTCTTCCCAACCTCAGGATTCAGACGTTGAGACCACTGCATCTTCTTCTTGCTGTTTCCTCCAGATCCTCAATCCATGATGGTTTGTGGTAAGGGTGAATCCCAGCCTTTTCAGTTCTGATCTGGCTTCCTGGGGGCTCAGCCCGCAGGCTTGAGCAACGCGCTTCAGTTCTCCGCGATCGAGAATCTGGCCCCTCAAACATGGTTTATGCTTCATGTATTCTTGGATAGCTTTCATGGTCTGACCCCTAAAACCTGATGTCTCTGGGCAAAACCAGATAGGGCGTGCAGTGCATGGAACGATATATAAAAACTGAACCGAACGAACGAGATTTTTTATGGGCATGAACGATCTGCAAAATACATTAAAACAGTTCTGTTTGGATTATAAAGCCCAAAGATAGTTCTATTTGCGTTTTCAACCTTATGTAATCGATTCATGGATGCGCAATTGCCATTATGCAGGATTATTATGTTCTGGCTTGCTGAGCAGAGTCTTATAGGCACCGGAAAAGCCGTTTGCATTTATGATCAGCTCTCCCTCGCAGTTCTCCAAGAGCTCCTCATACAATACAATTAGCACAAGGTGCCCCACAACTGATGTGCTCTCTTCGTCGGAGAGAGCATCTGCCAGATCTGCATCGATGCAGAATCCAGTCTCAGATTGATTTATATTTATGTTTTCAAGTTTGTATAGATATTCACTTATTTTTATATCACCAGCATAGACAATATTAGCCTTCTGCTCGCTGATTGCTTCTTTCAGCTCTTCGATGCTCTTGTTTGCATTCATGAGGTTCCTTATGATCATGGGCTCCACATGTCTGAGCTTCTGGACACTTACAAAAAGAGCATGAGACTCGTTTCCTTTGATCGCGAAGCCCTGTCCCATGTAGACAAGATCGACGAGAGGCCTGTTAGGATCGCTCTCATTGAGTGCATGATCTCGCTCCCGATATCCTAACATGTCTACCGGCACATGACCATTCTGATTTGGGCCCCTAAAGTCTGGCCTTGACGCGATAGATGAATTATCATAATATGGCGCGGCGAAAGCCTGGCCTAAAAGGTTAAAGAGCACTACAATCATCGCCCAAACCACCATCAGAAGCACTAATAGTCTAACAGAATTGTTCATATAATTCCTCGGGGGCGGAACTGTTTGAGTTCCGTATTCATATTCAAATTATTATCAATATCTCAATTTTAAATATAATTGGTCAGAATATGGTTGGCCATTTAAATATAATTGGTCAGGATGTACGAACCCTGACCAACAGATTCTATCTAATCGATTAGAGGGTGCATAAATTAAATTATTGCCCCTGGCACTGGCGGTCCCGATTCTGCTCTTTGCCGTCCATCATGGACCTCGGGGCGCAGTTGTCATTTGCAGGCCCCATAGTGGGAGCAGGCTCCTCTTTTCCATTCTGCTCGCCAATTGCCTTCAGGCAGGGCATCTTGCCGTCCATCATGGACCTCGGAGCGCAGTTGTCATTTGCAGGCCCCATAGTGGGAGCAGGTACATTGTTATCCCTCATGCAGTCGCACGGCTGCTGGACTCCTGGATGGTCGCCAGCAACTTGGTTCTGGCATGGAGCATCTATTTGGGCCTTTCCATATTTCATCTGGTTGTCGTCGTTCGGCATTGAGAAGGCTGGCATCACAAACATGCATGCGGCCAACAATGCCACCAATAACTTGACATATTTCATAGTACTATACCTCCACTAAAGAGCAACTCATGCTTTCTGCTGAGTTGTCTTACAAAACCAACCATTTTTCGAACGATTTAAAAAAGTAGAAGCGAACGAACCATTACGAGGTGCGAACGAACTATCAGAAGACCGTGGCGACTGCCAAATTAAAGGCAAAACAGCGTACTAAGGATCATTTAAAGGTTCAAAATAGTTCCTTTTTCCAAAAAAGCTCTCCAGACCTCTTTGGACAATGGTTCTGGTGCTCTGCTATTCTTTGCAATGATGCAGTGCATGCAGTCTCAACGGGTTGATCGCAAGGCCGGAGGATACTTTTTAACTCGTAGGATTGCGAAGGACGGAGCGGGAACTCCCCATAGTTCAGGGCGTGGGAGGAGTTCACTTCGTGAACCATGAATTGTCTGGATGTAGTGCAGAGCAGGAGCTTTGAGACATAGCTTAAGATTCAACGTGCAATGGGTTTGTTTGGCATGTCTTGAGACAAAAAAAATTCAAGAAAGACAGTTTTGAAAACCGGATGCGCTCGCACACATCCGGTTCCTTTAAAGCTGCTCGTAAGCGCGGGACAAGACACAAGGTCAGGCCTCGGCTGCAGGCTGAAGATATGCAGCAGCCTCATGAGTCTCTGAGACATTGTATTGGAGGCTGACGCTCTGATAGCCCTCCTTTGCGAAATTGAAGAGCCATGTGCCTGGCACGCCACTTATGACTGCAGATCCGTCCGAGTCGGTGACAGCCTCAAATTCATTTCCTGCAGCATCGCTCCCGTCGATCCGCACTCCCGAAAGCAGCATGCCATTGACGCTGCCCTCATGAACGAGAACTGTCAAAGCTACAAGCTCTTGGCTTTGTACTGAAGGCTGCATTTGTGCGGCCTCGGCTGCAGGCTGAAGATATGCAGCAGCCTCATGAGTCTCTGAGACATTGTATTGGAGGCTGACGCTCTGATAGCCCTCCTTTGCGAAATTGAAGAGCCATGTTCCTGGCACGCCACTTATGACTGCAGATCCGTTCGAGTCGGTGACGGCCTCAAATTCATTTCCTGCAGCATCGCTCCCGTCGATCCGCACTCCCGAAAGCAGCATGCCATTGACGCTGCCCTCATGAACGAGAACTGTCAAAGCTACCTGCCCGTCATACTGGCCAGAGGACTGCATTCGGGCCAGATTGGCTTCCTGGAGATATGCAGCAGCGGCATGTGATTGGGTTACATTGTAGGCCATTTTGGCAGTTTTATAGCCATCTTTGTATAGGACGAACTGCCAAGTCCCGGGCTGCCCTTTGAACACAACCGCACCATTTGAGTCCGTTGTTCCCTCGAATTCATTGCCAGCCGCGTCCATTACCGCAACCATAACCCCAGGAATCAATTGGTCGTTATTCGATCCTCCCTCAAGGACATAAAGCTTCAATGTAACGTAATCTTGATTTAAAACAAGTTGATCTGCTTGCTGCCCCCTTGCAAACCCAAATGAGGGAATCTTTGCACCGTCGTCTTGTGCGAAGGCTGTCAAAGCCGTGCCGCTTATTATTAATGATAATAAAATCGCCAAATAATGCTTGTTTTTCATACTATCACCCCTTGGTCTGATATACTACATGTTTACTTTGAATTTCATGCATAAAAATGCATGGTACATGCAAGGACAAAGATGCCTTAAAATGTCATAAAGAGCCTTTATATCCAATAAGGAGTTCTTGGACATGCTGTAGTTTACTTATGTGCCGTTGAAGGTTCAATGTGTGGGATGATATGATCACAAGGGTTGATGTGGAGCACATCGGCTGGCTTGCCAGCATTAAGATCGAGGATGACGAGAAGGATAAGCTCGTGGAGCAGTTCAACTCCATTCTGGAGTACTTCCACCAACTGGATGAGGTTGATACTGAGGGCGTTGAGCCTACATATCGCGTGGTAGAGCTGGCCAACATCTTCCGAGAGGATGTGGCCTGCCCGTCTCTTTCGCAAGAAGAGGCCTTGCGAAATGCACCGCGACGCGAAAATGGTTATTTCAAGAGCCCGAGGATAGTGTAGTTATGCTAATGGAGTTGAGAGAACAGCTCCTCTCAGGATCTGCAGAGGATTACCTGAGCAAGCTATTCTTGAAGATCGAGAGAAGCTCGCTCAATGGCTTTACCTCCCTGGCCCGGGAGAGCGCTCTTCAGCAGGCTAGGGAATTTGATAAAAATCCCGGCAAGGGCCGTTTGGCAGGGGTGCCAATTGCCATCAAGGAATGCATCTCAACCAAAGGGATAGAGACCAACTGCAGCTCTAACATACTGCGCGGATACATCCCGCCTTACGATGCCCATGTGATCCAGCAGCTCAAGGCCGAGGGTGCAATCATCATGGGAAAGACCAATATGGATGAGTTCGCAATGGGCTCCTCCACTGAGACAAGTTGCTTTGGGCCTACCAGGAATCCCTGGGATCTTGATTGCGTTCCTGGGGGTTCAAGCGGCGGAAGCGCAGCTGTAGTGGCTGGCGGCGAAGCCCCTTGCGCCCTTGGCTCGGACACGGGCGGATCTGTGCGCTGTCCGGCATCATTTTGTGGAATAGTCGGATTGAAGCCCACCTATGGCCTGGTCTCTCGCTATGGCCTCATCGCCTATGCCAACTCCCTCGAGCAGATCGGGCCTCTGACCCGTACTGTCGAGGACACTGCTCTTCTCATGGAGGTCATTGCAGGGCATGATGAGAGAGATACAACATCTGCCGAAGGAAAGAAGAGCTATCTGCCAATCAAGGAAGGCGTTAGCGGCCTTAAGATCGGCATTCCCAGAGAGTATTTTGGCGAAGGCGTGAACAAAGAGGTGGAGAGGGCTGTGTGGGATGCGATCAACACCCTGGAAGGTCTGGGCGCCACCTGGAAGGAGGTCAGCCTGCCGCACACAAAACATGCCCTGGCTGCCTACTACGTAATCGCCATGAGCGAGGCCTCCTCCAACCTGGCACGCTTCGATGGCCTGCGCTATGGGCTGCGTCTTGGAGAGGACAAGGACTGGCATACGACCTTCTCTGATATTCGGGCGAAGGGCTTTGGGCCAGAGGCAAAGAGGCGCATTTTGCTTGGAACCTATGCCCTGTCAGCAGGTTACTATGGTCGCTACTACCTGAAGGCTTTGAAGGTGAGAACGCTGATCAAGGAAGATTTCCTGAGGGCCTTCAAGGATGTCGACCTCTTGGCAGGGCCCACCATGCCCATCCCTGCGTTCAGGATTGGCGAGCGCATCAACGATCCACTCTCGCTCTATTTGGCAGATGTATTCACTGTACCCATAAATTTGGCAGGAGTTCCTGCAATCTCTGTGCCATGCGGCTTTGCCGGGCACCTTCCAGTCGGCCTGCAGCTCATCGGAAGGCATTTCGACGAGGCTACTGTCCTTCAGGCAGCTCACACATTTGAGAAGGCCACTTTCTTCCACGAGAAGATGCCGGAGGTGATTTAGATGGAGGACGTCATCATAGGCCTGGAGATCCATGTTCAGCTAAACCGCCTGCGTTCAAAGATGTTCTGTGGCTGCTCAACGGATTATCACAATTCCGAGCCCAATTCGCACACCTGCCCTGTTTGTTTGGGGCTGCCAGGATCCCTGCCTGTGCTGAACAAGAAGGCTGTTGAGTTTGGCATAAAGGTAGGGCTTGCCCTGAACTGCACAATTGAGGAGGAGACCCTCTTTTACAGGAAGAACTACTACTATCCCGATCTTCCAAAGGGCTTCCAGATAAGCCAGTATGATTTTCCGCTTGCGACTAGGGGGCACATCATGATACTGGGCGACGACGGAGTTGAGAGAGATATTCGCATCAACCGGGCGCATATGGAAGAAGATCCTGGAAGGCTGGTGCATGCTGGCACAATAGACAGGGCGAAGTACACCATGGTGGACTACAACCGCTGTGGTATGCCGCTGCTGGAGGTCGTGACAGAGCCTGATCTTCGCTCTCCAAAAGAGGCCCGAGCTTTCCTGGATAAGCTGAAGAGCATTCTTGAGTATCTTGAGGTATTCGACGGCTCCCTTGAAGGCTCAATGCGCGTGGACGCCAACATATCCCTGAAAGGAGGAGATCGGACTGAGATCAAGAACATCTCAGGCTTCAAGGGAGTGGAGAAGGCCCTCTCCTACGAGATCACACGGCAAAAGAACATGCAGCGCCGCAACATCAAAGTGGTGCAGGAGACGCGTCACTTCGACGAGATCCGAAACATCACAGTCTCCATCAGAAGCAAAGTGGGGGCTCACGACTATCGTTACTTCCCTGAATGCGATCTGGTTGGGCTGCGCATCGCCTCTTGGGTTCCTGCCATCAAAGCAGCGCTGCCAGAGCTTCCAGATGCCAAGCGCAAGAGGTTTGTAGAGCAGTACAATCTGTCTGACGATCACGCCAAGTCTCTGACATCCGAGATCAAGGTGGCCAATTTCTATGAAGCTGTGGCTGCTCGTGCTCCCCCAAAGCTTGCAGCGGTCTGGATCGCAGACGTGCTTAAAGGCGAGCTGAATTACCGCGGCCGGACCATCGACGGCTTTAGCCAGGAGCACATGGCTGGGATCGTAAATATGCTGGCTGAGGGCAAAATCACCGAGGACGGGGCTGTGCAGGTCATACGCGATCTCCTTGACGGGAGGGGCAGCTCACCAGATGAGATTGTGAAATCAAAGGGCCTTGGCAAGGCAGAGGACGATGCAGTGCAAAAAGCCGTACGGGAGGCAGTGGCTGAGAGTGCAGATGCCGTGGCTGACTACAAGGCTGGAAGCGAGAGGGCTTTGAACTTCATCGTGGGAGTTGTGATGAAGAAGACGCGTGGAAAGGCAAGCCCCGGCGAGGTGCACAGATTGGTCAAGGCTGAGGTGGAGAAGATATAGGGATGGCGCGCATGCCGCCCGCATTTTTTTTGTCTCCGTTCACCTTCCCCAGAAGGGATCCTTCTTGCGCTTGATCTCCAGGAAACTTTCCAGAACCTCGCGCTCGTCCTCTGCAAGCTTCGACTTCAATTCGAGCTCGACGATGCGGGCGTGCTTCTCTGGAATGTTTACATAAAGTATGTCGCCCTCGTGAATCTGGCGGCCGACGGTTGGGCCGTCGATGGATATGGCCACTTCCTGGCCAGCCGTTGCGGTTCCGACATTTTCGTTGTGCGCCTGGATTCCTTTTATCTCTCCGATATTTGCGCCATCCTCTCTCATCAGATTTGTCTGGGTCCTGATCACACCGCCCACAACCTGCACTCCGACTATTGCAGGCTTGGACTGGCGAAAGACGCAATCGGGAAGCAGGCGCACTGCACCTGGGCGGATCACCGCCTCCAGCCTCTCCTGCTCTATTCGCATCTTCTGTTCATCCAGCCATTGCTCATAGTTCTCGAGGATGGTGTAGATTATATCGCTGCAAAATACAGGCACATTGGTCTTCTGGATCTCGCTGACGGCATCGGGCAAAATCTCGACATTGAATGCGAGAATCGCTGAAAGAAGAGGGTCCTTGATGGCTGCGGCGCGGATCACATCCCTCCTGGAGATGGGCCCCACATCTGCGAAGTGAATGGGTATGTTCTTCGCCTTCAGCTCACCCACCAGAGCTTCCAGCGACCCGATGGTATCCGCCTTTAAAATTACACCCTCGTTCTCTGTATCGACCCTTACGGCCTCCAGCTCCGATTTGATCTCCTGGGTGAGAGAGTCTATCTCTTCGGATGAGGTGACAACCCGGATGGTCGATCCTGCCAGGGAGCTCTCGAGCTTTGGCGCTGCAACCTTCACCCCGGATGCAGCAACCACATGCTTTACAGGCAGAAATCTCTCCTCTGATCTGATCTCCGCCAGGGGCTTGGGCTTGAGAAGAGCTCTGATCTTGGTGACGACTGGCTCATGGGCTGTTCCTACAATCACCGTGTCCCCTGTATTGAACTCACCGTTATAGAGGATGACATCCAGAGTGGTCCCAAGGCCTCTCTCCTCCTTGACCTCCAGAATTGTCCCGACTCCAGGGCCGGTGGCGGTCAGCATCAGATTGTCTTTGAGAAACTTCTGAGCAAGGCCTACCAGGATCAAAAGGAGGTCAGGCACGCCCTCACCAGTCACCGCACTGATGGGAACTATCCCCACAGTCCTGGTGAAGTCTGAGATCCGATCGTATCTATTGGCATCAAATCCAAACTTGAAGAGCTCTCCCACCAGCTCGTAAATTCGCGTATCCAGCTCCTCGGCAACCCTCTCGCTCTGCTCCTTCATGGTGTTTGTGAAGGGTGCATTTGGGATCGGAAGCCAGCCACCTATGCGGTCGATCTTGTTGGCAGCAACCACAAAAGGAGTTTTGAAACGCTTGAGAATATTGAGCGACTCGATCGTCTGTGGCTGGAAGCCCTCGTTTACATCCACGATCAGCACAGCAAGATCTGCAAGAGAGCCGCCACGACTGCGCATGGATGTGAAAGCGTGGTGTCCTGGTGTATCGATGAATAGAAGCCCTGGGACCTGGAACTCTCCGCCAAAGCGCGAGCCGCAAAATTCCTGTATGACGCCCAAAGGGACCTCAGTGGCACCTATGTGCTGGGTGATGAGCCCTGCTTCGCCTTTTGCAATTGCAGTCCCGCGAATCTTATCCAGAAGTGTGGTCTTTCCGTGGTCCACGTGCCCCATCACTACTACTATTGGCGTTCTGAGGTTGGCGTCGTTGCCTTTCGTCTTGCCGGACTTTTTTGACTTCTGCTGCATACCGATCGCCTTGGAGGAGAATCACTAAAAAATGTATTTTATTTTTTAAGAATTTAAAGGCTCCTATGGGGAAGGCAGAAAATCCCTCAGCCCGCCCTCACTCGTAGAGCCACCCTTCATCTATTCGCTTGTAGTCTACAAGCTCCGAGGCGCTGAAGTGAAGGGCTATCTCCCGCGCAGCAGCTGCAGCTGAATCCGAGCCATGGACGACATTTCGGCCCGTCTCAATGGCGAAATCTCCGCGCAGGGTTCCGGGGGCCGCTTCTGCTGGATTGGTGGCGCCGTTCATCTTCCTCATTGCAGAGATTGCGCCGCGGCCCTCGACCACAAGGGAGACCGACGGTCCTGAGGTGATGAAGTCCACCAGATCCTGGTAGAACTTCTTGCCCACATGTTCTGCATAGTGCTCTTTGGCCTTCTCCACAGGCATCACTGTAAGCTTCATGGCCACGATCTTGAAGCCCTTCTCCTCGATTCTTTGAAGTATCTTGCCCACGAGGCCGCGCTGCACTCCATCGGGCTTAACCATGACGAAGGTTCTCTCCATCTCCGCCAGGCTTCATGCCCCCTTCCTGGCCCACTTGATGCGCCTCGTCACGCGCCCAAGGGCGACGTTGTTCTCGCACTTGGCAGAGCAGAAGTAATAGACAGTCCCATCCTTCTTGGCATAGAGCTTGCCAGTGCCAGGCTCGATGACCTTGTTGCAGAATGTGCACTTTCTCTCTTCCATTCTTTCATCACCTGCTGGTGAGCTTCTTTGCCTCTCGGGCGGTCTCCAGCAGTATCAGGACATCGCCCATGCGAATAGGTCCCATGCAGTTCCTGGTTATGATGCGGCCCTTGTTGTTGCCCTCCAGGATGCGGCACTTGATCTGCGTCGCCTCGCCATGCATGCCTGTGACGCCGATGACCTCAATTACCTCTGCTGGTACGCCGTTTTCATCCTCCATGAAATTTCACCTACTTCAGAGCCGCGACCTTCTGGACTATCTCGTCCAGCAGCTCCTTTCCCTTGCCTGGTTCGACAATGGCCGCAGCTGCGCTCTTGACTCCAAGTCCCGATGCTGCGCCAATCTCGCTCTGCTTCTTGACATAGATGTAAGGCGTCTTTTTCTCCTCACAGAGAGCAGGAATATGTGCTACTATTTCAGGAGGCTGAACGTCTTCGCCAACAATTACCAGGCGTGCCACGCCGCGCTCGATGGCCTTTGTGGCTTCATTTGTACCCTTCTTTATTCTGCCAGTATCGCGAGCCAGCTCAAGTGCCTCGAGAGACTTCGAGGCCAGCTCAGCCGGAACATCAAATCTTACGTATATTGGTCTTGCCATGATCAATTTCTCCTTCAAGGCTGCGATTGCAGCCCATCATCATTCATCGCAAAAGCGCAAATCAAATTAGATCTGCCTCAAGCTCAACATGTAAAAAGGTTGCGCTACGGTCCGAGAAGGGCTTTCAGCACTCCTTGCAGATCCTCGACTCTGACGTCCCCCCGGATCATTGCCTCTGAGCCTTGCGTGGCATAATCAAGCCCATATTTGCCTGCGATCTCCTTGGCCTTTTGGCTTGATGCTGCATCCGGCTGAAGATACCTGGCTGTGAGGTTGAAGCCGCCTTGCACTTCGCCAGTCGATTTGCTCACGCCTAAGTAAAATTCTTTGTAGCCTCCGGAGAGCGATGAGTTTGCACCTTTGCCCAGAGCTGCCACCTGAAGATCTGCCGCCTTGCCTTGCGGCAAGGTGAAGCTGTCCGTTGGGAGACCTCCGGAGATCACATCGATGACCTGCTGCATCGAAGCTTGAGTTCCAAAGAGAGTCGGCTTGCCCATCACAGTTACATAATCAGAGCCCGACGGGATCATCATATAGTTCTCGTATGGTACCACGAGACCTGCATAGCCCACGTGGAATGGTTTGATCCAGTGGAACTCAATCCAGGTA
>MVQH01000023.1 GCA_002067755.1 Methanosaeta sp. PtaB.Bin018
TAGAAAATATAAAAGAGAACTGGCCGTACTGCTGTTATAGAATCAGATGAAGATTATTACTACTGTTTTATATTATTTATATTAACTACTGTTTTATATTATTTATATTAACTACTGTTTTATATTAACTACCGCCTTATATAAATTTTTATAACTACTATTTTACATAATAGTTCCATGCCTGTATGATATATTTTCCATAAAGAATCCAGATTAAGACAAATATTCCAAAAATGATGTAGAGGTTGGTGACGTACACCAACCACTGAAGAAGACGCATCTTCTTCTCAGGCGTCCCAAACCAGTCCTCAGCTTTTCGCTCAAACCAGTTCGACATCTTGCGACTTTCAAGCAGAAGCCCGGGCAGCAGCTTCTGCAGCTTTAGCTGCTTCTTTCTTGGCCTCTTCTTCTGCGACGCGCCTCTGGGACTTGCCCTTCAGCATCTTCAGCTTGACCACGTTGTCCCTTTCCATCTCCTCCAAGGCCATGCCGATGAACTTGATGGTGTCCTTGATATCGGGAATCACCTTGAACTCCAGAGCATTGACACGCCTCTTCGTGCTGTCGATATCCTCGACCAGCCGGATAAGGGCTGTCTCTACCTCTGCAGCCAGGATGATCTTGTCCACCAGTGTCTCGTAGCTCTCGGCAGCCTCATCGATGGCTGAACTGGTCCCTATGATGCCGTAGCCACGCTCGTACATCTTCTTTTGCACTGCATCAGCAGTGATCTTTGGAACCACTACACCCATGATGTTCCTGGATTCAAGCTGGATGGCTGGCTCTTTTTGCAGGGAATATGCCACGCTGTTTATGGCGACCGTCCCTTCAATTGCCATGGCCATGTGTAGCCTCTGCTCAGCTTTGAGCAGAGACTCGACCAGCTCCTTCCTGACCGTCTTGGCCTTGTTTAGCACCTCGAAGAATTCGATCATGAGGCCGTCGCGCTTCATCTTGAGGAGCGAGTGACCGGTTTGTGCGACCTTCATCCTTCTCTTGAGGGCGATCAGCACTGCCCTGGTCGGTTTTGTTCCTCTAATTACGGCCATGATCTCACTTCTTCGCTGTTCCAGCGTACTTGGGATGGTACTGTTTGATGTATTTATCGTCGATCCTGGTGAGCATTGACTCAGGCAGATCCGCCAGAAGCTCCCACCCGATCTGGAGCGTCTCGAAGATGGATCTGTCCTCATCCCTGCCCTGGTTGACGAATTTCTTCTCGAACTTATCGGCGAACTCCAGTACCAATTTATCGCGCTCGGAGAGAGCCTCCTTGCCGACGATGGCTGCGAGACCACGCAGATCGTTGCCCTCTGCATAGTAGGCGTAGAGCTGATCTGACACTGCTCTGTGATCCTCGCGTGTGTGGCCCTTGCCGATTCCAGAGTTCATCAGACGGGATAGAGAGGGGCGAATATCGATAGGCGGATAGATGCCCTTTCTGTGCAGCTCTCTGGAGACTATGATCTGACCCTCGGTGATGTAGCCGGACAGATCCGGTATGGGATGAGTGATGTCATCGCCGGGCATGGTCAGGATGGGGAACTGGGTAATGGATCCCTTCTTGCCCCTGATGATCCCTGCACGCTCATACTGGATTGCCAAGTCGGTGTACATGTATCCCGGATAGCCACGCCTTCCGGGCACCTCTTCACGAGCAGCGCCCATCTGGCGAAGCGACTCACAGTAGTTGGTCATGTCCGTGTAGATGATGAGCACGTGCATGTCCAGATCGAATGCGAGATACTCAGCGGTGGTCAGGCCAAGACGGGGAGTCAGAATCCTCTCCACAGCTGGGTCGTCGGCCAGGTTGAGGAACACGACTGCCCTCTCCAGGGCTCCCGTCCTCTCGAAGTCCGCCAGGAAGTGCTGGGCCTCCTCGTTGGTGATGCCCATGGCACAGAAGATCACCGCGAAGGACTCGGCCTCGCCGAGGGCCTTGGCCTGTCTTGCGATCTGCAGAGCAACGTCGTTGTGCGGAAGACCTGCGCCCGAGAAGATGGGCAGCTTCTGGCCACGCACTAGGGTGTTTGTGCCGTCGATGGTCGAAATCCCGGTCTGAATAAAGGCTCTGGGCTTCTCGCGTGATGCAGGATTGATGGCTGCTCCTGCGATGCCCCTCATGACCTCGGGGACGATCTCCGGCCCGCCATCTCTCGGCCTTCCGGACCCAGACAGGACACGCCCGACGATCGACGGTGACAGAGGCATCTTGATGACGTCTCCAGTGAACCTGACTGCGCTATCCTTGGAGAGACCGCCGGTTCCCTCGAATACCTGAACGACCACGATCTCATCGGATGTATCCAGCACCTGTCCCCTCTTCAACTCTCCGCCGGTCCTGATCTCGACCAGCTCATTGTAGCCAACGGGCTCGGTCTTCTCAACGAAGATCAGAGGTCCTTTGATCTCAGTAATAGTCTTGTACTCTTTGGTCATTTTGATCCCTCCTCACTTCAACCCCTTGAAATCGGCGTCCATCTGAGCCATAACCTTCTGCAGGATCGGCTCGTACTCAGCCTCCAGCCTCACCTTGGCCAGGGCATCCTTGGATGGGACGGACTTGATCTGCTCCACTGATATGCCCTTCTGCAGAGCCTCGACTGCATAGTCCCTGTACTTCAGGATGGCTGCCAGCAGTTCGAACTGCTTCTTGTAAGGACAGAATGTGTCGACTGGGTGCATGGCGCTCTGAGCCAGCCAGAAGTTGATGATCATCCTTGCCACTTCCAGAGTGATCTGCTGGTCCTCGGGCAGGGCATCGGAACCTACGAGCATCACGATCTCTTCCAGCTCGGCGTTCTCCTGCAATATGGCCATTGCGCGTCTCTTGTTCTTGTTCCAGTCGGGATTGACGTTCTCCACGAACCAGGGCTCCAAGTCCTTGTCGTACAGAGAGTACGAATCCAGCCAGTTGATGGATGGGAAGTGGCGCCTCTGCGTCAGCTTGGAGTCCAGTGCCCAGAACACCTTGACCATCCTCAGTGTGTTCTGTGTGACAGGCTCGGTGAAGTCGCCGCCAGGTGGGGATACAGCACCGACGACGCTAACTGATCCCTGGCCGCCGCCCAATACATCTGCGCGCCCTGCGCGCTCATAGAAATCGGCGAGACGAGCGCCGAGGTATGCAGGATAGCCTTCCTCACCAGGCATCTCTTCCAGACGGGAGGCGAGCTCTCTCATGGCCTCAGCCCACCTTGAGGTGGAGTCAGCGGTCATCATGACATCGTAGCCCATGTCCCTGTAATACTCAGAGACTGTCATCCCTGTGTAAATGGACGCCTCACGTGCGGCCACAGGCATGTTCGATGTATTTGCGAAGACGATAGACCTCTCCATCAGGGGCCTGCCTGTTCTGGGGTCGACCAGCTCTGGGAACTCGTGCAGTAGATCTGCCATCTCGTTGCCACGCTCACCACAGCCCACGTAAACCACGATATCCACATCTGCCCACTTAGAGAGGGTCTGCTGCATGACGGTCTTGCCCGTGCCAAATCCGCCGGGGATGGCTGCAGTTCCGCCCTTGGCCAGGGAGAAGAATCCATCAATGACCCTCTGCCCAGTCCTCAGGGGGATTGTAGGCGCCAGCTTCTTTATCGTTGGCCTGGCCTGCCTGACTGGCCACTTCTGCAGCATATTGAGCTTTGTGCCGTCTTCCAGGACTGCGACTGTCTCATCAACTGTGAAGTTGCCAGAGTAGATCTCCTTGATGGTACCGCCCTTGGATCTTGGTGGCACCATGATCTTGTGCTTGATGAGCAACTGCTCCTGGACTTCACCAATGGTCTGACCTGCCTTGACCGTGTCGCCTTTTTTGACTATTGGTTTGAACTCCCACTTCTTCTTGTGATCGACGCCGTCTACGAAGAGACCCCTGCTGATGAAGTCTCCGGATGCCTCGGCAAGCTTTGTGAGAGGACGCTGAATGCCGTCATAAATGGATGTCAGAATGCCTGGACCCAGCTGCGCTACAAGTGGGGCCCCAGTCTCCTTCACGGGCTCGCCTGGCTTGACACCGCCCGTATCCTCGTATACCTGAATAACATGTTTATTTCCGGAAATGCCGATGACCTCGCTCATCAGCCCTTCCTCGCCGACCAGAACCAGATCGTACATCGAAGCCTTCAGGCCTGTAGCCTGAACCACTGGTCCGGCGACTCGCTTTACTTTGCCTACTTCCATAAATCAACACCTATTGCCCTTTTAATCTTCTCTCTCATCTCTGTGCTCTGCTCGGTTCCGATGGCAATTACGGTCGGCCTGGTTGACTCGGACAGCTGTTCCTGCAGTCTCTTGGGCAGCTTGTTATAATCCGATTGCTTTAACACCAGAATCCCCACATTGGAATCTGCCATGACCTCTCCGATCTTCGAGACTAGCTCCTCTTCGGTGTTGGCCGCAAAAGATTTCTTTACTCCTGCCAAGTTGAACCCAAGGACGCTCTCGCTACCTCCAACAAAAGCAATCTCCATTTTAAGCCACCACCACTTGCTCCTCTATGAGTTCCGCAGGAAGCCCGGCCTCTTTTCCGCGAACGATCTTTCTGATGTTCGCAACCTCTGTCTCTTTGCTCACCATATAACCGAGTACCGGCAAGATAGATAACGGATGATAGTTCGAAAGAGCCCATGCATACCTGATGAGATATGCCTTTAATCTGGCTTCGATTCGGCTAATAGCATCGACATCGGCCGTGGCGATATCGGAGATCGAAGACCAGAATGGATATCCCTCCAACCCGCGAAGGAACTCGCCGAAAGGCTGGCCTGCCATGCGGCTCAGCTCATCGTGCAACTTCCCTCCGGGGATGAGGTTCTCCTGGATAATGGCCGCATCGACGCCTGCCTTGTTCATCCTGAAGAGAGTGATCAGATTTCTGATATCGATCTCCCTGCGGACGTACTTGAGCAGCAGGCCACCGCCCACGGAAAGAGTGCCACCCACCGAACGCTCCATTCTGAAGTAGTAGAGCTTGTCTAGGGCGTTCTCCAGCGGTGCAAGATTCTTGCCGTCGTATTGCGCCAGTGCGCTGGCATAATCCGTCCCATCGAAGGCAGAGATGATATCCTGAACTGTCTCCTTCTTGGCCAGCTCATCGAGATGCTCTGCAGATAATTCGCCTGCAGGCACAAGATATTTCATGATCTCCGTCTCGCTTGCCCCATAGTGCTTTCCACGCAGAAGGGTCTTGATGTTCCAGACATCCCAACGCCGGAGATACTCCAGAATCAGGAATGCAGGCTCGTCTATAGAGACCTCTGCTAGTTTCCTGAAGGTCTTGGCCAGATTGGCAAATGTGGCATGCTCAATCAGTTCCGTTCCGGAGTAATCCTTGGAGAGCGCATCGATCTCATCTTTATACTGGGTCTCCTCCAGGTATCGGGCGATCTCGGCCATCTCCATGCTCATCATCCTCGGATACATCTCTGCAGGGATGAGCTTGGTCTTCATCGCCCGGACTCTGCCCGTGATGTAAGCGTACTTCACCGGTTTTCCGAACTTCGGCAAACGTAGTACAGGCATCGTCCTCACCCGAATAAGATCCTGGAAACCTCTTTCATGCGGTTATTAAAGACCTCACGCGCAAGAGTTTCGTAGGTTAAATCGTAACGCAGAGCTCCATCTTTGCTCTCAACTACAGCGCCGCCTATGATGTCCAGGTTCCCGCCGTAATTTGAGGCGAGAGAGGATACAAAGGCCTCATCTCTCTTATTTGAGTAGACCTTCATATCCTTGAGATCGTATGGCTCGAGCATCTTCTTGAGCAATGCCTCGTTCTCCTTCTTGGGAAGATTCTTGATCTTCTCGAAGAGCTTGACACGGGCCTGCTCCAGGAGATCTTTATGAACATTCAGCTCCGCCCTCTTGACCTCGAGATTGGCGCTGGAGACCTCCCTGCGCTCGATGGCCTCAACGGCGTGTACAACCTCCGCTTCCTTCCTGGACTTGATCTCTGCGGCACGTTCCCTAGCTTCATTGAGAATCCTGGCAACTTCTTGGTCTGCCTCGCTGTTAATTTGAGCGACCTTGTCCTTACTGGTCGCCAGGATTGACTCAACCACTGCATCTAGTGCCATTGCCTCTCACCCTTTTGGAAATGGCCAACTTAGGGTGTCACTATGGCAGAGAAGGGTGTCCAGGCGAACATCAGGATCAACGATACGGCGAGACCGAAGATGATCAGAGTCTCGGGCAGAAGCATGAGGAATAGACCCTTGCCCAGGAATCCGGGCTCCTCTGCCACGACGCCGACTACAGCCGCGCCGATGCCCTGCTCACCAACACCTGCACCAATGCCTGCAAGCCCTGTTGCGAGACCTGCACCAACAGCCAACAATCCGTACAATACTCCAGCATCTGCTACTACTGCCATTTTCCTCAATCCTCCAATTTATGAATATCACATTTTGCGTTCAATCTTTTGATTCGTTCAATCAGGTTCATGCCTTCAAGAACCTCCGGACGTGTCCGAAGGGGCTGTACTCAACTCCACCACCATGCGCGCTGTAGAACTTGGTGAACATCTCCACATAGTGCAACCTGAGAGGATGCATGAATGGAGACAGTATTCCCAGCAGCATGTTGATGAAATGGACGACCGTCAGTACCAGTATACCGATAATGATCGCGGGTATCGAGAACTCTGCGCTGTTCGTGGCCCCGCCGCTCAGCATAGGCATTATGACATAGAATGCCAGCTGATTGGCTGCGAAGGCCAGACCTACCGAAGCCAGGCCGATGGCCAGCAACCTCAAGTAGGAGATCAAATTGCTCACATAGAAAGGCACGTGAGCAAGTCCCATTGGACCCTCTGGTCCCATGACCATCATCACTATGGAGACTACGACTATGAGGCCGCCCAGATATACCATCATCATCTGTCCCATGACAAGCCCTAGCAGGGCTATCGAGAAGAATATCTGGAAGAGCATCACAGGAAGCCTCTCGAAGTAGGCGTGCTTCTTCTCACCATAGTTCAATTCCGTCTTAATTCCAAGAATTGAACCGACGCTGCAATGAATTACGCCGATGAAAATACTAGTACCAATCAACAACAGAACAGCGTTTGTTGCCAGACGATCCATGGGGAATATGCCCAGGGGACCGAGTCGTCCCAGCGATCCGAAAACACCCTCGCCGAAATACAGACCCTCTTCCTTTAAAAGCTCTATCTGAGCTTCAGGCAAGTGTCCCATTATCCTGCCCCACAGACCCAGCGGGCCGAAGATCTCGCCGAAGAATATACCGAATATGATAGCCCAAACTGAAGCGATCAAAACGATGTTGGTAAGCTGCTGCCATCCTTCGGTTCTGAACTTCTTCTTGAGCAGCAAGACGACCAGAAATGTCATTATGCCATACCCGATATCTCCCAGGATCATGCCGAACATGATTGGGAAGAAGACGAATATGAGCAAAGACGGATCGAATTCCTTGTATTCGGGAATTGCGAATAGCCTCGTGATCAGCTCATAGGGCTTGACCAGGCTCGGATTGTCTATCTTCGTTGGGATGTCTTCGCCTTGCTCTACCAGACCATCTGCTTCTTTGTCGTCGATAAGCTGAACGTCGACCTTGCCGCCTGCTGTGCTCTCTAGTTCGCCCTTGAGCCGAGAGAACTGATCCGATGGAACCCAGCCATCGATGACAAAGGCATTGTCCGTCTCAGCAAACCTGAGGGGTGCCTCGGTCTTTTGGGTCTGCATCGACAAATACTCATCGGTTGCGAGCATCAAGTCTTCGTACTGCTTCTTCATGTCGGCCAGCTTCTTCTGGAGTGGCGCCTTTTCGCCTTCCAGTGATTTGATGCTGCCTTCAAGCGTCGCAATCGCAGAGTCTACGCTGCCCTCAAGCTTGGGTACTGACATCTCCGCAAACCCATGCTCAGATAGGACAGATGACACTTCGCCTGCCTTGTCTATGGGCACAAATACAGCTACAACAGTTGCATTTTTAGCGCTTCCGGAGTAGATCTCGTTTGTCGGAGAGACCTTTGCCACATCCGCATCGACCGGCGTTGCGACTGTGCCAACGAAGGTCGCGAGAGAATCATATCCATAATAAGCTTCCAGCGGCAGCGGCAATACAGCTAAGGGTTTAAGAACTTTGATCTGGTCCTGCTTGGACTTGACCTCTGCATCGATCGCAGTGATGCGCTCATAAGTAGCGGTGATGTCTGCCCCGACGTTATTTAGAAGGTTGTCCATCTCGGACAGAACCTGGCTCTCTGGATAGACCTTCTCCGGGGCCTTGTTCTTAATGTCAAGGTACCGGGTTACAGATCTGAGCTTTATGAGGTTCTCAGAGTATTCCCTGGCTTTGCCGATGGGCTTGCCCATCTCGAAGCTTGGCTGGTTGCCATTATAGTTGACAATGTGCAATAAGTGCAACTCATGAAGCTTTTCTACAACAGGAGCAATTACGTCCTTTGACCCGGCGACGACAACACGACTCATCTTTACGGGTCTAAGCATGCAACAACCCCATAAACTCCTTCATCAGATATTCGACTGCCTTGTCCAGCTTCGTACTGGCGCTGCCGCTCATGGAACTGACGTTCTTAGCACCGCTCTGAATGATCGACTGCTTCTTGGCTTTGACGTCTGCCTCTGCTTTGGCAACGCTCTTGTCGTAGTAATCCTGCGCATCAGTTTCGGCGGATTTGACGAGGTTCACTGCTTCAGTGGTGGCAGCGGCTATCTTCTTCTCCTTTTCCTCCAAGGCTCGCTGGACTGCAGCCTTGGCTTCAGCCTCTGCCGCTTTGATTTTCGATAAGATATCGTCTCTAGCCATCTGATCCCTCTACATGTTCCCTCTCTACACCTCTTCTGTTTTCAAACAGCGCTACATCACTTTGGCTCGTGATAAACGCTTCAGACCATCCTCATCTACCAATATAAACTCTTCGGTTTCGCTTCAGGCGAAGCGCCCAATTCGGTCCTCCTTTTTAAGATCCCCAATATTTTAAGGCTGTTTCGAGCTCTTTGTGATCTTTTGCGTATTCCTGGAGTGGGATTTTCTTCTGCCACGCCTCCACTGCCTGAACCATGGCCCTGGCTCCGGCAGCAGTTCCATCTGGATGGCCGTGGACTCCTCCGCCGGCCTGAACGATGCAGTCTATGCCGTAGCCGTCGAGGTTGCCATGCACCTTGGCGGGATAAATTCCTCCTGAAGCCACCGGAAAGACCCTCTTCAGGCCATGCCACTCATTGCGCAGTGCATCCCTGGACATGTCGTTCTCCTGCGTCTCTTTGGCCATCTTGCCCATGTAGCTTCCAGTATGCAGGTTGGTGCCCCCAGCCATGCGCACAAGCCTGGATATCACCACCATGGAGATGCCGTGCGCTTTGTCCCTAGTGAATGCGCCATGCATGGTCCTGTGCACATGCACGGGCACTTTCACATTTCGAGATAGCACTTCCAGGGCGGAGAAGCCTGCGGTGAGCACATCGATCATGACCATGTTGGCTCCGTGGTCCACCGCCTCCTCAGCGCGCTCTAAAATCTGGTCCCCAGCAGTTGTGACGTTCACAGCATAAAATGCCTTCTTTCCCGTCTCCCTCTCAACCCTGTCAAGAGAGCTCATGACGGCTTCCAGCCTTGGGATCAAGGGACAGAAGCTCTGATTGGTCAGGGTTTCATCGTCCTTCACCAGGTCCAGGCCGCCGCGAACAGCCTCTTCCGCCACCCGGGCGGTGCCCTTGGGGTCCAGCCCCACCTTGGGCTTGACGATCGTCCCGACCAATGGCCGGTCGTAGACTCCCAGGATCCTTCTTGCGTCCTCTATGCCAAAGCGTGGGCCCTTGTGCGCCCGCATCAGGCTTTCGGGAAAGATGACATCTTGCAGGCGGACTTTTTTCAAAGCTCCCAGGCCGAAGAGATTTCCCGCCACAACAGAGAGATATTGAGGGATATTTCCGGGTTCAAAGAGCTCCTCAGAAAATCCGATCTCAACATCTGTCCCCTCCGCCCTGATCACCCGTGCAGCCAAGGGGTTGTCTGCTCCTCGCACCTCGGTCCAGGTGCCTGTGGACTGCTCGGCGGCGATGGCCTCGGCTGCCTTCGCGATGGGAAGGTCTGTTTCAACGTGGTACTTTGCGATTAGTTCCATTTAAGATCTGGTCTCCTCAATT
Organism: Methanosaeta sp. PtaB.Bin018; assembly: GCA_002067755.1. Classification (GTDB taxonomy): domain Archaea; phylum Halobacteriota; class Methanosarcinia; order Methanotrichales; family Methanotrichaceae; genus Methanothrix. Next base: position 10,134 of record MVQH01000023.1, read on the forward strand.
TTTTCCCCAATTTCCATACACAACTTTCAAAATAAATCATAACTAGCTAATATCCATATATTTTTCAGCATCTTGGGGCCTTATTATGCCTTTCTCAAGGACAATAGCGCTTATTAAATCTGCTGACACCTTGTCGCCCCTGGGGTTGTAATTATTCACTTCGGCGGATTGTAGTATCTCCTCTTTATCAATATCTGTTGTTAACCACTCATTTCCACGAACACCTCCAAGCTTGCTTGCATCGATATTCCCAATTTTCAGCGAATCTGCTACTACAAACACCCAGACACCGTGCATATATGCCATCTCTGCAATAGCTAAATGTCCAAGTGTGTGATGTATACTCCCATCGGGCTCGATGCCATTCGCCCCGAACAGCACTTTGGAGATCTTTCCCTCTGAGAAGATATGAGAAGGGCAGACATCTGTGATGTAATATATCTTTTTCATTCTCAGCCTTCTAAGTTCATGTATATACTTTAGTCCATCATTATAAACTAATCTATTATTATATCTTAGTTCATTTTTTGTGGCAGCCTGACATACATATACCTCGATGTTCCTCAAGTCGTCATTTTTATTTATTGCACCTTCTAAACAATTGATTATCGAACTACTGTAACCATATAAAAGTAAAGAGAATTTGTTATCGGCTAATATGCCGTAAGCGACATCGGGAAGGGCAGTTTTTATACTATCAATTTTTTCGTTCCAATAAGATAATTTATCATTTATAATCCTATGTGTGCTCTCGCAATCTTGGTCTTTTTTTGAAAGAGAATTAGTAAGGAAGTCGGCAACTTTATGAAGAAATACATGACAAGGTCGTTTATCTTTAATCCTTCTTAAAACAGTATTATTATAATTTTGTAAATTCTCTAAATTTGCTCTCTGATCGCTTCCCGATAGAATTGACTCGATCTGTTTTAAAACTACACCCATCACTGCACTGGCATTGGGTGACATTCTTGGGCCGAACAGTTCGATATCGTTTAAGAGCTCTTTAAAATCTTTCTCTGAACATTCATTAAATTTAGAACATTTTTCGGTCTTGCATTCAGCATAAAGATAAAAATCAATTTTACCATCTACGATAATATCCTTGATACAGTCGATCTCGTTTTGCAATTCGATCTCTATTGATTGGCGCAAATTATTAACAGATTCTTCTAATTTTTTCGCCTCAATGTCTTTATCCTCTTTCTCTTTATCCTCTTTCTCTTTAATATCATCATAAATCTTCTCAGGTATTTTTAAAATAATTTTGACCTTAAATGCGTCTGGATCAACATCATAATCCGCTGTTATCTGGGATTTCAACCACTGAAATTTTACAAATGAATCATCAAGTCCCAGAGCCATATAACTTTTTATATCGGTGGTCTTTCTTGGTATCTGAAGAGAATCTGCTAACCTTAAATATGATGTGATGAGAGGAATATTTATCCTATTTCTCAATCCTCTGTCTTTAAGTTTTTTATTGCATTCATGCAGTCGTGAATAATCTTTGTGCATGTGAAATTTGCATATATCCGAGAGATACTCTGGCTCATTATCGTGCAACTTAAAAGCATCACGATTATTTGATATATATTCTATAGATTTTTCGTGATGATTATTAAGGATATCTAAATATTGTTTCTCTATATCCTCTTCCTTATCAGACGGCTTCCTTTCCAGCAAGCTAGTTATCATTCCAATATCGTGAAGCCATGCCGACGCTAAAAGCAAGAAGGTAAAACTAATATTATTTCTATCAAACAAAATAACTTTATTATCCTCAACCCACGATTTTTTGAACAACTTTGGAAGAAGCTTATACATAATTCGCTCTATATTAATACTGTGAAACTCGTCGTATGCAGGAAAATTGAATATATATTTATAGCTTTGAAAGTTGTATATCTCTCTGAATTCCCTCCATTTCTCGGTGATCTGTTTAGAAATACAGTTCAATCTTTTTAAATCATCCTCGGATATCGCACCTGAATTGAACAATTCCATTCTACTTTTGCTGATCTCATCAATATTCCTAAATAAATTATGAATGTCATCCCACGGGCGAAGTATCTCGTGCATTTCCTCAGAAAAAGATGTGCTACATGGTTCATCATATGTGTATTCGCATACGAAATCCTTGATCTTTGGCCATTTTATTTCCAATGATTTGGTTAATTCTTTTGCTGAAATAAATGTTCCCATGCTATTTTTTTCGTCAGTCGCGGCTATTATTCCCACGATTCCTTTCAGAGAGACATCCCAAACTGGACAACCGCTAAACCCTCTCTGCAAAGGTATCTTGCAGTTCTTATAATTTTCAAGTATGATTCTATTGCCATTATGTTCCCATCCTATTTTTCCTTCGGTAAAAATTCCTTTATCATGGCCCATGGGAAAACCATAAGAGCAAAAATTATGACCTACAAGTCCATTTACCAATATTAATTTAATTGGCTTCACTGATTCTAATCTTTGATCTAATTTAATGATCGCAATATCGTTCTCAAGATCTTCAAGCCCTTTATCGTAGAGGGATATTAAGACAGTAGCTGCAATAGTTTTTTTATCATGTGACCACATATGCTCTATACATATTTTATCGAGTGGTTTGTCTTTTTGCATTTCTTTGATCTTATCTATCTTATCTATAATGTATCCGCAGGTTAAAATATGTTCATTGTCTAACAAAAGACCTCCGCCCACAGGTCTATTGCCACATAAAATCCGAACTACGTGCGACCCAAGTTTGCTAGCTGTCATTTAAGTGATGCCCTCCCACGTTACGGTAATTTTAAATTGAGCTGCCATGCCAGCAGAAGTTATAAATGCTTGACAGTTGCCAGTTATCTTCAGTCCAAATTCGACTGAGACATCTTTTGGCTTATGCTTGACATTTCTTATTTTATCATATAGAATGTTAAGGGAGGAATCCAAATTAGAGATGATATCTTCAAATTTTTTATCTGTTTTTAATATATCGAATCCTAAAGAAGACGGCACAAAACCTGTCTCTATTTCTTCAACTTCAATCCGGATAGTTTCGTCTCCGCCTACCTCATATTCAGCAAGGCATACCATGAACGACCACCTTTTTAATCAACATTTAATCAATAAATAAATAACTTTGCCCCATCAAAATATGTTTACGTATCAAACCAAGGATAATAAATTCCAATTTAAAAAATTAAGCGCAGTAGGCAAACGCAAAGTTAATATGTAAAGGACAAGATCAACCCTGATAACACAATGGCAGAGATAGCTACCTCAGGCAATCGCAGATGTAGACCATTCGTTTTTAGTGGAACGGTTGAAAACAGTTTATGTATCTTTAAGAACATATTTAAGGGCATCAAGATAAAGTTACATTTGAGGGATCTTAATGGAATTCATTGAAAGATACGAGCACTACCTGAAATTCGGTGCCACAGATCATGAAAACGAAATTGTAAAAAGTGTGTTTGGGACAAACGGACGATTGGATATTTTAAGCAACATAATAAAGCTAATTAAAATGACCTCTCTGGGTGCTTGGAGGAATTCATCAAGATCATATTATCTGGCTTATAATTTGCCCAGCCGCAGGTTCTCGCTCGGATGGAGGGACTAAATGCCATCCATTACGATCAGCTTGATCAAGGCAGATGTGGGTGGCTTTCCAGGCCACTCCTCTGTCCATCCTGCATTGATCGAGACAGCTGAGTCGAAGCTTCGAGAAGCGAAGAAGTCAGGCGCACTGATCGACTTCAGAGTGCTCTCCTGCGGCGACGACCTGGAGCTGCTGATGAGCCACAAGGAGGGCTGCGACAGCGGCGACATCCATGCCCTGGCATGGGAGACCTTCGAGGAGGCAACGGAGAAGGCCAAGAAGCTCAAGCTCTACGGAGCCGGTCAGGACCTGCTTGCAGATGCCTTCAGCGGCAACATCCGCGGGATGGGACCTGGCGTGGCAGAGATGGAGATCAATGAGCGCACCTCGGAGCCCATAGTGGCTTTCATGATGGACAAGACAGAGCCTGGCGCCTTCAATCTCCCTATCTTCAAGATGTTTGCAGATCCATTCAATACCGCAGGCCTGGTGATCGATCCTGCCTGCCATCATGGCTTCGCCTTCGAGATATGGGACATCATGGAGCACAAGAGGGTCTTCATGGACTGCCCGGCGGAGATGTACGACATGCTGGCGCTGATCGGCGCAAAGAGCAGGTATGTGATCAAGAGGGTCTTTTGCAAGCCTGGCAGCAAGATCTCGGAGCAAGAGCCTGTGGCAGTTGTGAGCACTGAGAAGCTCTACCAGACAGCAGGAACATACGTTGGCAAAGACGACCCCGTGGCCCTGGTAAGGTGCCAGTCGGGCCTGCCGGCGTTGGGCGAGGTGCTGGAGCCCTTTGCTCTGGGTCACCTGGTCAGCGGATGGATGCGCGGCAGCCACAACGGGCCACTGATGCCCTGCTCCTTTGAGACCGCCCATCCCACGAGGTTTGACGGACCGCCCAGAGTCATTGCAGCAGGCTTCCAGATGGCTCAGGGAAGCTTCGTCGGTCCTGCGGACCTGTTCGCAGACGTCGCCTACGACCTGACTCGCCATAGATGCCTGGAGATCACAGACTACTTGAGAGCTCACGGACCCTTCGAGCCGCAGCGACTGCCCATGGAGGACATGGAGTACACCACTCTGCCACACGTCATGAAGGCCCTGGAGAACAGGTTCGTGAAAGTGGAGTAGATCAAAAGGATCCTGCGATCCATTTTTTTGGTTTTTTGAATTGTGTCTTGATCACTATTCTGGACGGTAAGATGAATGGTTGGCAATGTAAATGTCGAGGCAGAGATGAAAGAGCAAAAGAAGCGTCGCCGCCTGAAGGTCGCCCATCCCGAGCGCTGCATCGGCTGCCTGGGCTGCATGTTCGCATGCAGCAGGACTCGCACAGGCACTGTCTCGCTGCAAAACAGCGCCATCAAGGTCCAGACCCAGGGCGGAATTGAAGGCGACTTTCGTGTGGTGGCATGCCGCGGCTGCGATGACGCTCCGTGTGCCAGAGCCTGCCCTGTGGGCGCTCTGGAGCAGAGGCCTGATGGTGCCGTGGTATTTCACAAGGATCTCTGCACCGGCTGCGGCAGTTGCGAGAAGGCCTGCTTGGTCGGTGCCATCACCATGGGAAAAGATGCCAAGCCCATCAAATGCATACACTGCGGAGCGTGCGTTGCCTTCTGTCCGCATGATGTGCTGAGGCTCGAAGAGGTATCTGCGTAGGGGGTGTAGAGGAAATGCTGCGAAAAGTTCTGTACATCGATCTGTCCAGCAGAGAGTCCTGGATCGAGGAGAGACAGGATCTATTCGAAGATTGGATGGGTGGCACTGGTGTGGGAATAAAGCTGCTGCAGGAGGAATGTCCCGCAGGCACAGATCCTCTTTCGCCCCAGGCGCCCATAATTCTCAGCATAGGCCCTCTCAATGGGTTCTTTCCCGTGGCCACCAAGACAGTGGCGACCTTCAAGTCGCCGCTCACAGGAGAGCTGGGCGAGTCCTATGCAGGGGGAAGGCTTTCACTAGCCCTGAGATTCGCAGGGCATGAGGCTGTAGTGATCCGAGGCAGGGCAGAGCGGCCTGCGTATATCTCCATCAACGACGCAGACGTCAATGTCAAGGATGCCACATCGATTTGGGGCATTGATGCCCAGACCACCGGGGTGATCCTGCGTGAGCACGAGACTGGCGTTGGCCGGAGGAGCATAATTCGCATAGGGCCTGCAGGAGAGAAGCTTGTTCGCTTTGCTGGCGTCGTCGTGGACACATACAGGCACTTCGGACGCCTGGGCCTTGGCGCAGTCTTCGGCTCGAAGATGCTCAAGGCGCTGGTGGTCTCAGGGACGGAGCACGCCGATGTCCCCGACGCCAGGAGGTATCGTGAGGTTTACAGCAGACTCTACAGCACCATCGTGAAGACTGATGTGATGGAGAAGTATCACGATATCGGAACATCTGTAAACATCAATGTGCTCAACTGGCTAAAAGGCCTGCCTACAAAGAACTTCATTCTATCCAGCTTCTCCGAAGGCGAGAAGATCAGCGGCGAGATGTTCGCGGACAACTACCTCTTCCGTCGTCTCTCTTGTGCCGGGTGTCCAATAGGTTGCGTGCATATCGCAGCTTTAAAGTCTGCCTTCTCGACGCACCACGAGTTCGAGCTGAGGAAGGTCTCTTATGACTACGAGCCCATCTATTCCCTAGGCTCAAACCTGGGAGTCTCCACAGCAGAGGGGATACTGAGGTTGATAGATGTCTGCGAGAGGATGGGCATGGATGTGATGTCCGCCGGTGTGGTCCTCTCATGGGCAACTGAGGCCATGGAAAGGGGGCTCATCACAACCAAGGAGACCATGGACATACCCTTCCAATGGAACAATGTGGAGGGCTATTCGAGAGCACTGGAGAGCATCGTCAAGCCTCCTAACGAGTTCTACTCTGCCCTGGCTATGGGCGTGGATTATGCAGCCAAGAAATATGGGGGCCGCGAATTCGCGATGGCCCTTGGCAAGAACGAGGTCTCAGGCTACCACACCGGCCCTGCATCGATCGTGGGCCAGCTAGTGGGCGTGCGGCACTCGCACCTGGACAACGCCGGATACAGCATCGACCAGAAGGCTGCCAAGAGATCGATGGATCCTGAGATGATGGTGGACGAGATCATCAAGGAGGACAACAGTCGCGGGGTATTCAACAGCCTCGTTGGATGTCTATTTGCCCGTGGAGTCTACACCGAGGAGAATATCATCGATGCCCTGGGAGCTGTTGGCATCACAAAGACGAAGGACGACCTGCAAAGCCTTGGAAGGAGGATCTTCGAAGAGAAATATAAATTCAAAATTCAGGAGGGGTTTGACCTTTCGCACGCGCATATTCCCAAGAGGTTCTACGAGACCGTATCCACCCTTGGAATTGTAGCGCCAGAGACCATTGAGGAGATGCTGCGACAGTACAAGAAGAAGAGAGGATGGGGGCCGGGCTAATTTGCCTGCTCCCCGCCGTTGGGTTTCATATTACCACCTTTCTTACCACCCTTGCTATCTTTGCCCTTGCTATCTTTCTTGGATCTCTCGCTCGGATTCGTCTTTTGACCCTTGATCATGCCCCTGCGAGCCATCCGCTCCAGTATCATCCTCTTGACCTCGTCTTCGCCCACCGAAAATACCTCGCCGATCAACTCCATGGCCACCTCCAGCTCTCTTCCCACAAGATGATCAGTTTCGTTGGACCTTCCGGCAAGCCTGCATAGGTGATCCAGGGGCTTTTCCACCAGCTCCGAGGAGTATTTGTCTGGCTCCTGCTTGTAGATCAATAGCATTCCAAAGATATGAGGATAAAGGGGCGTTGCTGGGTTCAGACGAAAGAAGGTATTGGCCTTCTTCTTGGCCTCGGCGCGAGGCGAAGGCAGTATCCTGCGCTCCTTGATGACCACACCCAGACGTTCCAATTTATCCAGCTTGTTTACGAGCGTGGTCTGGTTCCAGAAAGGCCCCCCGCTCGTTGGCCCAAGCTCCCGCCAGATCGAATTGAGCTGCACAAAGCCGCCCTTTCGCTTCAGGTAGACCAAAAGAGATGCCAGCATCGACTGGTCGCGCTGCATGGCGCAGTATCGGGCAAACTCATCCAACATTACACATACTTCCTGCATGCTTCTCTAAAGCCTTTTTGGTTTCTTTACAAAGCATATTTATTCCACAAAGCACCCAAGGAGAGAACTGGTAATCACCATGCAAGCAATAGTTCTGGCCGCAGGTGAAGGCAGCAGGATGCGGCCTCTGACCAAAAACCTGCCAAAAGTGATGCTTCCTGTGGCCGGAAAACCACTTCTGGAGCATATCCTCATCAGGGCACATGCTGCTGGAGTAGAGAATTTCGTATTGGTGGTGGGCTACGGTGCAAATACAGTAAGATCGCATTTCGACGACGGCAGCCGTCTTGGCGTGAAAATAGAGTATGCAGTCCAGGAGAAGCAGCTTGGTACAGGTCATGCCCTGATGGCGGCAGAGAGCAAGGCAGCCGACAGGTTCCTCGTTTTGAATGGTGATGTGCTTTTAGATGTTCAGTCTTTGAAGGAGATGATCTCTCAAGAAGCAGCAGTCTCTGCCATCAGAGTTGATGATCCGAAGAGATATGGCGTCTTTTTGGAGGAGGATGGATACTTCAAATCTGTAGTTGAGAAGAGCCAGGAGCCCCCCTCGAACCTGGCCAATGCAGGCATCTATCTTCTTCCAAGGAGCATCTTCGATGCTCTGCGCTCAGCGCCCATCTCCGAGCGCGGCGAGTACGAGCTGACCGATGGATTGAACCTGCTTGCCATAAAAGAAAAGCTCAAAATCATCCTGCTCTCCAGCTGGCTCGAGATCGGCAGGCCATGGGACATCCTTGCAGCCAACGAGGTCCTCCTCAAGGAGATGGAGGCTTGTGTCTTGGGGGAGGTCGAGCCGGGCGCCACCCTGAAAGGCAAGGTATCCGTGGGCAAGAACACGAAGATCATGGCAGGCGCATACATTGAGGGGCCTGTTATCATCGGCGATAACTGCAAGATCGGTCCGAACTGCTATATCCGCCCGTACACATGCATCGGAGATGATGTGCGAGTAGGCAATGCAGTAGAGGTAAAAAACAGCGCTATTTTCGATGGCACCAAGATCGGACATCTATCTTATGTCGGCGACAGCGTCATCGGACGGTGCTGCAACTTCGGGGCCGGCACCATATGCTCCAACTTGCGGCACGACAAGGCCACAGTCAAGTCATTCATCAAGGGCGATAGGGTGGATAGCGGAAGGCGTAAGCTTGGTGCGATTATTGGCGACGCGGTGAGTACGGGAATTCATACTACCATTTACACGGGCACAGTCATCGAGTCAGGGTACTGGGGGCTTCCGGCTGCAGTGCTGAAGGGACTGGTAGCCTCTCAGAAGGAACGGCACAATTGCTGAAATTCACGATAAGGCTTTTCAATGAAGAGAAAACGTAAAATGGAGATATCGATGAGAGACATTATTCCAATAGCCAGGCCGGTTATTGGCGACGAGGAGATCCGTGCCGCTGAGGATGTGCTGCGGTCAGGGATGCTCACCCAGGGCGAGGACGTCCTGCGGTTTGAGGAGGAGTTCTCAAAGTACATTGGTGTAAAGCACTCCGTTGCTGTGAGCAACGGCACCATAGCCCTTGACCTGGCCCTAAAAGCCTTCGACCTATGTCCTGGCGATGAGGTGATCTCGCCCGCATTCACATTTATCGCCACAGCCAACTGCGCCCTTTACCAGGGCCTCAAGCCTACTTTTGCAGATGTTGACCCCAGGACCTTCAATATAGATCCCGAGGACTTAAAAGAGAGAATAACTCCTCGAACACGAGCCGTGGTGGGAGTTCACCTCTACGGCCAGCCCTTCGATCTCTCAGCAGTTCAAGAGATCTGTGAAGACAATAATCTGATACTCGTAGAGGACTGTGCCCAAGCCCACGGTGCTGAGTTTGAAGGCAAGAAGGTTGGCAGCTTTGGCACAGGCTGCTTCTCATTCTATCCGACGAAGAATATGACGACGGGAGAGGGGGGGATGATAACCACGAACGATGACTCCCTGGCAGCACGCCTTCGCCTCCTGCGAAACCATGGAGATGCCGGAAAGTACAACCATGTGACATTGGGCTACAACTATCGCATGATGAACATACAAGGAGCCATCGGCCTGGTGCAGCTCAAGAGGCTGGAGGACTTCACAGCCAAGAGGATCAGGAATGCCGAGTTCCTTGACAAAAACATCAATATCGAGGGGATCACCACGCCCTTCAGGGCCTACAACGTTAGGCATGTCTATCACCAGTATGCGATAAAGGTTGAAGACGATTTTCCAGTAAAACGCGAAGAGCTCATTGCGTACCTACAGGCAAACGGCATCGGATCCGCAGTGCACTATCCGAAGGCTGTGTACGAGCAGCCGCTTTACAGGGAGCTAGGCTACGCCGACGTATTGTGTCCCGTATCCGAAGATGTATCACGCAGGGTCCTGAGCCTACCAGTCCATCCCTCTTTGAAGCAGGAAGATCTTGAGCACATAGTGAGGGCCATAAACGGCTTTGAGGCGTGAGCATGGACGTTGGAGTAATCGGCGTCGGGGCCATGGGCAAAAACCATGTGCGCATCTACTCGGAGCTGAAGGGGGTTGGGAATTTATACGTCTTCGACCCAATTGCAGAGAACGCCGCGCGCACAAAGGAGTTCGCAACGATCTGCAGCTCTGCAAAAGAGCTTCTGGGGGTCGTAGACGCTGTCAGCATCTGCGTGCCCACGAAATATCACTTCGAGACTGCAAAGATGGCGTTAGACGCAGGCGTGAACTGTCTTATTGAAAAGCCAATGACTCTGACGGTCAAGGAGGGAGAGGAGCTCCTTGGGCTCCTGAGGGGCAAAGAGATCATAGTGGGAGTCGGACACATTGAGCGTTTCAACCCCATTGTGGAAGAGATCAAGAAGATCACTGACCGTCCGGATTACGTCTCCATCAAGAGGCACAACCCCACATCAAGCCGCATCACAGATGCTTCTGTCGTCGAGGACCTGATGATCCATGACATCGACATAGTCTTCAATGTGCTCTTCAAGGGCGAGGAGGACTTTAAGATTTACAGCGCAGGAAACAGGAGCGTCTGCGAGGCCATGGCGGTCTTTAGTGACTCGGTGGTCAGCATCTCAGCCAGCCGCCTGTCCTCCAAGAAGTTCAGATCTTTTTACGTTGAGGCCAAAGACTTCACAACCGAAGGAGATTTCATGACACAGGAGGTCTATGTCTATCGAAAACCCGGGAAGTGGGGCCTTGAAAACGATAGGTACATGCAGGAGAACATCATCGAGAAGGTTTTGGTGAATAAAGTAGAGCCGCTGAAAGTGGAGCTGAAGACATTCCTTGACTCTGTCAGAAGCGGCAAGAGCTTTCCAGTCACGCCCAAGGAAGCCCTGAAAAACCTCGTGATCTGCGAGGAGATCAGGAAGGGACTCAGGTGATGAGTGAGCACTACTATGCACACCCAACCGCAGTTGTCGAGAGCGAGGCAATTGGAGATGGTACTAAGATATGGCATTTTGCTCATGTACGAAAAGGCTCAAAGATCGGCAAGAACTGCAATTTGGGAAAGAGCGTTTACATAGACATTGATGCCGAGATCGGAGATAATGTGAAGATCCAGAATTTTGTCTCCGTCTACAGGGGCGTTCGCATAGAGGACGATGTATTCATTGGTCCATCTGCCACCTTTACCAACGACCTTTACCCTCGCGCGTTCATATGGGATGAGGATCATGTGGTCTCGACGCTCGTTTGCAGGGGCGCAAGCATCGGGGCAAACGCAACGCTTGTATGCGGCATAACCGTGGGGGAGTACGCCATGATCGGAGCTGGGTCCACTGTTGCAGAGGATGTGCCGCCCTATGCATTGGTCCTCGGCAATCCCAGCAAGAGGATCGGATGGGTCTGCTATTGTGGCAGAAGGCTAGAAAATGTTGTACGAGAGGATGCAAACAAAACCGCTTATAAATGCGTTGCATGCGGAAGGGTGATAGAGATCGGGAGGGCTTTTTGAGATGGCAGAGAATACTGATGCTATCGCGATCATCGGCCTTGGCAATGCAGGCCTGCCCCTGGCAGCTGTTGCTGCTGACAGCGGAGTCAAGGTCATCGGCGTGGACCTGAATAAGGAGCGCTGCGTTCGCATAAACCAGGGGATAAATCCCATCCCCGAGGAGAAGGGCTTAGAAGAGCTGATAATGCTACATGGCGGCAAGAGTCTGATCGCCACGCCGCGCTTTGAGGACGCCAAGACTTGCAGAACATTTATAGTAATAGTACCTCTCTTCGTGGACGAGAGCTATAGCCCCGACTTCACCATTATGGAGAAGGCCGTTCGATCTTTGGGCAGGATACTGAAGAAGGGAGACCTGGTTGTCCTGGAGACCACCTTTCCGCCAGGCACCACAGAGACGAGGATCAGAGCATGGCTTTGCGAGTCCAGCGGCCTTGAGCCTTCAGATTTCTTCCTGGCCTACTCGCCTGAGAGGATAATGACAGGATACAGCATCTCCCGTCTGAGAGAGTTTCCAAAAGTCATAGGCGGCACAGATGAAGAAAGCGGCTTTCGAGCCTTCCAGGTTTATTCGAAGTTCATTTCGAATCTGCATCTGGTCTCGTCAGCGAGAGTTGCCGAGATGATAAAGGTGATGGAAGGCTGTTACCGCGACGTGAACATAGCTTTAGCCAACGAGCTTTACAAGATATGCGAGGAGTTGGGAGTTGACTTCTTTGAGGCCAGGGAGAACGCGAACCACCAGTTCTGCCATATACATCTGCCATCCACTGGCGTTGGCGGCCACTGCATACCAGTTTACCCGTGGTTCCTGATAAAAGAGATGGAGAGGCGCGAGGAGTTCGGTCGCTGCCGCCTGTTGCGCACCTCCCGCGAGGTCAACGATGAGATGATCCTGTACTGGGCGGAGAAGATCCTTCTGGAGTGCATGAAGGTCGACAAACCCCTTTCTATGGTGAAGATCTGCATCAAGGGCATCACCTTCCGCGAGGGTGTGAAGGAGTTCTACCACAGCCGCAATCTGGCGCTGGCCAGG
>MVQH01000024.1 GCA_002067755.1 Methanosaeta sp. PtaB.Bin018
TGAAACTCCCTGCAAGTAGGATTCGATTATCGCATTGAGCAGAGCCTTCTCTACCCGCGAATATCTGTCAAAAACCTTCGTCTCGAATGATATTTCGCGAAATTGAGGCTTCTTGAGTCTGAGTTCTCCAACTCGCGTTTTAAGAGTTCTCTCTTTGTAGCCATTTCTATGAGCTTTTCGAGAATCAACTCGCTGGTACGGCTCTGCATCTGCCTGCTGTATTGCTTCAAGCTGCATTACAAGATTCAAGAACCAGGTCAACAGCTTTTTCAATCCATCCTCTTGATCGATAAGGTAATCTTCCAGGAATTCTATGGGTATCATGGCTCTGTTTCCTCCGTTTTCCCAAAGACTGGTTAGGATACAGGGCCTTTAATCTTTCTAATTATCAAATTACAGAAAATCCGTTACACTGCCAAGTGCCATTACCAGAATTTGGCAACAGGCAAGAACGATGTTCGTCCAGTTAAGTTATCAGATTTGCAAAGAAAGATACCAGCTTCGGCCTTCCCATTCGAATGGCCAAAAGACACTTGCGAGAGCCAAAATCAAACGACTTAATTCAATTTTGTAAGTACTGCATAAAACAAGCTCATTGCATGCCCAAGCGCTCTTTTATCGCCCGCACGTCAGATTGTACCTGCCTGAATTGAGCTGCATATCCTGGCTGGATGTCTTCTCGTATGCCTTTGATCTCTTCAAGGACTTGAGGAATGGTATCGGTATTCTTCCGCACAGCTTTTATGTCTCCCTTCATCTCTTTTATGTCTCCCTTCATCTCTTTTATGTCTCCCTTCATCTCTTTTATGTCTCCCTTCATCTCTTTTATATCTCCCTTCATCTCTTTTATATCTCCCTTCATCTCTTTTATATCTCCCTTCATCTCTTTTATATCGTCTTTCATTTCCAAAAGCAGAGGTATCGCCTTGTTCATCTGAGATGCTGTGTTTATTGACGCGGATTGCCACAGCGGCATGACATCGCCAGCATATTCCTCTGATAATACGTTATCCACATCAGCGAGCTGCGGCCGTTCTTTTCTCACAGAGCTATTGAATTTCATGATCCTTTGCTCATCGCCTTCGACCAGAGCTATGACTGCCTGTTGTCCTGCTTCATCATCATTGTATACTTCAAAGCCCCTGAGTGCGAGACGCATGGCCAGCTCGGTCAAATACGGCCTATAGCCGACATCATGCACTTTGTGACCTATGATCTTGACTTTCAGCTTCATGTTCATCCCGAATATACATCCGCATGCTATTTGATCATTTCTCTGAAATCTTCTGCAAGCAGTATCTGTGCATCACCTGCCACACACGGCTGTGCTCTGCCACTACTGCCGCTGCTGGCGAGCCGTGCAGCATGTGGAGCACCAGCGCAGGAGGCGCGGGGGATCAAGTGAATTGCGACGGAGGGGATGATTGTGGAGGGCGTTTTATGCATCCCTCATTTGAACCTTGGCACAGCTCAATGTAGCCAATATCATATCTCGAAAATGCGCCTAAGCTTTTGATTGACTTCAATCCTTCAGATCTCCACAAATCTCTCCAAGCTCGCCCTCTGCAAGGTCTTTGCTAATGGTCGATATCTTGGTCAATTTCAAAATGGAAGTGGCCTTCAGCCCTGTGTTGTTAAACTCGGGATCGCCTGCATCAATAAGGATATCCCATTCAGGATATCCCATTCCGGAAACATATTGAACATCGTCGTCGTAATGGAGGCCACAATCAAATCACGCCTTCCTTCAAAAATGACCAGCACAGGCCGGAGCTTCGCAGCAGTCTGATCTGTATAAGGCACTGGGATCAGGATGACCTTTCCCTTCATTTGTACCTTACCTTTAAATATGCAATGCTATAGAGGTCGGGCTCGATTGGCCGGAGGTCTGCTAGCCAGATGGGTGTTGCCCTGCTTCTCTTACGGTAGCGTCAAATTCACAACCTGATCCACCTGCCCGATGCTAGAAGGAGCATAAATTCAGAACCATATTACTATTATTAATTCTGCAGAAAGCCTTTTCTATGAATAGTCAGAGGGAACAACTGGGTGATTTCAGATGAGGACGTCTTCAGCTTTGTTATTTGTTTTGATGCTGGGTTTTATGGGATCGGCTACGCCTGAATTTGCAACTACTGGGCCGTATAACGTCTCCTTCGATATGAACACTTCTTTGAACTATACAGTGCATTCTGACACGCCTGTTAAGGATGAGATGCGAACCGCATATCCTCTGAGGATAAAGACCAATGAGAGCTTTTTTGCAGATGTTTTGATTTATAAATATGAGGATTTGACAGACTCGACCCCGGAATTGTGGCGGACCATAAATCGCCAAGGCTTGAGCGAAAGAGGTTTGAGAAACATCACTTTGGCCACAGACATGATCATCGATGGCATGCCTGCTTACGGACTTGCGGGGCAAGACTCTGCTAACAGGACATATTACACTGCCTACTACTGGCTCGATAGCAATGAGTGCGAGTGCGGCCCTGTCTCAGTTGGAACGACGAATGTAATTATCATCTCATCCTATCCGCTTGAATTAACAGGAAACTTGCTCGACACCCTACACATAGAGACGAGCAGGGTAGCTGAGCGGCAGGAGCCTCTTACTTTTGTGCCCCCTAAAGCGTAACTGATGTCCACAGATCCACCAAGCTTCCTCTTTTTTCTGATATTTTTTAATTTTTGCATAAGTACTGCGTACAGTAATTGGATTCAGAGCATGAATTCAAGGACACCAGTTAGTAAAAACATATCTTAATTTGAATTCCTATTATTTAATAAAGAATGCTGAGATAATGAAAGGTGTCGTGTTAAGTGCGAGTTTGATGGGCGAATTGCACCTGACATTCGGTGCCCAGAAATATCGCAGTGAGATACGAAATAAAATTTGGGGGAAAGAATAGTATGAAAAAAATGTTACTTGTAGCAATGTTGGTTGGAATGCTGCTGATCGGCGCTGCCTCAGCTAGCTGGGCTCGTCCGTCTTTTGGCAAAGCAATCGCAAACGCAGACGCGTATGCTAAGGGAAAGGCCACAATTGACCTCGATCCATGGACCGACGCCAAAATAACCACCATTTGGTCCGATGCAGGCGCTAACACCTGGACATTCGCAAATGCCAAGCTGGATCCAGTCTCAGAATCAGTTTCCAACGGCTGGGCAGTATCTCAGATGGCTGGCAAATTGACTGAGAACAAATGCCGCGGTCCAGAACAGACCGTACAGGTCGATCTGCTGCAGGCCTCTTCGATGGCTACAGCATTTAACTATGCTGAGGGCTCCAAGGTCGCAGATGGTAGCACATTCACAGCGAACATCGCAAATACATACATGTCTGATGATAAGATCTCCTCGCTCTCAATTGCAGACTCCTCATCGTCAGGCTTCGCCATGGGATTTGCAGGAACGCCTATCACAAACCCACTGCCGCTGCCCGCCCTGCCAACCTTGAGCCAATAAGGGAAGACCGCTCATAACTTGGGGCCATCCCAAGTCTCTTTTTTTTGGTTCTTCGCTATCTCCTGTGGCTTAACTTGATCTACTATGCCTTTCATGGTTTAATCTCGTCTCTGTGCCTCTGTGTCTCTGTGGTTTTGTTCGGTAGCCGTAGGCTTAAATTTCAGCAACTTACTAACTAATACCACAGAGGCGCAGAGACACAGAGACAAAGAATCACTTCATTACCCACATAAAATAGCGAGGAGCCTTTTTTTTAGTTACCTCTTTCAATCACCTCAGCATCACCTTGCTTAAAGTTACAAGGAACAAGGCCATCAACAGCCATCCCAGAAGGGTCTCAAACACTGTCAGGTATTCATAGCCCTCCACGATGCTGAGATTCTGCGGGTTTCGCCCCAAGAACATCATGCTGCTGAAGTAGAGGGCATCATATAACGATATGCTGGCAGCATGGTGCGAGGCCACAGCTGCGCTGAATTGCAGAGCGCTGCTAGCCCAAAAGATGACCGTGAAGATTACCATGATGATGACGCTCAGCAGTACAGTATGCGACGGACGCACTCCATAGCCGCATGACAGCCATACAAGACCATCGACAAGCCTTGGAAATATCTTCTTTGTGCGGGCCTGCTTTTCCTTTCTGTACTGATAGTAGCAGTTGTCCTCATCTTTGAACTGCTCCAGGTTCCTGAAGTTCTTGATCAATGTCAAATAAACCGAGCCGTTGAATGGAAGATGATCCCGTATCGAGTTCCACCGAACCACAATGCGATTGAAGTTGAAGTCCTTGAGATATATGTTGGACCCTTCTGCAAAGATGGCATCCGATAGCCTCAATGAGTAGATCTTGGCATTGGAGAGGATAAAGTTCTTGTCGAACCTCGCCCTGCCAAAATCTGCATCGTTGAACCTGGCCCTGGAGAAGTTTGCCTCAGTTCCGAAATGCGCCCTGGAGAAGTTTGCCTCACCCTGGAACTGCGACTCGGAAAAGCCTGCATCCTCATGGAAATGAGAGTCGGAGAAGTTGGCAGCCTTTGTGAAGACTGTGCCGTCGAAGTCGACCAGCTGGGAGAAAGAGGAATGGTCGAAGAATACATCCCCCTTGATGGTGGAGTACTCAATTTTTATTATTGATTTTATTATTTTTCTTTTATTTTTGTTCAGAGGAAGATCCAGACGGTGCAGATCGAGGTCTCCATAGATGATGATGTTCTCGTACTCAATCGGCTTTCCATCCTCGATCTTAGCCAGTATCTCGTCTGCCTTGATCATCAAAAGGTTATCGACCATGAACGTGCAGAGTTATCGATGGATGTAGATATCCCTTTTGGTGCGAATCATCTCCGCAACCCTGTCCCAGTCATGCTCGTAGATGTGAGCCGAGGCGCTCGTGGTGGAGATAGAGCCGGGCCTGGCGCCGATCTCTTTGGAGACATGCTCCAGAACTCTCGCAAGGCCGTACAGGTTGGCTGGATATGCGCCTGCATAGTCATGGCTGCGGAAGAAGACCGAAAGGTTCAAGCAGCCATCGCGAAGCTTGAAGTCGTCCACAATCATGCAGGGAACCTCATCCTTTGCGCTATCCACCGGCGGAATCCAGGTCACTGCCGTGGCTCGGCGCGAGGAGGGCGATGCCTTGAGGCGGCGAATGATCTGCTCAATTTGATCAATCGTCTCAGAGCAACCAGGCATGGACCAGGCTCTCAGGCGCTCCCCGTATGTATACTCAAAGCCAGGGTTCTCGCAGCTCAAGAGCTGGAGGGCATACTCATCCAGACGCTCCTCATTCCAGGAGTACTCAGGCGGGATCATCTCATGGTATGGATCTTCCACCGCCACCTGGAGTGAGAGCAATTCCAGGATCCTAGTTCCTCGCTCATCCGATATCTCCTGGCCCTGCTGCCAGATGAGATTGAGGCCGCGATGCCAGGCATCGGAGATGGTCCTGGCACGAATGAACCTGCCAAGCTTCATAATTACAATGCCAAAAACAACCAGCTTATTTCATCTTTGACGTCTTGGACCCTTCTAGCTCTGCAATGGCCTCGGGCGGAAATGCCCGAACGATGTCTATCTTCTTGACACATCGGGTGGCAATGCCGTATTTCTTTGCAATTGGCCTCAGCTCTCTCATGCTGTACTTCTTGGCTATCTCCTCAGCATCCATAAAGACCCTCTCGACACAAGGTACTTAAATTTTTTCGGCACACAAATTTAAGAGACCAAGGCCCCAAAAGAGCGAGATGAGAAGTTCTAGCCCTTGAGGACGCTCGTCAGATCTTTGAGGGAATCTCCTATGAAGAGCTCTTCTACTGTGTAGAACTTCTCCTCAATTTGAAGCACTGGCGCAGAAAGTGTGAATACGCCGTTTACGCGCAGCTCTGTGAGCGCTTCAGGAGTGCTCATATCCATATTCTCGAAAGAGATGCCCGCTTGAGTCAGCTCTTTTTTGAGCTTTTCGCATCTCGGACAGGATTGGGTGGAGTATACTCTGTACAGCATTCGATCCTCTCGTGGATTGTTCAGCGCAGCAGCATGGGGTATGACCTCTCAGCCCATACAGCGTATCCACACTTTATGGCCCTCTCGGCGCACTCCCTGCAGCAAGAGAAGTTGGCCATGTAATCAACGCCATCGATTTCGTGCTCCATTACCTGGTTACAACTGAAACCCGAGACCCTTCTTGAATCGAAGCCTTTGGCGAACTCATGCTCCTCCACCTCAGGAGGACGCTCTTCTACCAGCCAGTGCCTGGGAAGGAGGATTGGCAGGGTGGCCAGGTTCATGCCGCATCCACATGGGCCATAAACGTCTTCAAAATCCATATATATTATCGCCTTGCTTTTATATTCGCTCATCTTTCGCTTCTCCCTTTTAAATGGGATCGCTGCGGCCTAATAACATTTCCGATCTTCAGCTTCAGGTCTGCTTCATGTGAGGGAGAAGCCCTGCGCTTCGGGGGCAGAGGAGTGCGTCACGGGCCAGATTAACCACTCCCTGCCGCAGGAATTGCTAAAAAATCTTTATTGGAGGTCCCATATAATACAAAAAATCTGAATCAGGCTAATTATGATAAATCATCATAATATTAATCCTCTTAAAGCTATGAAAAATTATATATGGAAATAAGAGTGCACAAATAGCTTATTTCAGCCTGTAGCTCTGGAAGGATTGCTTTTCCTGGCTATTTGAGCTGTAAAACCGTATTTATGAGGTGAATGACAAATGCCTATACTTCCTGTAGCCCCTGTGAGCAGGCTCATACGCGAGGCCGGGGCAAAGAGGGTAAGCGAGGGCGCGAGGGATGCGCTGGCAGAGGTTTTGGAGAGCTACGGCCTGGAAGTGGCCCGCGAGGCGGTCGGCTGGGCCAACCACGCCAAGAGAAAGACGGTCAAGGCAGAGGACATAAAGGAGGCAGTCAAAAGAGTTAAACCTCCCGCAGTCTCTGAACGGTAATCGATGGCTAACGTTCTGTCTGAGGGGCTAGACTATCGCACACTGGGCCTTGTATGCGGAATCGAGATCCACCAGCAGCTCGACACTGCATGCAAGCTCTTTTGCGGCTGCCCCACTAAACATCGAGAAGTTGATGAGTCTAACTTCGAGTTCTTCAGATACCTTCGGCCCTCGAGAAGCGAGCTTGGAAAGATAGATCGCGCTGCACTGGAGGAGGTCTTGGTATCGCGCAAGTTCGTCTACAAGTCCTACGACACCACATGCCTTGTCGAGGCAGATGAGGAGCCTCCACGAGAGATAAATCGAGAGGCTCTGGAGATATCGCTTGTCATCGCCCGTCTGCTCAATATGGAGATCGTGGACGAGGTGCATACCATGCGCAAAATGGTGATCGATGGTTCCAACACCTCGGGCTTCCAGCGCACTGCATATATCGGATCCAGTGGAAGCATCAACACCAGCCAGGGACCTGTTGGCATCAGCATCCTCTGTCTGGAGGAAGAGGCAGCGCGCATTATTGCAGACAACGGAGACAGCCTCATATTTTCCCTTGACAGGCTCGGCATCCCTCTCGTGGAGATAGGCACTGCACCAGACATCGTCTCCCCAGCACATGCTCGTGAGGTAGCTCAGTACCTGGGAATGATCCTGCGATCAACCGGACGCGTCAAGCGCGGACTTGGCACCATCCGCCAAGATGTGAACGTCTCCATCAAAGGCGGAGCACGAGTGGAGGTAAAGGGCGTCCAGGCCCTGAACCTCGTCGACAAGATCGTGGAGTTCGAGGCATTGAGACAGAGCAGGCTGCTGGAGATAAGAGACGAGCTGCAGCGCCGCAAGGCAAGCGTGAGCGACAGGACATGGGATATCACAGAGCTCTTCACAAGCACGAGCTCAAAGGTAATGGCCAGGTCCCTCAAGAGCGGAGGAGTTGTTCTGGCAGGTCTCCTGAGAGGTTTTGAGGGGCTCGTGGGCCGGGAGATCCAGCCAGGCCGTCGCCTGGGAACTGAGATGTCCGACAGAGCAAAGCGTGCAGGCGTCGGCGGCATATTCCATACCGATGAGCTTCCAGGCTATGGCGTGACCGAAGCAGAGGTAGAAGCTGTAAGGGCCTTGCTTGCAGCCGGAGATGGCGACTGTGTGGTTATGGTCACAGGCCCACGTGACAGAGCCGAGAATGCACTGCGGGCGGTACTAGTTCGGGCTCGAGAGGCCTTGTCCTGTGTGCCTGAGGAGACGCGCCGGGCCCTGCCTGATGGCTGTTCAGAGTACATGAGACCGCTGCCGGGATCTGCCAGGATGTACCCAGAGACCGATGTGCCATCAGTTGTGATCACCGAAGAGATGCTATCCCAGCTCAAGCTTCCTGAATTGTCCGCGGCTCGGGCGCAGCGCTTTGAGCGCGATCTGGGCTTGAACCCCGAACTTGCCCGCGTCATGGCTGCATCTCCAAACTACCAGCTCTTCGAAGAGATCGTGGCCGAGCATAAGATTTCTCCGTCTGTAGTGGTCAGGGCTCTGGAGACCATACCAATTGAGCTGGCCAGGGAGGGCGTTCCCATCTCCAATCTGACGGACCAGCATTTCAGGGATGGCTTCGCCCTCGTCGCCAGCGGCCAGATCGCTAAGGAGGGCCTGGTAGATCTGCTGCGCACACTGGCTCAAAATCCCAAAATAGATGCTTACGAGGCGTCCAGGACTGCAGGCCTTTTGGGTGTGGATGAAGCAGGCGTTCAGGCCATCGTCCGCGCAGTTGTGGAGAGCAAGATGGATCTCGTCAGGGAGAGGGGAGAGAGAGCCGCAGGCCCGCTCATGGGCCTGGTGATGAAGGAGCTGAGAGGCAGAGCAGATGGCGCTTTGGTGAGCGCCATATTGAAGAAGGAAATACAAGATATACTGTAGCCAAGTGAGCCCCGAGAAGGCCAAAAGGCCCGATATGCTCCTCTGGGAGGAGACGCTGTTCAAAGACAGGGATCTATTCGAGCTAGATTATCTGCCCGAACATTTCCTCCACCGTGAATCGCAGATGAACAGCCTAAAGTTCTGCATTCGGCCAGCGCTGCAGGGTGCACGGCCCATCAATGCCCTGTGCCTCGGCCCCCCAGGCACGGGGAAGACCACTGCCATCTTCAAGCTCTTCGAGGAGATCGAGGCGCACTCATCAAAAGTCGTTCCAGTCCACGTAAACTGTCAGATGGATACCACGAGATACGCAATCTTCTACCAGCTCTACAAGAAGCTCTTTGAACACACACCTCCTTCAAGCGGCGTCTCTTTCAAGCGCATCTTCGAGAAGGTAGCCCAACGCGCCGCAGACGAGGATCAGGTCTTGATCATAGCATTGGACGACATAAACTATCTCTTTCACGAGCGTGAAGTAGATCACATTTTATACTCACTCCTGAGAGCGCACGAGACATGCCCAGGCGCCAGGATGGGCGTGATAGGCGTTTTAAGCGAGCCTACGCTGAACTACATCCTCGACCCACGTGTTCTGTCAGTCTTTCAGGCGGAGGAGATCGCATTTCCACTTTATACCAGGGCCGAACTGTGGGACATTCTGAACAAGCGAGTGCAAATGGGCTTTTATCCAGGTGTGGTTGAGAAGGATGTCCTAGAAGCTGTGGTGAATTACACAGAGTCATGCGGCGACCTCAGGGTTGGAATTGATCTTCTCAAGAGGTCCGGCCTCTTGGCAGAGAAGCGCGCCTCAAGAACGGTCTCCCTTCAAGATGTCGAGAGCTCCTACGAGCGTTCACGGCTGGTTCACCTCTCGTATGCCCTGAAATCTCTGAAAGAGGACGAGCAAAAGGTGTTGCGTATGGCTGCAGAGCAGGATGGCTGTCGCGCTGGCGAGCTTTTCAGCCGTTTCCATGAGGAGACGGGCGCAGGATACACACGTTTCCACGAGATCCTCAACAAGCTCGATGCCATTCGGCTCATCGACACCGATTTTAGCGGATCGGGCGAGAGAGGCAGAAGCCGCACCATTCGCGTGCGCTATGATCCCAAAGAGATCCTGTGCAGGATCGGCTCCTGATCATTTGAAAGAAGAGCTCTATATTCTTGAATTAGAATAACTTACCTATATAGATCACATAGACAAGGACTTTAACTTGGAATGCGTTTCGAATTTATGTATGAACAGGCTGAGAATGGTGGCGCCTCAAAAATATAAGGAGAAGTTCATAGAGACGCTATTGTTTGTATCAGCCGTCACCTCAATTTTCATTATGCTTCTCATCTTCTATTACCTGATCTACGAAAGCACTCGTGCATTTCACGAACTGGGCCTCTTTTCGCTGCTCTTCGGCCGAAAATGGCACCCGGCAGGGGATATTTACGGCTTTCTTCCATTGATAGTCTGCTCTCTCATCATCACCCTTCTCGCGCTTTTTATAAACATCCTAGTCGGTTTTCCTCTGGCCATCTACCTGGCAGAGCTGGCAGGTCCCAAAAAAAAGGCCGTATTGAAGCCTGCCATTGAGCTCTTGGCGGGAGTCCCGTCCATAGTCTATGGTTTCTTGGGAGTGATCATCCTTGTTTCCTACCTGCAAGACAGCTTTGATATGCTCACAGGAAGATCGATCTTAGCAGGCTCGATATTGCTCGGCATCATGTTCATACCCTACCTCACCACAATCTGCGAGGATGCTTTGAGGGCGGTTCCCAGCGAGTTCAAAGAGGGCTCGCTTGCTCTTGGCGCCAATAAGTGGCAGACATTGAGGCATGTGACGATCCCAGCGGCATCGTCTGGGATTACTGCTGCCATCCTCCTCAACATCGGAAGCATAATCGGCGAGACGATGGCAGTGCTCCTTGTGGTCGGCAATGTCACAAGACTGCCTTCTCCGATTTATGATATCTTTGACCAGGGCGCAACCTTCACCTCTGTCATAGCCGGCGAGATGGGGGAGGTGGCCAGAGGGTCCCTTCACTATCACGTCCTCTTTGCAGTGGGCCTCGTCCTTCTCGTGGTTGTATCAGCTCTGAGCCTTATCGCGGATTTTGCGCGAGCCCGAATAAGAAAGAAGTTCGGAGGATATTGAATGAAGATCAAGCCTGCATTGGCAGCATCATTCGTTTTATCTGCATTCCTATTCGTGTCATCTGTGGTATGCCTCATACTGCAGCCTGATTTGAGCCGGCTGGCGCCTATCTGGAACGCCTGCCTGCTGGCGGATGTGCTGCTGCTCCTTGGATCCTATTTGGCTGCCAAAACTAGATCTCATAAGGCAGCATTGATCCTTGCACTGGACCTTTTCTTCTGTCTGGCAATCGTTCTTTTTACATTTTCCGGAGGGCTTCACCCTGGTTTTGCATTCAAGAGGCCTCTTGGCGTTGGCGCCACCTTTGGATATTCCTTTGTTCTCCCTCTTCTGGTGCTCTTTGCAAGCTTATTGAACATCAAGGATGCGCTTAACGTCGTACATGGCTACAGCCCCAAGGGACGGGAGGCCCTTGTATTTTTGGCCATCAGATTATCAGCAATACTCTCGATCCTGCTACTGGGCGGAATTCTTCTCATAATAATCTACAAAGGAATCTGGGTCATCAACTGGGAGTTTTTGACCACACCGCACAGGAGGCTTGGGCAGGCAGGCGGAATCAGCACTGCCATAATGGGATCGCTCTGGATGGTCCTTGGCGCCATGATCGTATCGTCTCCTCTGGGAATCGGCGCTGCCATCTACCTGCACGAGTACTCGAAGAACCAGAGGCTCAATCGGCTGATCACCATTGCCGTAAGCTGTCTGAACGGCGTTCCTTCTGTGGTATTTGGCCTCTTTGCACTTGCATTTTTAGTGACTATTTTCGGAGTGTCGCTTCTCACAGGCTCGATAATCCTGGGCCTGATAAACATACCAACCATAATTCTGACCAGCCAGGAGGCCTTGAAGAGCGTTCCAAACTCCCTGAGAGAGGGTAGCATGGCATTAGGGGCAACTAAGTGGCAGACGATAAAGAAGGTCGTCCTGCCTTCGGCCATGCCCGGCATCCTCACAGGCGTCATAATGGGCGTGGCCAAAGCCTCTGGAGAGACAGCGCCGATAATGTGGACAGCAGTGACCTTCACTGCCACGCCTGTCCAGATGATCTACGGTGTTATTCCGAATCTATTTCAACCGGTGAACAACCTGGACTATCATCTCTTGAATCTGATTTATTTTTTGGGTGCATGGGATGTTGAAGATAGGGCCTGGGGAACGGCGCTGGTCCTCATAGCCCTGGTGTTGGGCACGAATATGCTTGCGATCCTTGTAAGAAACCATTATCGCAAGAAGATATCCTGGTAGTCTTCATTGAGAGCCATGCCAAAATTCGCTCTCCATATCAGCTGCAAAAAAGTCCATTACCTTGCCGAGCAGGCCACGAATCCTTGCTACCTCGCCCTCTTGCAGGTCGCAAGGCATTAGCGGCAGAGACAACATTACAGCTGCGTCAAGCTGCAGCGAAGCCCTGGATCTTGGATGGGCCATCGCATCGAGCACGCACCTGCGAACAGCCTCAATGCTGCTACGTACAGCCTTCAGGTCTTCCTCGTTTTGCGTTGAGGACTTGGAGCTCATCGCCCAGGCATCTATGACAGCTAAGACGAGATCTGCTTTGAGCTTATCGGGAATATTTACCATCCTCAACAGGTCCACGATCAAGCCGAGCTTTATCGATCTGATCTCGCCTTCTCTTGTTACCAGGCCGTCCCTATCCAGAATTGCTTCATAGTATTCGAGCAGGCCAAGAAGATCCTCACCATTTCGAAGATCCTCACATCCGATAGCATTAATCATCTTCATCCTCCAGCCATCTCAAAACAAAGATCATCTTGCCAGCGCAAAATGAGAGATTCCAAATCTGGCGACACTACAGACATGATTCAATCTGATATATGTGTCTTCTCTCATTAAACTATGTGTATGTATTTTGGATATATATTCTATATTCTCAAAATTCCTTCCATTCTTCAGAAGGCTCTTGCCACCATAACTGAGTCCTCATGGATCGGCCAAAAACTGAGTAAGAAATGGCGTGCCGGGATAATTATTATTTATCGTCCCCATGGAGAAGTCCTTGCCGAAGAGATACCTAGAGTTATATTGAGGCGCAATTGCTCCGATCTGCTGAGCCATCACATGTGTGCCAACTGGTTCGTAGTAAATAAGAGAGGATCCGCTGGAAGCTCCCCTGCCCAAATAGATGGGATCTAGATAGAGGGGCACTGCATAGGTTTGTTCCCCGACTCGAGCGATCCGAGAATATCGACTTCGCTGATCATAGCCTGCCTGTGGAACGAAAGGCTGTGTACATCTGCCTGAGACGTCGATCACCACTGCATTGCTGGCCTTATCGCCTATGACGTAAGAGAGTATGTGCTGCCCAACGGCATCTGCAATATATGTCAGCCGATCATAGCGCTGGAAATAATGATTGCTGTGAGATGCACTTCCATCAGGGTATATCTCATTTATGTAACCTCCCCCCTCTACAGGAGAGAGCGCTATCAATGATACAGTCTCCCCCTCGGTGATATCAATGTGCTCTGTCCAGCCTGCATCTCCATCAATCCTCAGAAGATAACCAGCCGCCTGAGTGGCACACGATTGGCTTTCTACTTGAGCCATAGACAGATATATCAATAAAATTAATACGAACAATTTTCCCATAGACACCCCTCTATATATTTTAGTAGGAATCCCCTCGTAGCTATTTCAATTAATAATTTTCTATGACTATCCTTTGAAAGCTGCTTTCCATCATGGACAATCTATATCAATTCCAAAGCACTTGACTCATTTATGCGCATTTGCGAGGCCGAGTTTGGCGCCAACGTCGGCAAATATCACAAAGTCCTCTACCTATGCCACCGCAATGCCGATCCTGATGCTGTTGGGAGCGCTTTTGCTCTGAGCCAGGCCTTTGGGGGAACGCTCGGCGCCGTGGATGACCTGAGTCGCACAGGCGAGGCCTTGGCAAAGGCCATCGGAGCCGACGTCAAGATCAACCCAAGGGCAGAAGACCATGACCTGGTAGTGATCGTAGACACTTCGGTCAGGACCCAACTTGGAGGCTTCAAGCTGGCAAGATATGCTCTGATAGACCACCATCAGGACATAGGACTGCTGAATGAGGCTGAGTTTTACATCCAGAGACCTTCAAAGTCCACTGCAGAGATAGCATGGGAGATTTTGAAGGAGAGCGGGGCGCAGACCAGCCGGGAGATGGCCATGGGCCTATTGGTGGGCATAATCTCTGACACAGGCCGGTTCAGGCGCTCAACGCCGATGGTCTTTCGCGCTGCGGCCGAACTGCTCGAAGCAGGAGGATTTGAGTATGAAGATGCACTTCAAACCCTGTCCATCCCCGCTGACGCCTCCCGCAAGATCGCTATCCTCAAGGCCGTCACTCGTGCCAAGATCGACCGTCATGGAGACTGGCTGATCGCAACGACTGTGATCAACTCCTTTGAGGGCTCTTCTGCCATGGCGCTGGCAGACCTGGGAGCTGATGTGGCCTTTGCAGCAGGAAGGCATGGAGACCTCTGCCGCATAAGCGCCAGAGCTGGGCGAGAGGCTACCAGAATCGGCCTGAACCTGGCTGAGATCCTGTGCGAGGTAGGCAAAAATAACGGCGGCGATGGAGGCGGCCACATGGCAGCCGCAGCCCTTGAAGCCGTTGGAGAGCCTCGTGCCCTTTTAGAGGAGTGCAGAAAAAGAGCAACTAAAATCCTGCCTTAGGCTTTTCGCATCCTCAGAGCAGCACTCTTCAAAGCCTCTATGCCAGGCAGAGGCTCGCCCGAAAGATACGTGATGCTCGCTCCGCCGCCCATGCTCACGTGCGAGAACTTAGACTCCAGGCCAAGCTGCTCTATGGCCGCAACGCTGTGCCCTCCGCCAGCAATGGAGTAACCAGACTCTGTGGCAGCCTTCAGTAGCTCTGATGTGCCGAGACGGAACTTCTCCTGCTCGAAGATGCCTGTCGGTCCATTCAGAACTGTAACCTTTGCCTCCTTCATCTCCTTGGAGTAGGCTACGATGGTCTCAAGGCCGATATCCGCTATCGGCAGGTCTGTCGGAATTTTGTTCACAGGGACTTCGACGCGCTCCCCGTTTTTGTTCAGAGCTACGTCCACAGGGATGGCGATCTTGCCAGGATATTCCTTGAGGAGCTTTGCGGCTATTGGGATCTGCTCCAGATACTCTTGATCCTCAACGAACTTCCTGTTGGCCTCACCGACGTTGATGCCCGCAGCCATCATGAAGACCGTTGCCACTACACCGGACGTCAAGATTTTATCTGCCCCGCCACGGCCAAGGACGTTCTGGGTGACCTTGATGGAATCGTCAGCTTTAGTGCCGCCCAAGGAGAAGACTGTGGGATGTTCATGCCCCTTCAGGCCCCTGTCCAAGGCGGTGATCTCCCTGTCCATGAGAAGTCCAGCAACGCTTGGCAAGACCTCTGTAAAGCCGACCACAGAGCAGTGTGAGCGATGCGACACCGCAAAGGCGTCGTTGACAAATATATCAAATAGAGGTGCGAGCTTTCTCACCATGTGGCTCTTGGCATGGTCAGCAGCCGTTCGGGTGATGTTCTCTTCTGCATAAAAGCGGGTGTTTTCGAGGAGAAGAACCTCTCCAGGCTCCATGGATTTTATAGACTCTCTGGCGTGAGAGCCGAATATGTCATCAATATAGGTAACATCGCGGCGCAATAGCCGAGTTGCCTGGCGGGCATGAGCCTCCATTGTGGTATAGTCCTTCTTGCCTGCCCGGCTTTGATGCGCCATGAGGACCACCCTGCACCCCTCCAGGGCACGCAGAGTTTCTAAATGGCTCCTGATGCGCTTATCATCCAGAATGTTTCCGCCAGGGTCCATGGGAGAATTGAAGTCCACCCTTACCAGGACCCTTTTATTATCGAGTATGACGTCATCCAACGTAAGATAATCCTTCAACTCGGTTCCTCCCGGTGTGTTACGGGTTGACAGAAGGGATATATATCATTGCTGATTTTGGGTAGTCTGACTTAAATATGTTTATATGCCTTCAACGCACAATCTGGTTGAGGAGAGCAATGGAGGCAATAAGGAGTTATTTGATAGAAGGAGTTATTTGAGAAGGTGGCAGAAGGCATCGGAATTGCGCACATGGAGTGCGAGAGGATGAGAAAACGAATGGCGATCATCCAAGCTCCTCTTTTAATTTATGATAGGTCGCGCGCAGGTGCTCGGAGATGACCCGCGTATCCGAGAGCACTGGCATGAAATTGGTATCCCCATTCCAGCGCGGGACGATGTGCAGATGGATGTGATCCGCCACACCCGCTCCACCGACGATGCCCATATTAATCCCCAAATTAAATCCATCGGGCTTCATGGTTCTTTTTAGCAACTCCACTGCAAGATCTGCCAGCGCCATCATCTCTTGCTGCTCATCCGGAGACCATCCGGCCAGGGTGGCAGTATGGCGGTAGGGCACTACCATCATGTGGCCGTTGTTATAAGGATATGCATTAAGGATGATGAAATGATGCTTGCCCCTGAAAAGTATGAGATTGTCTTCGTCCCTGTTCTCAGCAGGCTTGTCACAGAATATGCACCCTGCAGGCTTCCCGCTCAGAATATAGTCGATCCTCCAGGGCGCCCATAAGTTCTCCATCTTGATCCCCAGCCTATTTCTTCTCGAAGATGAGCTTGCGGCCAACCAATTTATGCCTTTCCTCCAGGAACTTCTTGATGGCCTTTGGATAAGCCCTGTGTTCTGCCCTCTGAATTCTGGCCTTCAGGCTCTCATGAGTGTCATCATCCCGCACAGGAACTGGAACCTGCCAGACGATGGGACCGTGATCCACTTCCTCATCCACGATATGGATAGTAGTACCTGTCCATTTTACACCGTGGTCTAAGGCCTGCTGAAAGGCATCCATTCCCCGAAAAGACGGCAGAAGAGCAGGATGGATGTTCAGGATCCTGTCCTTGTAGTGCCTCACAAAAGCAGGAGACAGGATTCTCATGTATCCAGTGAGAACTACAAGCTCCACTCCTGCAGCATCCAGATGCCCAGCCAGCTGCAGGTCGTAGTCCTCGCGCGCCAGGCCCTTTGGGTCCAGATAGAGGCTAGGAACATCGAACTCCCTGGCAATCTTCAGGGCCCCTGCATCTGGCTGATCTGTAAGAACCAATTTAACCTGGGATGGCAGATAGCCAGAGCGCTCTGCCAACAAGATGTAACGAAGGTTCTCGCCCCTTCCGGAGGAGATGACCCCAAGGGATGTCGTCAACCTAAAAGCTCACTTCCCGAGAAGGATCTCAATTGCAGAGACATTGGTCTCTCCGCGATCGGTATTGAGCTTCTCTGTCGAGATCTGTATGTCCTTCACAGTCACATCTGGCAAAAAGCGGGACCTTGACACCTCAGCCACGTCCACCGCCCTGGAGATCGCTCTACCCCGGGCCATGATCCTTACATCCTTTGCACCGCTGTTGAACTGTGTAACCACTGCCAGCACGTAGTTCATCACAGGTTTGCTGCCGACGAACACGACATCATCTTCTGCCATTGGCGTATCACCTTGGAATTTTATTTGAACTTGCGCATGTATCCTAGATAAAGTTGCTGATGACATTTCTTGGGTAGATTATCGGGTCAAAGATACCTGCCCCGCGCCTTGATCTCCCTCACCCTAGCCAGGACCGCCTCGGCGCCCGGGTAAGCCCTGGCATAGCCGACCTTGAAGGCCTCCTCAAGTTCCCCAGGCATGTCATGGGTGCTCTCCAGGGTCTGGAAGTAAACATGCACATCCACTCCTTGGGCCTCCACTGATTTTTCGTAAAACGACAGGCCGAAATCGATGAGGCAGATCTTTCCTGACCGCAAGATCATATTCGATGTGGTGAGGTCGCCATGAATGATGCCTCCTTTATGCAGTCTGCCCACCATCTCTCCGACCTTCTCAGATATCTCAGGGGTGATGATATCTTTCAGCTTCTCTCCACGCACATGTTCCATCTTCAACTCGAAGCGAGAGATATCTCGGATGATGGGCGTTAGGACCCCGTGCCTTCGGGCGTCCGAGGTGATTTTGGCCTCTCGAAGAGTCCTCTCCTGCCGTATGCGCTCATCCAGCTCGGCCTGACGATAGCTTTTGGGCAGCCTCCACTTCCTCACAGTGCCATTCTCTAAAGTTATGATCGCTTCTGCGCCTCTGCCTATCTCCATAATTCTTCTTTCCTGTTCCAGGCCTCCACGAGGCCAAGGCATCCCGTGATCATCATATCCCCGCCAGGCGATGCCGCCACTGCGCCAGGCAGAGCACCGCTCTTTAAAAATTGCTCTCTGCGAGGTCCTGTGACGAGGGTTGACATGATCCTTTTTGGAACGCTCTCGATATAAGCTCCGTGGCCCCCATCATCGAATACCTCGGAGTTCTTCAATCTTCCGGAGCACAGCTTATCCACAAGACCCTTGAGCTTCTCAGGAGTGAGCTGAGAGGTATGATGCTCGAAGATGGCTGTGATACTCCCTTCGTCTAGCAGAGCCGCCACAGTGTGGCCGTTTCCAAAGTTGATGACAAGCGAAGGTCCTATGCATCGCGGATCCAGAGAGGCCCCGAAGACTGCCGCAGGGCCTGTGTCCATGATCAGCGGCTGAAATCCTTCATTGGCCAGGCAACTATAAACGGCCTGCATCCTGGTCATGGCCTCTGGCGGCTGCCGAAAGGCAAACGACCTCAATGTTCCTCCAGAACGAATGGCCTCTCTCAGATGCTCGAACCTGACTACGCGATTTGACCTTTGCGGGGAATAGCCATGATCCTGCACAGCCACAGCCAGATCCCTCGGAAGGTCCAGTCCGAAGAGCTGGAAGGCCCTGCAAAGTGCCGGAAGATCCAGATCCCATGTCTGTATTGCCTCAGCCGATGCCGGAGCGTCTTCCCGAATTATGACGCCAAGAGCCTCTACTCGCTCCAGACTGTCGTTGATGGTAGCGGCTGCCGTATGAGTGGCATAGACCTTCAGGCCTGCTGCCAGATGCCATCTCACTGCCGCTGTACAGGCGCCTCCGCCCATCGTCGGACCGTGCAAGAAGACATCTTTCCCAGCCAGACGTGCCCGATTTATCCTGTTTCCCACGATCACAGTTGAGCTTGGCAAAACCATCTTGGCTGAGCCTTCCAGAGGCACATCCTCCTGGTAGTACAGGATATCCTGAGTGCCTGCGCCCACATCAATCGCTAAGAGCGACATATTCCACTCGAACCTCAAGGCTAATTAAGCGATCGTATGGGAAAAATTTTATCCTCATCGTATAGAAGAAAGCACATGATCATCGGTGTGATTGTCGCGAGCACATCCCGCTTTAAAAGATATGGGCCCGTAAATAGTCCATCTGGGGCAGAGGACCTATCAGGAAAAGTGATCCAGGACATGATACGTGCAGCAGGATACACAGACCACTATCAGCTTGTGCCCGATGGCATCGAGACCATCAGGGACGCTCTGGGAGTGAGCTCCGCCGATGCAATAATCATCTGCGGCGGGACTGGTCTTACTCATCTGGATCTGACAATCGAAGCCGTCGAGCCCCTCTTCGAGAAGACGCTTCCTGGCTTTGGTGAGATCTTTCGCTGGAGGAGCCTGGAGGAGGTTGGAACGAGGGCCATGCTTACAAGGGCCTCAGCAGGAATATATCAAGGAAAGCCAATATTTTGTCTTCCGGGCACGCCAGAGGCTGCCCGACTTGGCACTGAGCTTATCCTGGCAGAAATAGAGCATATTATCAACCATATTAGAGAATGAGCTAGCCACCATCCAGCGAATAAATAAAAAATAATATTAATCGTATTAAAACCTATTGAGGCGCAGTAGCCTTTTATATCTGTAGTACTCTGATAAGGATATAGAGCTATCACGGAGAGATAGGCCAATGGAGACAGAGATTCCAGTGCGGGACATCATGACCCGCCCGGTGATCACAGCCGATGCCGACCTAGACATTCTGAACGCTGCCAAGAGGATGGGCTCAGCCAACGTTGGAAGCCTGATAATATTAGCAGAGGGCAGGCCCATAGGCATTCTTACGGAGAGGGATCTGGTGAAGAAAGTTGTGGCTCAGGCGGCAGATCCCAGAAGAGTGAAGGTGGGAGACATCATGAGCGCACCTGTAGTCTCCATAGAGCCAGAGGCAAGCTTGCGCGAGGCTGCAGAGCTGATGCTGAAGTCCGGCGTCAAGAGGCTCCCCGTGATCTCCAATGGAGGGCTCATAGGAATAATAACTGACACAGATCTGGTCTCTGGATCCTCTGTCGGCCTCAATGAGATTTTGAGCAATCTCATAGAAATGCACCGTGAGAGTGTTCACTTTGAGGAGACCATAGAGGTTGGAAGTGGAATTTGCGAACTTTGCGGCCAGCTCTCAGATTCCTTGAAGAGCATAAACGGCGAGCTTCTATGTTGGAGCTGCAGAGAAGGCAAATAATTTTATACCAGCTTGCTGGACCGAGGAAATGATTATGTTAGTTGAAGATATTTTGTCCAGAGATCCTCTTTACGTAGAGGATTCCACTTATCTGACTAAGGCGCGTCAATTGATCAGAGACCACCACGTGCGAGGGCTGCCGGTTGTGAACGATAACAAGCACGTATTGGGCATTGTTACTGCCCAGGATATGCTCAGAGTAACCTCGACCAAGTCGAATGTGACCGTCGCAGGCTTCATGGTTCAGGCTCCACTCGTGACGGGACAGATGGACATGTTCGATGCGGCCCGTCTGATGCTCAAGGAGAAGAGCGCCTTGCTGCCTGTGATTGAGTCTATGGACAAGCCTCGCCTTCGGGGCGTAGTCACCCTCCTGGATGTATTCAAACACATAGACCTTGAGAAGGTTCCAAAAAAGCAAATTCAAGAGGTCATGAGCACCAAGGTCATAACTGCCAGCCCCGACGACCCTGTGACAAAAGTATGGGACAAGATGGTGGAAGAGGACTTTACAGGACTGCCAGTTGTAAAAGACGGCAAGCCCATCGGGATGATCACGAGGTTCGATATTCTTAAGAGAGGTTGGGCCAGGATCAGCAAAGAGAGCGAGACCAGGCCCGTCGATTCCACGCAGATGCGCATAGAGAAGCTGATGAGCTCTCCCATATACAGCATAAAGCCGGATGACAGCCTTGCCAGCGCCATAGAGCTGATGCGCAAATATGAAATCGGCCGGATATCCATCGTGGATGAGGGGAAGCTCGTGGGGATAGTCGATAGGAACGATCTGATCAAAGGCTACCTTGGGTGATCAAAAGATGAGCAAAGGGCCAACAACCGGAAAAGAGGTAACAAGGATACCGAAGAAGAATGACAGGATGCCAGTAGCCCCAGGTTCAGGGAAAAGAGCACCTTTGCAATTCGATTCCCGACCTGCGAGGCGAACGGGCGAAGTTTTAAACGTAGCGTCCCCTGATGTCGTCACCGTCCCGCCCACTACAACAATCATGGGAGCCATAAAGACGATGACATTTTATGGCTTTTCCAGGCTTCCCATAGCCGATGCTGGAACCAGAAGGTTGATAGGATTTGTGACATCTGTGGACATCGTAGACTTCCTGGGCGGAGGCCTGCGTCATAACCTCCTGAGAGAGAAGTTTGGCGGCAACATCTTCACAGCAATCAATGCCGATATCAGGGAGATCATGAGCACAAAGCTCACCTACGCCAGCGACAAATCCTCCTTGAATGACGTTTTGAAGCTGATGTACGAGAAGAACGTTGGTGGCCTCCCAATCGTTGATGAAGAGACCCGCATCGAAGCCATAATAACCGAGGAGGACTTCGTGCGCTTCTGCAGCAGCCTGGATACAGGGCTGCTCGTCGAGTCGTTCATGAGCCCCAATGTTGTGACGGCTCCAGCGCAAACCACCATCGAGAAGATGACCAGAATGATCATTCAGAAAGGATTCCGCCGCATGCCTGTCGTGCAGGACGGAGTTCTCATGGGCATGGTCACTGCATCAGACATAATGAAATATCTTGGCAGTGGCGATGCATTTGAAAAGGTCGTAACTGGTGACATTGCCGAGGTCATGAACCAGCCTATCAAGAGCCTCATCAAGAGCAGCTTAATTGTTACAGAAAAGAGGGCGGACTTGGGGGCTGCAGCCAAGAGGATGATGGATAACGACATTGGGTCTCTGCCTGTTTTGGACAGGGAGTCCTTAGCAGGAATTCTGACAGAGAGAGACTACGTGAGGGCATTGGCTGAGAATAGAGGGATACTATCATGATCATAAAAAAAGTCAAAGACTACATGAGCGCTCCCATATACGTTATCGAGCGGAATGAGCCCATCCAAAGAGCCAGAAATCTGATGTTCAAATACGGCATTGGCAGAATTCCTGTGATGGATAAGGGAGAGCTTGTAGGCATAGTTACAAAATATGACATCACCAACAGGCTCAACCAGGCGGCTCCTGAGTGGCGCAGACGGCCAATTGACAAAATCCCCATCCAGGTGGTGATGACTGAAAAGCCCATAACCATTTTTCCCGATGCCACAATGCCCCAGGCGGCGGAGCTCATGGTCGAGAACGATATTAGCGGCCTGCCAGTGGAGCGCAATGGTGAGATCGTGGGCATGATCACCTCTCGAAACATGGTGAAGTACTTCTCAGAGCAGGATGTCAAAGCAACTGTCGGCGACCTGATGAATAAGAACATCCTGAACGTGCACAGGCACCACACAATAGGCCATGTCCTGGAGGAGATGAATGTGCAGGGCGTCAGCCGCGCCCTGGTCTACGAGGACAACGCAACTCCCGTTGGAATTGTCACCCGCTCGAGCCTCACGTTCTCTGATATCATGGGACCAAAGGATGAGATGGAGACCAAGAACATAAAGATGACTAGAAAAGAGAGCACAGCAGGCAGAAAACAATGCAGATATATAAGGCAGATGCCCTTTGTGGCCGAGGATATCATGACGTCTCCCATCATCACAATTAATCCAGAGATAAAAGCGGTAGAAGCTGCCAAGACGCTCTCTGAGAAGAACATCATCGGCATGCCAGTCATGGAGAATGACAGTGTTGTGGGCTACTTCTCTGCCGATGAGATCATAGCAGAGATTGGGAAGTGGAAGTGATGCAGGTAAAGGACATAATGACAGAGCCCGTCACCATCGACAAATCTGAGAGAATCGGCCATGCGCTGGACTTGATGGAGAAGAACGACCTGCGCAGGCTCCTGGTGACCAACAAGGACAAGATGGGTGGCATAATAACCACAAGACAGATCGCTCGTGTGCTTGGCACTCGAAAGAGCCTGGGCATGCCTGCATCATCGCTGCATGTGGCTGCAGCAACTATGGATGCTGTGATCAAGGTCTTGCCAGATATGAGCGTAGAAGATGCCATGGTCCTCCTGCAGAAGACATCTGTGCTGGTAGTAGTGGATGGCGACAAGATCCTGGGATGGATCCGGCCAAGAGAGATATTGGCTGCGGTAAACGTTAGTGGCCAGGCCTCAGATGCCATGAGGTTCCCGCTGACCGCGAACCCCAACGATCGCCTGGTTCATGCCCGGCGCATGATGCTGGACAGAGATGTCGGAAGGCTGCCAGTTGTGGAATCCGGTCGGCTGGTGGGGATAATAACTGAGAGGGACATGGCAAGGGCCCTGCGGGCCTTTCGAGACCTTAACGATACCGCCAGCAAGCAATATGCCCGCATCTACAACATACTGGTCGCAGACGTGATGACACATGATGTGTTGTACGTGTACACAGACACTCCCCTGGAAGATGTCAAGAAGACAATCCTCACTGAAGGCAAGGGGGGACTGCCAGTTCTCAATCGCAAGGAAGAGGTGGTTGGGATGATAACCAGGAGGTCGATCCTCGATTATCTGGTGAGGGCCAGATGAATCTGGGAAGGGTAGCAGAAAAACTTGGAATTACCAAAGAGAGACTGCAAAACCTGCATGAGGCTGTGGTAAGGCAATCGAGCTGGCCAGAGCCCCGGCTTCTGAGGTTTGAGAAAGCGACCTCGGGAATCGAGGCAGGTACAGTTGTTTTTGAGAACGGCGAGATCATTTACGGCTATCCTAAAATTCGCCGCGCAATGATGCTCGCTCCGGCTGTAGATAGGCATTTTTCAGGCGTTGTGGCAGTCGAGGAGAAGATGAACGGCCACAACGTGCGCATTTCTTCAGTGGATGGCGATGTGGTGGCTCTGACACGCGGCGGATTCATCTGTCCCTATTCAACAGAGGTCGCGCAGAGGCTACTGCCAGAGGAGATATTTGAAGAGCATCCAGATATCGTGTTATGCGGAGAGATGGTAGGTCCTGAGAACCCCTATGTCCCCAAGAGCATCTACCCCACAGATACCATAGACTTCTATCTCTTCGACCTCTCACGGAAGAACTGCAAGAGCACTCTGGGAGTGCACAAGACGCACAGGTTTGCTGAGGATCACGGGATACGTGCGACTGCCCTCTTGGGGGAGTTTAAGAAAGACAAGGCCCCGGAGAAGATCAAGCAGATAGTGAAAAGGCTGGGTCGTCAGGGAAGGGAGGGCGTTGTGATGAAGGACCCGGATAATTTGGCAGCCCCGCTGAAGTACACCAGCTCTGAGACCAATTGCAGCGACCTTGCTGTGGCCTTCCGCTACTACAATGATTATGCCCTTGACTTCTTTTTGTCTCGTGCAATTCGGGAGGGCTTCCAGTCTGTGGAGTGGAAGGAGTCAGATGAGGAGAGGAGAGCAAGGGCTCTGCGCCTGGGCGAGAGCATTCTTTTGCCTATGGTCGACACCATTCAGAGAAAACAAGCTGGAGAAGATATCGCCCAGAAGGTGCAGATCAGAGTGAAGAGCCTGCGGACTGCACGGGAGTTTGAATATCACTTGAGACGCAGCGGCATGAGGGCGATATTCGATCAGCCAGAGCCAGATGATGATGGCTATCTGGTGAGGATCACAAAGCTCGTCATGAGCACAAATGATAAAACCCAGGCACTCCTGGAAGGTGAGACTTGGTGAAGGCCGATCTTATGAGTGAGATTGCTGATATCGAGATGGAAGGCCACCTCATCGACTCACAGATCCTGACCAAAGTTCTGGATAAGGTCATGGACATGGGAGGCGAGTTTGAGATCAAGAACTTTCGGATAGGCCAAAGGAAGAACGACACCAGTTATGTGCAGATCACAGTCACTGGTGAGGACGCTGCACACCTGGACAGGATACTGCTTGAGCTTCACGCCTTGGGGGCACGTCTTGTGGAGATGGATGATGTTCGCACAGCCATCGCACCTGGCGACATGGTTGTGCCCAGAGGGTTTTACTCCACCACAAATCATCCCACCTATGTGCGCTATCAAGGCGCTTGGGTGGAGGTTGAGCACAACCACATGGATTGCCTCATAGTCCTCAAGGATGGCCGTGCCATATGCACACCCATCGGCCACATCAAGAAAGGCGATCGCGTTGTGATAGGAACATCAGGAGTCAAGGTCGTGCCGCCCGAACGTCCCAGGGAGAAGACGTTCTTTGGGTTCATGTCCAATGAGGTCTCCTCAGAGAGACCAAGTGGTGAGCTCGTCCGTCAGCTCGCCAGAGAGATAATTAGGACAAAAAGCGCCGGAGGGAAGATCGCCGTGGTTTGCGGACCTGCCGTAGTTCACACCGGCGCAGCACCATCCCTGGCAAAGCTCGTGCGGGACGGATATGTGGATGTGCTCCTGGCAGGAAATGCCGTAGCAGTGCATGACATCGAGCGCCAGCTCTTCGGCACCAGCCTCGGCATGAACTGCGCTGGAAATGCTATTTCAGGAGGGCATAGGAATCATCTTTACGCTATCAGCGAGATCATGGCCAGCGGCTCAATTCGGAATGCCATAGCAGAGGGCAAGCTCAAAGGAGGGATAATTTACGAGTGCATTAAGAGAGGCACGACCTTCGTCCTGGCAGGATCGATTCGCGATGATGGACCTCTTCCCGAGGTCATCACTGACACAGTGCAGGCCAAGGATGCCATGGATGCTGCGCTGCAGGGAGTGGACATGACGATAATGCTGGGAACGATGCTGCACTCCATCGCAGTAGGCAATCTGCTGCCCTCCTTCGTCAAGACCATTTGCGTCGATATCAATCCAGCAACAGTTACAAAGCTCATGGACAGAGGGTCTGCTCAAGCCATAGGCCTAGTGACGGATATTGGAATCTTCTTGCCTCAGTTGGCTGAGGAGATCGACAAGCAGAAGCAAGAGATGGTCTAAAGCCCCCTCGTTGTGGATCGCAAATCTTAAATTCGCAAGGATATGAGCTACTAAGAGCATCACATGCCGCCGTGGCTTAGCCCGGTTAAAGCGGCTGATTCGTAAGGATATCCGAAAGATCAGCAGTCCATGGGTTCGAATCCCATCGGCGGCTCTTTTGCTTTGCTCCTTTAAGCCTTTATAAGCAGTATTTAAGTGCTTTATAAGCAACTTATAAATCTTAAATACTCACATATATATACCTCCACTTTATAAAGAGTGTTTGGAGATATTTGCCTATGGAGTCCACAATAAATATCGAGAACGTGGTGGCATCTACCAAGCTGGCGGAGGAGTTTGACCTACACAAGATCGAAGCCGAGCTGGAGGGCGCAGAGTATAACAAAGAGAAGTTTCCCGGCCTCGTCTACAGGGTCAAGGCCCCCAGGGCTGCTTTTCTCATCTTCACCTCTGGCAAGGTGGTTTGCACTGGGGCCAAGAACGTCGAGGACGTTCGCACTGTCATCACAAACATGGCCAAGACGCTCAAGTCCATCGGCTTTGAGAATATAGATCTTGAGCCCGAGATCCACGTTCAGAACATTGTGGCTTCTGCAGACCTCAAGACAGATTTGAACTTGAATGCCATCGCCCTGGGCCTGGGACTTGAGAACATCGAGTACGAGCCTGAGCAGTTTCCCGGGCTGGTTTACAGGATCAAGCAGCCCAAGGTAGTTGTGCTGATATTCAGCTCCGGCAAATTGGTCGTGACTGGCGGCAAATCGCCGGAGGAGTGTGAGGAGGGCGTGCGGATCGTGCGGCAGCAGCTTGAGAACATGGGACTGCTTTAAAACGATTTTCATTTTTTTGGGTTCATCCAATCTATCACGAAAATTACTTAAATTAAGGGCGCCAACTAAGATCTAAAAGTGATCTGGAGGGCGTGGCAGTGTTGGACTTTGGGGAGAGTTCAGTTCAAGGAACGTTCTTGGAGAGCCTGGATAAGAACAAATACAGCGACTTGGTCCTCTCTTGCATTTTGATTCTGGCGTTCATCATACTGATAATTGTATCTGCCATGCTCACTTGAAGGACGAGATTTATGCATTCTCTTTCGCGAATGCCCTTCGCCTCACAGGTATTTGAAATGCTCAGCCAGCCGCTCCTCGATCTGGGCCATCGTCAAGCTCTCTTGCTCTCCAGTCAGCATATTGCGCAAGACCAGCTTTCCAGAGTCCAGCTCATTTCTGCCTAATATTATCACGAACTGGGCGCCTGCTGATGCCGCTGCCTTGAGCTGCGCGCCAAGTCCCCTGCCCATGACGTCCAGAACGACTGGCACCTTTTGGCGTAGCTTCTTTGCAATCTTCG
This sequence comes from Methanosaeta sp. PtaB.Bin018, assembly GCA_002067755.1. Lineage (GTDB taxonomy): Archaea > Halobacteriota > Methanosarcinia > Methanotrichales > Methanotrichaceae > Methanothrix. The sequence goes on from MVQH01000024.1 coordinate 27,535, forward strand.
CAGCATCGGCTTTGACATCGGGAGTAAATGCCAGGAAGACTGGAGGGTTTCGCTCATCCTTTATCTGCACAATCTCCATGATGCGATCGAAGCCGAGGCCAAAGCCCGTGGACGAGGTCTCCTTGCCTCCGAAGAGGCTGGCCAGCTCATAGGTCCCCCCGCCGCAGATCTGCCGCTGCGCACCCAATCCCTCTGCGTAGATCTCGAAGACCGTGCCCGAGTAGTACTCCAGGCCGCGCACGATCTCGAAGTCGGTGGTGAAGTCGACGCCATAGGCTTCGAGGAGCTCCACAGTCTCACGAAACTCATCAATCCTCAGCTCTGCGCTCACGAGACGGCCAGTGCGTGCCGAGGCCCTGCCGGCCAGCTCTGAAGATCCCGACGTCGCCCCTGCAGTCGAAGCCGACTCCTGAGCCCTAACTGCGCCCAGATCTCTTGCGATCTCTACGGCTTTATCCAGAGCATCTTTGCCCTTCAGATCGATCAACTCCAGCAGACCGAGATGATTTGCACCAATATCATCGAGGAGCTCAGCCAAAGCCTCGCGCTCTTTTTTGTCGATCATCCTCATGACCACTGGCCTGTGCTCTATGCCGATCTTGTCCATTAGGGATCTGATCAGCCCGAGGTATCCGATGTGGATCTCGCCAACCACATTGACGCTGCGCAGCGTCTGGTCTGCAAGCGCGATGACCTCAGCCTCAGAATCAGGCCTGGATCCGCCGATCAGCTCTGCGCCAAGCTGCCAGAACTCCCGGAAGCGTCCCTTCTGTGGCCGCTCATAACGAAAGCAATTGCCAAAGTAGTAGAGCCTCTGGGGCCGCGGAGCATTCTGCAGCTCAGAGACGTACATGCGCATCACAGGCGCTGTCAGCTCTGGTCGCAGGGCAAGATCGCGGCCACCCTTGTCCTTGAAGCTATAGATCTCGTCTATCACTGACTGGCCCGACTTTATGGTGAAGAGCTCCAGGTGCTCAAATGTGGGCGTGGCTATCTCCTGATACCCCCAGCGCCCTAAAATGCCCTCCATGGCCTTCCTGGCTGCGCTTCTCCGCCAGGCTTCTGCGGGAAGAAAGTCCCTGGTGCCTCTTGGTCTCTGTAAGATCATATCGCAAAGGGTCTTCGCGCGAAATGCCCATATAGTTTGTGATGAGAAAAGACAGCCCTGTCGCAAAGATCTGCTAGAGGCGAAAGTCCCCTCCGATTCACTTAAGTCTTTCTTCGACCTCTGATGAGCAGACGATGATCTGCACAGGCTTTATGATTATATTCGAAGTGGCCACTGCACTGCCACCCTCAACGGTATTTATGGCGCTGACAGTTATGCCGCTAACATCGATGTTCATGCTATTCCCAAAGCGCTGCGATGGCCTGCCTTGCCTTGTAGCTTGAGAGCAGTTATCATTGATGCAAGAATTCAATTTATCGTCAACAATCTTTTCAATATCCTCGCCTTCGTCTGCGATCGACCACTCTTTTTCCGAGTGCTCCTTGCCTGTAACACTGACGTCCAGAAGATTCGCCAGGCCTTGCGCCTCAGGGTCCCCGTTTTGGAGGTCATCGTAAAAGATATCCCTTTGTAGGAGGGCATTCATCGCCTTAAGATCTTGAACTTGATGATCGGAATTGGATTCGTTCAAGCGAACCTTCTCCACCACTGGTGCTGAATGAAGGATAAAATCCGCCCTATGAGTCGATGAGACCTGCGGCCTTCGCGAAGCCCAGGGAAAGATATGGGTATCATTATTGGGAAGCTTGAGCTGCCCTACATCCGATTCAAATTGAGGATGAATCGAATTTGATCGTTGTTCTGTCGCTGATGCTCCAAGCATCAAGCAGAGACAAACAAAAGTGGCCCCCACCAGCAATGCGCCGGTGGGCCCCATTTTTCTGTTCATATACTACCCTTCAGGCCATGAGACCTGAAATTACTGCTGGTTGGTGGCGATCTCTACGTTGTTTTGAGCCAGAGTAGACGCAGCGTTCCTCGCGAAGGGGAAGGCACCCTGAATGCCGACTCCGATGGCAGTGGCACTTCTGCTTCCTACCTCGATCTGCTCGACGTTGTACTTGGGACTGCAAGATGCACATGTGGCACTGTCGCCTGTATCCTGATTTTTCTTGATCTTCAGGTTGTTTTGTGCAGTGACGGCCGCTGAATTCGTGCCAAATGGTCCTACAAACTGCGCGCCTACACCGATTGACAGAGCGTTATCATTTCCTACCTTAACTGAGTCGTAGTTCGTATTTGACGCTGCAGGGAACTTGAATGCGCTGCCTTGGGTCTCAAAAATTCCCTCGCCCAGAACATCCACACCACCATTTCCAACTATTGCGCTTTGGGCCATCACTGGAGCCGCAAGAGCTGCCACAGCCATAGCCAGCACAAAGAATATTGCTACTCTTTTGATAGTCTCACCCCATAAATCTTTTTAGATTAGACTTAACTAAATCCCAATTATATATATACTTTTTGGCGTCTTTTTTAAAGATGTAATAGAATTATAGAGATATTTGAAACCAAAAATTTTCCATGCGATATTGGAGATGAGATATGCAAGATGAGATATGCGACCCATATAATGCAATCCCAAATAGCAAGCTTCGCATGGCCACAGGACTCAAGAGCTAAATGCAAAAGCCTCGGAAAAAACGCCCATGGCCCAAGGTCACCCATGTGGATGAAAATGGATCTTTGCGATAACCATTTTCATGCCAAGAAACAGATTAGGTTTTTCGCCTTTGCTAGAGATATTGGGCCCATATCGGGCATTATTTCAACTTTTCTGATACCTCAGGGAGGGAGTAGATCATAGTTTGGACAGGACTTATGATTATATTGGACGTGGCTGCTGCATTGCCACCTTCAACTGTATTCATGGCGCTAACCAATATATTGCTTACATAGACATTAAGATGGTTTCCAACAAAACAGGACCCGTAACCTCTAGGCTCTCCATTCGGATGATCGCTTCCATCAGTCAGACCGCCATCTACCCATATTTCCAAAGCGTTGCCAACAGGTTGGCGCCCCTGACCATCGGTCCGAGAATCATCCCAATAAATATCCCGTCGCTTTAATTCATTTGTTACAGATAGGTCCTCCACTTTTGCCTTTGAATGAGAGCCATTTATGAGAATCGCCTCATCGAGAAGCTCGAGCTGCCCTACTGCAGGCCTCTGCCCATGATGAACGAGATCAGATTGAAATTCTTTGACCTTATTGAGCGGCTCGGACAGATCAGGGTGATGCTCTGCTAAGGCCAAGATCGATAAAAAGCAAATAAAGAAAAAAACCACCAGCAGCATGCCAGTGGATTTTAGCAGGGCATCCATACAGTACCGTCTTTTTAGGTCGGATATCAGGATCTACTGCTGATTGTCCACGATCTTCACATTGTTGGCGGCTTGGGCAAATCCGAATGCAAGAGATTCTCTGTTGCCAACCTTGATCTGTGCGATGTTAAGCTTAAGACAGCTATCCTGACAGATTGGGTTGCCTTCTGCATCGTTAGCCACACATGGATCACAGGCGCCTGAGTCCTGGTTCTTCTTGATCTCCAGATTATTCTGAGCATTGGCAGGACCATTGCTAAATCCGAATGGGAAGCTTTTGCCCATTCCAAATGCTGTAGCTTTATCGTTTCCCACCTGCACTGAGCCGTAGCTGGTATCTTGGTAGACAGGGAAGGTGAATGCGCTCCCATCAGTCTCGAAGATGCCATCGCCCAAAATGTCTACCTTGTCTCCACCCATTGCCGTCTGAGCCATAACTGGAACCGAAAGAAACGCCATGGCCAGAGCCACAAATACTCCTATTTTTTTGATAGTCTCACCCCATACATTCTTTAATATAGTCTTCTGTGGGTATTAATAATACTTATATTTTTTGGTAAGTTATACTCGATTTTTTCCCATGGCCGTCAGATAAAAACGCTGATATTCTACGATGATATCTAGAGTCCTACGATGGTGTCTTGGGAGGGCACTCAATAAAAATGTAGGGGGATATGATTGAAAATCATAAATAATATAATAACTTTTGGTGGTAAAATAAAAATCGTATAGTTAAAAGATCAGTTTGCGCACCTTCATTGTAGCGAGATCAACTATGGGTACCACGGCTGGCTGGGGCTGAATGTTCATCTTCTTTTGAAAATCGGTTTGAGACTGCCAAGTGCCACTGTTTATAACGGCAACCCCCTTGTACCTGGTAATCCCCACTGTATGCACATGCCCGCAATGCAATATGGCAGGAGGCCGGGATATAACGTAATGATCCTCATGCTCAGGAGCAATGGACACGCGACCTCCATAGATGGGAGAGAGATGTCGCCTCCTTAGCATCTCCACCATGGCCTTCTCAGGCGCAGCATATGAGATGCCAGGCAGTCTGAGCACCAGATCATCTATGCTCCTGCCATGGTAGATCAGAACAGATACGCCACCTAACGTAACCCATGCAGGATTCCCCACAAATAACCCGCCCTCCCGGAAGTACCTTCGCACTGTTTCCGGCAGAGCTGGCTGGGGCTCGGCCTGGCGCACGATATCGTGATTTCCCGGTGAGATGATAACAGATACATCATCTCGTATGGCGTTAATGCGCTCAGCAGCAGCCTCATACTGAGCATAGATGTCCTTGATCGCAAGGTCCCCCTCCTGGCCAGGATAGATGCCTATGCCATCCACAATGTCACCCGCAATCACCGCGTACTTTACTTGGGACGCGAGGCCAGATGGATCTTCGACCTGTCCATTGAGCCACTGAATAAATCTCTGCCAGGCATCATCCATGAAGTACTTGCTTCCAACATGAAGATCGGACAGAAAGATTGCACAGCCACTGCCTGCCTCCAGTGGAGCCGTCCGATTGGGTATATCAGGCCACATCAGGGACTTGACGAAGAGCCTTCCATTGCCATCCGACGTGCCGGTAATGCCAAGGACCTCATCTGGCAGTATGTTGCTCGACTGCTCATAGATTTGTGCATCTTTCTGAATGACTGCGACTATTAAGCCCGTGGGATCCTCCAGCTCTATGACCCGATTGCCCTTGGCCGTGGTATGAACATCCATGACCATGCCGATCAATGAGACCTCTCTGCCAGCTGTGCTTTTGCCAAGTGATTCTATAGGCCGAGCGTTCAGGCGGCGAGAGAGCATCTCCCTGATCTTGATATATCTATCGCGAAAGTAGCGAATGAAGTCGTCATAGTCGCCCACACATGTGGACCTTCCGGTTATGTCACATTTCAATTCGGCAGCTGCGACCTGTGAGGAGGAGGTGCAAGAAGCCGGCAAGGCCGAAGGCCTCTCAATCGAAGCGTATGGCGCATCTGTCGATGCTAGGAGGCCGGAGACTTGAGATGCGCGAATCACTGCCACCGATCGATCCATTCGGCCGATGATGCTGCGGATCAGGTCGTCCTTTGAGCCCGGATAACTGCAAATGAGTTCAAGCGCCTCTGGCTCAAGCTGGTACCCCTGCTTTGCGAGCATCATGACGATACCTAGACGGGCGTCCAAAGCCCCGCTGATGCTAGAACGCGAGATCTCCATCATCGGAAAAAGTATAAGAACGTACCAACTGATAAATGTGGCTGATGAAGATCGGAGAATGGTTCGAAAGCTTGCCCCTACCTGGTTTTGTCAAGGATATCATATTCGTTGTAGTGGTTGTGGGTGGCATATCCCTTCTATCTCAACTTGCCCTGGGACTTTGGACGCCCATGGTAGCAGTGGAGTCGGGAAGCATGGTGCCAAACCTAAACATCGGAGATATAATATTGGTGCAGGGTGCTGCGCGCACCGAGATTATACCATGGGATCTGGCGGAGAAGAGAAACTACAGCGCATTCAATAAACCTGGAGATGTCATTTTATACAGGCCTTACGGAAAGGCGAGCCCGAACCTTCTGGATCAGCTGATGATGCTGGTAGGCTTGTCGCCTGGACAGGATAAAGCCACGCCCATAATCCATCGCGCACTGAGATATGTCAAAGAGGGTGAGCCCATGTGGAATGGCGGCCCTGTAGCTCCTTTTTCAGGATACATAACCAAAGGTGACCATAACGAGGTGATAGACCAGATGGCAGGCCAGATAATAGGCTCGGCCAACCTGTCCTACATTGAGGCACACCGTGACGAGATAAGAGTGGTAGGCAACGACATATTCATTGACAAGGAGACCGGCCTTGTGATCTACAGGACCAAGAATGGAACCTATGTCGGAGAAGGAATAAGCTATCGTACGCCTGTGAAGGATGAATGGGTCATCGGAGTGGCCAGGGCGAAGATTCCACTTGTGGGCTACATCAGACTGCTGCCCAACATAATCTACGACGAGGTTCGCAAGATCAAGATAGCAGGCTTAGGACCTCACGAATCGATTTTCCTTGCCAAAACCGCCCAATGATCCATGTGGTAGGGCAGAAGGTCCACAGACCATGAGAGGCTCAGGCCAGCCAGCTTTTTGATCTCAGAGTTATAGACTGCGTTCGGCGTTGCAGTGACATCTATGGAGCGCGTCTTCATCATGAGGATGAGAACGCCTCCGGGCTTCAGGTAGCGCTCTGAGTTCAAAGAGGCGATCTCCACCTGATTCCTCTGTGCGATATCCTGATAGACCATGTCCACCGGCTCCACCATAACGCAATACCCCTCTGGCCGGGCAGCGCTTGCGAGTATCGGCACGATGTTTTCGCGCCTCTCGCAGAGCCGGATCAGATCACGCATGGCTCGAGGCGAGAACTCCACTGCATAAACCAGGCCATCGGTCACTATGTCGCTTACGTGGCTGACAGTGGTGCCAGTGGCAGCGCCCAAATAGAGGACTTTTGCATCACGAGAGAGGTGAAGGCCTCTGCCTCCACCCTTAAGCAATAGAGCTGCCAACTTGGAGCGGGTCGGATCCCAGAGCCGATATCCATTTATTATGCGCTCCCCGTAAACTGGCTCCAGATCGTGGGATTTGGTAGCCAATTTCTTCTGGCCATCCGTTTCAAGTAAGTAGACTCCAGGCAAGATCTCCACGGGGGGCATTGAACCAGCCTTCAGAGCTCCTTGCCCACAGAGGTCGTCGTGAGTTTGACGTGCTTTACGCCCTTCAAGGCCATCATCTTCTCCGCGGCCTTTTTCACATCCTGCCCCTCTCCACGCAGGACTATTACCTCCAGGCAGTTCTCCTGGTCCAGATGAACATGCAGACTGGACTGGATTGTGCTCCCGAATTCGTGCTGAATTTCGGTCAGGTTCTCCACCAGGCCCCTTTGAGAGTGGGAATAAACTAGTGTTATGACGCCCACCCTCTCGCCCTGCACGTCGCTCATCCATTCATAGTGAACGATGTAGTTTCTAATAGCGTCCCGGATACCCTCAGATCGCGAAGAGTAACCACGCTGCAAGATGATCTCATCGAATCTGGTGAGAAGCTTCTCAGGCAGCGAAACCCCGATTCTCATTAGTTCTTGTTCCATATATTATCGCAGATGATATACCAATATTATTTAGTAATAAACTTAATGGCTGAAAATGTTATGATTAGCCGGTATCAGGATCTAGGAGGGAGAAAACCATAAAGAATATCCCTTATAGCGGAAAAGCGACAGGAACATGACGGATATCGCACTCATTGGCAGCCGTACATTCCTATTCGAGAAGCTCTTCCAGGAGCTCGGCGCAAGCTACCAATTCATTCAGGCTGGCATCCTTGGCAGCCCATTCTTGCCTCAGTACAAAATGATAATGATACCAACGGGCTTTGCAAATCCCCAGTACAGCGAGATCCTGCCAGCATTGCGGAGGATGAGGTCGAAGATTGCCGATTTTGTGAGTAGAGGGGGTGTGTTGACTGTGTTTGGGCCCATGGTGACATATCATGAGTACGAGTGGCTGCCACTGAGGCTCAAGTACTTTTGCGAACTGGGACAAAAAAAGGTCGTACGATCGCAGCATGAGTGCAGCTGCCTGCTCTGCACATCGACGCCTGAATGCGATGGCTACCTTCTGCCAGGAGAAGGCTTCGAAGCGGTTGTGAGGGATGAAAAAAACAGAGCTGTCCTTGTAGCAGCAAAATTTGGAGAGGGGCTTATCGTGGCCACCACTGTTCATGAATTTCCTGCTGCGAGATATATAAACTGGGCTTTGAGCAAGGCCAAGCCCGCCAAGATTTGAGGTGCGAAAAAATGATTCTGGAAGATGGGATGCCTGCTATCAAGAAGAGCAAGATTCGCAAGGAGATAGAGGATTTGCTGGCAGATAAGGGCCTGGTTATGGAGAAGACCATCTCTGCATTCGATCTAGATGGTGGGGAGGTGCACCACTTTGACGACTGGGCTGAGCTTATGATTTTTTTAAAGGGCAGGAGAGGCCGCTGGTACATAACCACGCCCGGCCTGAGACGAGCGAATGATCTACCTGAAAAACGGTAGGCTACGATGCCACTTGGCACTGCCAACGGACAACTTTTATCACTTCATAAAACCAGGGTTCATTCATGAGACATATCTCATCAGAAGAGATGAATTCATTGGATATGAACTGCAAGTATTTCGGCCTCCTGCCTTTGCAGCTCATGGAGAATGCTGGCGCGGCCCTGGCGCGCGAGATCAAGGCCACAGCTACAGGTGAGAGGATTGCCATAGTAGCTGGCCGCGGGAACAATGGTGGCGATGCACTCGTCGCCGCCCGTCACTTGGACGGATTTAGGGTCACTGTTTATCTCTTGGGCAGATCTGGGGATATAGCCACAGAAGAGGCAAAGAGGAACTGGGATATTCTGGAGCATCTGGGCTTTGATCTGAGAGAGGTCAGAGATCCTTCGGATCTGTCTTTGGGAGAATATGATCTTGTCCTGGATGCAATCTTTGGCACCGGTGTGCACGGAACCGTAAAGGGCCTGGAAGCAGGAGCAATAGATGCCATCAACTCAGCGGGAAAGCAGGTCATTTCAGTGGATATCCCAAGCGGCCTTGGAACCAACAAGGCAGTGCGAGCAGACACAGTCGTGACATTTCACAGGCCAAAGCATGGCATGACAGGAATTGTCAAGGTTGTGGACATCGGCATACCTCCTGAAGCTGAGTTCTTCGCAGGCCCAGGAGACCTCTGGCTGGTTGGAAGGAGAGCTGCAGAGAGCCGTAAAGGAGACAGTGGCAGGATCCTGGTGATCGGCGGAGGACCTTATACAGGCGCCCCTGCCTTGACAGCCATGGCTGCCCTGAGAGCTGGTGCAGACGTGGTCACTGTTGCCACCCCAAAGAGCGCCTCGTCGACTATCGCCGGTTTCTCGCCGAACCTGATCGTTCGGGAGCTATCGGGCGATCATCTGCGCCCCAAGGATATGAGCGTTCTGAAGGATCTGATAGCAAGACATGATGTTGTCGTCATGGGCATGGGCCTGGGACGCGACCAGGAGACCCTGGAGGCTCTTGCGCAGATAATTCCCATTTGTGGCAGAACAGTCATAGACGCAGATGCACTCATGCCAGATCTTCCATTGAAGGGGATAGTCACGCCCCACGTGGGCGAGTTTAAGAGGATAAGTGGGATCGACCTGTACGGATCAGGTTATCGGGAACGCATCGATCCCCTGAAGAAGTATGCTCGTGAGAAGGGGCTGGTCGTCCTGCTCAAAGGCAGAGTGGGTCTGGTCTCAAACCTCATCACTGACGGAGAGATCATTAGGGCAAACGCCAATGGAAACCCGGGCATGACAGTAGGAGGGACGGGCGATGTTCTGGCAGGAGTCACAGCTGCATTCTTTGCCAGGACCACAGCCCTGCGGGCGGCGACTGCCGCAGCCTTCGTCAATGGACGGGCTGGCGATATGGTCTATGCAGAAAAGGACTTCGGCATGGTGGCAACAGATGTAATTGAGAAGATCCCCTTGGCGATGAGGCTATAGAGATGGCAGAGGAGGAGAAGCTTGTAGGGATGGTGGACATAACAGAGAAGCCCCCAGTCATCCGGACTGCCACAGCTCGCGGCTCGATCAAGCTCAGGGAGGCCACCCTGGAAGCTGTGAGATCTGACAGTGTGAAGAAAGGTGATGTCCTGACCGTCGCCAGGCTGGCTGCAATTCTCGCTGTCAAGGACACTCCCCGCCTGATTCCTCTGTGCCACCCCATCCCCATCACTGGATTGGATGTCGACTTCGTTCTGGACGAGGAGCAAATGAGTGTTACAGTCACTGTGACGTCCTTGGGCAAAACAGGTGTGGAGATGGAGGCATTGACTGGTGTCTCAGCCGCATTGCTCAATGTCTGGGATATGGTAAAGTATCTGGAGAAGGATGAGACTGGGAACTATCCAGAAACGCTGATAGAGGAGATAAAAGTATTGGAGAAGAGAAAGGGCGATACATGAACGAGAGCATGGGATCACACGACGCTCACGCTTTGATCCCAAACTCAGGGAGCCTCTCCCTTGCCGCCTCACGCGCCTTCTGATGCTCTGTCAGAAACTTCCAAATGCGCTCTGCCACATCCTTCTTGCATGTCCCGCACATGCGCCTGCCAGAGCGGCACTCTGCATCCAACTCTAAGAGCTCTTTGTCATCGTCAGAGAGGTGGAAGACCAAAAATTCATAAATGGAGCACTTATCTGGCTCTCCTCCCAACTTCTTTTGCTCTGCCAGGCTCTGGCGGCCCCCAGTGATCGCCTTCATGATCTTCCTGGCTGCTTCTTTTGGCTCCTCCGTCAGTGCGATGTGGCTCTCAGGCCTTGAGGACGACATCTTTCCCCCAGTAAGCCCTGTCATGAACCTGTGATAGATAGAGGCTGGTGGTATGAAGCCAAAATCTCCGTGGTCCGTCTCCAACTTTATTACACGCCGATCGATCTCCTCCAAGAGGGCTCCTGAGATCAGGGCTTCGCGGTCATGGATCTCAGTGACATCGATGTGCTCTTCATACCTTTTGACCCTTCCATAGCCTGCATCCTTCAACATGGATTCTGCTGCCCTCATCAGATGCTCTCCTGCCGCCTTGCCCCGGATGCTCACATAATCGCCTCTGACCTCTACAAGAAACTTTCTCATTCGATAGGCCAGGTCGCGTGTGAGCTTGATGTGAGGATCCTGATCGGCACCAACTGGAATCACAACCGGCTTTGGGCCGCCAAACCCTTCGAGCTGCGGCTGAAGTATGTCTGCGCTCTGGGCCATGACGCTCTCCATATGAGATATGCGGGTCTCGCCAGAGAACCCATAGATAGCGCTCACCTCGGAGAAGTTGGAGACAATTCCCAGCTCAAATGCAAGATCCCTCATCAACAAGTTCTCGGACTGAAAGTAAATGTGGCCTGCAGGCTGAAATCCCAGGGCGATGAGGCTTAGAATGTACTCGTTGATGCCTAGATCCCTGCACCTGCTCCAGCTTATGCCACGCACAGCATGAGCCTCCATATTGGCGATGGCTGCGAATGCATCGCCTCCGTGCTGCTGGTGCCAGATGATCTCGTTCATGACCATCATGTGGCCAAAATGCACTCTGCCAGATGGCATGAAGCCGCTCATGACTGCGAAGGGCTTGTGCTGCTGCATGGCCTGCAGCACGGAATCGTAGTTTCTGTGGCCGAAGATTATCTTGCGCCTCATGTATGGATGAGGATCCTCGAGCTTTGGAAGGATCTCATCGAAGCTGGATATCCCGAACTCTTCAAAGAGCTTGGAGTAATCGTCTACGTGAACTGCGCCCCAGGGATCAAGCTTCAATTCCATGGCAGCAGGCAATGTTGACTATGATATATCTATCTTCTCGTTCTATTCACAAAAAAACACCCATGACCCAAGGTCACCCATGTGGATGAAAATGGACCTTTGCGAGAACCATTTTCATACCAAATCATTCCGATTCCAAGTGGCAGAGGGACGTGAGACAAGTCAGAGATAAATCAACAGTGGATTTTTATTTTTCTATGATTTATGAATAGAAGATATTCGAGATGGGAGCGCAAGTTGCATTCTATTGAATTTATAAATTTTTATGATATTATAACCATAAATGGAGATAGGACCTTCACCAAACTGCATATTAACTGTAAAATCTTAAGACAAAACAAAAATAAACATCATCGAAATAAACTATTTATATCATAAAGTATTTGTTATATACAAAAATAGAATGAGGTCGAAATGAGACAATTCTCTGTGAAAGTTTTGGATGATGCTGACCGGGAATTCGTGGAAGTTCTGAGAGATCTCGGTATTCCAAGAAATGTGGCCAGCATGATCACATATCTTGCCAATGTGGAGGAGGCCACTTCCAGGGAGATCGAGATCGGCTCCAACCTCAGACAGCCAGAGGTAAGTATTGCAATGCGCACTTTGCGCAATAACAACTGGGTTGAAGAGCGCGAGATCAAGAAAGATGGAAAAGGCAGGCCAATGAAGGTCTATCGGCTCACGATCTCCTTGGAGGAGATCATCAAGCACTTCGAGGAGGAGAAGAGGAGAGAATCGGCCAAGACCATGGAAAGCATAGAAAAGCTCAAGGAGCTGAGCAAGGGCTTGAGCGTCACGCCTTCGTGAATTAATGGCAAGGCCAAGATGGTGAAATAGGACCTATGGCCCGAGCCGATTCCTAACTGAGGCTACGTCTCCACTTCGCCTCTGCCCCTTAGATCATCGAGGTTATCTTCCAGGAGTTTTTTGCTCTTGATCTCTTCCTTCTTGCCACCCTTTCTCTCAGCATTTCGCTTCTTGAACTCCGCCAAAAGTCTCACCTCAATTCATCCATTGTGGCGACTGTAATTAACCTTTCCGTCGTCCTTTCCTTCTGCCTAGATATGCCCACTGATCGTAAATTCCTTTGGAGTCGCGATTGTCGATTACCTCCCCAGTCCATCCTGCCTCATCGAAGGCCTTCGCGATGAGTTCAGCCTCTCTTTGTGTGTAAGTTGTATAGAGGACTCCCTCCCTTGCCAGGCCTGATGCCAAAAGCAGAATTTCCCTCCACAGCGGCCAGTTAAATTCATCGATCAGGCCGACCATGAATCCCAGTACGAACTGAAATGACTGCGAAGAGAAGAATCGAGGCAAAAGTCTGGCATCTAATACGAAGCAGCTACCTGGGTCCATCAGGTCGCTCTTCATGGCCTGACACAGATCGCAGAGATCTGAGTCCATACAGATGGGATGGTGCCCCAGTCGCATCAGTGCCTGAGTGGCCATGCCACTGCCGCAGCAGATCTCCAGTATGCTTGCATCTCTAGGTATTATAGGCTCGATAAAAGATTTTAGCCGCTCTATTCGCTCTTCCACGTAAAGAGGGGCTCCTTTCATAAGGCATTCATCACAGAACAATTCTTCCATGAGCGATATGGCAAAATATTCCGTCAGAGCAAGGAAAAAATCCTCCTCTACAACTTGCACACTCTTGCTGACCCGAGAGATCCATCTGTCTGCATTTTCCTCTACAATTTTCTGATCTGAATATCTATCCGTCAGCAATAGCCAGAACTCTGCAGGCTGCTTGATGTGCAATGCCACGCCAAGCCCCAGGATTTCGATACATTCGTCGACATCCTGTTCCGACTGCAATATCTCCTCAGTAACTGGCAAGTACAGGAGGTCCTTCAGGGACTCTTCGGCCAGAAATATGCTCTCCTCAGCCCCGATGTCCAATAAGCGATGTAGTAGCACATGATCTTCATCTGCTCCACAGGATATCAAGCTTCCTCGCGAGGTCATGTCGGCGGAACAGATATATTATATTCCCTTCAATATGCTGCTTGATTGAAGCTGGTGGATCTGCCCGGTGTGGGCTCTCGCATAAGGGAGCGCCTGATCGAGCATTATGGTTGCGAGGAGAACGCCTTGCAGGCCATCCTTGATGGAGACGTCACTGGCCTGACCAGAGGCTTGAGCGAACGCCAGGCTCTCCTCCTGGTCCAGTATGCTCGCGGAATGAAATATGGCACCAAGCCTGACGATTTCCTCGCAACCGATGAAGTGTCCAGAGCATATCAGATGCTGATAGCTCGGATTGAAAGCTATGCTCATACAGAATACGCCCGCCATAAGATAGCCACGCTATTCCCATCCTCCTCTACAGGGCTCTTGGCCGAGAACCGAAAAATTGTAGAGACTGCGATAGAATACGCCAGGCTGACGCATGGGCAGGGCATAAGCGATCTGCTGAGCATGATCAAGCCCTTGAGAGAGAGAGCACCCTCGCGAGTGCGAGAGAGAGCTGTGGCAGTATCTTCCGCGAAAGCCTTCCAGCAGTTGAAGGCGCGTGGGCTTGACAAGCTGATCGACCTGTACCTGACTGAGAGCCCAAGGGAGATTGTGGACCTGGCGGCAAGCTACAGCCACGTCAGCTTCGTTGGTGAGGAGATCGACGGCCCTCCTGGAATCGAGCTCGCCCTGTCACTCGATGAGTGGTATCTGGCTCCAGAGGCTGTTTTGGGATTTTTCACAGACAACCTGGACACACTCGTGTCAGCGACAAAGGCAGCGCTGAAGCTTAGGGACCTCGGCGTGAGCAGCTTTGCTGGATGGGACGATTTTGCGAGATGCATCTGCAAATTAGATGAGAGAGATGATCGCGAGGCTGAGCGTCTTTCCAGGATTGCTGAACGCCTCAGAGAATGCGTTCGCGATGCAACGTCGTGGGCCAATGATGAGCTTAAGAAAAAGATTGAGATGAGCTCTCTGACGCTGGGCGGCAATGATCTGCTCATGGTAATGAGCCGGGGCGAAGGAGTCCAGGAGCTCTTAGAATTGCAGATGAAGGGCATCTTTCAAGAGACACTTTTGGAGGCAAAAGCCCACATAGCCCGCGATCTGGAGCTGAAAGGGCCAGAGACTGTCTGGCTGGATGAGATGTTCCCTGAGAAGGTCTGCTTTCCCCTGGAGATCGACCGCCAGGCTTTGCACTCCTTTGAACAGGAGCTGAGAAGCAGGATTGAAGAGAGGGGGCTCAAGGCTAGGAGAGATCTGGCCCACGACCTTGAGAACGGAAAGGGGTCCGCATTCGAGCTGGTTCATGCCCTCATGGAGTTCGACTTCTTACTTGCGTTGGGCACATTCGCTCTAGATGAGGAGCTATGCATGCCAGAGATCGCCAAGGAGCCATGCCTGAGCTTTGAATATGGCAGGAATCTCTCATTGAATAAACCCGATCTGGTGAGTTATTCCCTGGGCACAATGGAACATCCTGAGAAGGTGGTCATCCTCAGCGGTGTGAACTCAGGCGGCAAGACATCGCTTCTGGACCTCATAGCACAGATAGTGATCCTGGGCCACATGGGATTGCCTGTGCCTGCGAGGCAGTGCAAGATGAGCCTCTTTCAGGAGATGTACTACTTCAGCAAGAGCCGCGGCACCCTTTCAGCAGGCGCATTTGAGACGGCCATACGCAAATTTTCAGTCGTGGAGAACCAGAAACGAAAGCTGGTTTTGGCGGACGAGCTGGAGGCGATCACAGAGCCTGGAGCCTCGGCGCGCATCATCGCATGCATGCTCGACGAGCTGAACAGCTCAGACTCTTTAGCGGTCTTCGTCAGCCATCTGGCAGAGGATATCAAGCGCTATGCCGAAACTGCTGTGCGGGTGGATGGAATCGATGCAGAGGGCCTGGATGAGGAGAACAATCTCATCGTGAACAGGAGCCCGAAGTACAATTACCTGGCCAGGAGCACTCCTGAGCTGATTTTAGACCGGCTGGTGCGGTCAGCAAAAAGCCCGGAGCGAGAGTTCTACGCCAGGCTGCTGGCCAAGTTCAGGTGAGCATTTTATATTCTCAGTCAGAGAGTTATTTCAATGGAAGTCTGGCAGATAGTCGTGATCTGTATTCTGATGATCCCCCTCTTCCTGGCAGCCAACTACTTCATTGTGAAGAAGATGGCAGCGGAGAGAAGGTCGCGCGACGATCGGATAGATAGGGCAGTCTCCGAGAGCGTGGCTGCGAGCTATGCAGATAAAGATGCGCGCTATCAGACCTGGCCGAAGTACAAGGCGGCGAGGAAGAAGAGACGGTAAAGCTCATCCGTGATTGCCGGTCTTTGCCTTTCATCACTTTTATCGGTTTAAGATTGTCCTTGTGAAGAGCATCATTTCTTGAGGGGCTGATCCTCACGGGGCTCTGGGCAACTTGAGATACTGATGGAAAAAATTAAATAAGACATCCTTGTGATAAGTACTGAAAATACTGACTTAAAGTAGGGGCAGAATTTGTGCCTGTTGAGGCCGATGTAGCATGTGGTGAGTTGGGTAGGCATGAAACAAGTCGTAAAAATAATTTTAGATATTGTGTAGTCAGTATTATTATTCATATAATATTGCTATTGATAATCGCTCCTGCCGCAGCTTCATCACTAAGCATCAATTCTCCACTGGAATTTGACGTTGGCGCCTCCCAGGCCTGTAACCTGGAATTCGTTTGCGATGAAGACACCAGAGTACTATCAGCGACCGTTCAGATTCCAGAAGCGTTCTCCTGTTCGAAAGACTCGAAGATCGTCTTAGATGACCTCGAATCATCTTACGATCCACTCGTGGATGGACAATTCGTCAATTGGGATCTGAATGCTGCGCTGAGATCATGTCGACACATAACGATCAATGAGGTTGAGCAAAATCCCGAGGGCCCCGACTCAGGAGATGAATGGATTGAGATCTATAACCCTTCGTCTTTTGATGTCGATGTTGGTGGATGGAAGCTTGTCGATGGCTATTCTGGAAAAACAGAATTCATATCGGAGGGCACTGTAATCGCTGCGGGCGGCTATCACGTCATCGCCTGGACCAATGGCTCGCTGATCAACTCTTATCCAACAAAGATCACCCTTTTTGATTCTTCAGGCAAGGAGATCGACTGCACACCAGAGGCAAAAGACGAAAAGAACAACGACCTGTGCTGGGCACGCTATCCCGACGGCAAGGATCTGGGAGATGATCAAGAGTGGAGATTTCAGGAGGCAACGAAGGGTTCATCGAACGGTGGGAGCACCTCCAACATCTATGCTGGGGAGACTGTGGCATTGCAGTTTAACCTCACACCAGGCTGCAGCGCTCCGAGCAACGCGACGCTCTTTGCGAAGCTATCCTCCTCTTCTGGAGAGGTCTTTGCAAAATCGGCTACATCAGCTGTACGAAGAGCTGACCTGAGCGTCTCTGTTACGCCTGACCGATTTGAAGCCGCAAAAGGAGATGAGATAACTTGGACGATCGTGGTGAGAGATGATGGCGATGGGGTTGCATACGACGTTCAGGTCAATGCTACTTTAAATGAGGGCCTGCAACTGCTTGAAGTCGACTCTCCAGGCAAGCAGCTCGAGTGGAGCTACGATTATCTGAACCCAGGAGATGAGAGGGAGGTCAGAGTTGTGGCCGAGGCTGTGTTATCATGTGATAACTATTCCAACATCGTCGTTGCCAAATGGGGACCGGGACCCTGCCAGGGGGTCCGGCAGGCATCAGCAGTTGACAGGAGAACAGCCATTCAAAAGCTCCCGGACGAGCCCCATCGCCTCGCTCCGGGCGAAGTCATAAGCTACGGGATCGATGCCGACCTGCCGATGGGAGCCAAAGACTTATGGATCAATGATACCATCCCCAGCGGGCTGAACTACAACAGCAGCAGCCTATCCTTGCACGGAGTTGAACCGCAAAAAGAGACTAAGAGATCTACCGAAGATGGATCTCAGCAGATCTGCTGGTTCTTCGGAGATGTGGGCCCAGCATTAAGAATCGAGATTGAATATAATTGTGCTCTGGCGAATTCGCCTGAAAACCAGGACGGCGCCATCCTGAGGGGCACAGAAGCCTGCATGACCTGGAGTGACGGGCAAGGAGCAAAGGTGGACAGGGATGCAGCTGGATCGATCACAGTAGCTGAACCAGATCTTATCCTGGAGGCATCTACCACATCCAAAGTTGCCGGCATCAACGACAACATATCATACACTCTGGCCGCCTACCACTCGGCTAAAAGCCACGCACCTGCCTTTGACATAGAACTGCAAGATCTCCTGCCAGACAGCATGGCCTATTTGCCGGGCTCTGCTAGGGTCCTGTCAGGGCCTCCGGCCACCTTTGACGCTGACAGCCTGATATGGCACTTCGATGCCATAGATCTTGGCTGGGACAGCAGCCGGAAGGTTCTGATCACATTCAATGCAACCTGCAAAGCGAAGCCTGGTGATGCCATCGTCGATGAGGCCATTTTGACCTGGACGAGCATAGCAGGCGATAGTGCTGATGAGAGAGCAGGCACAGGCGGCGTGAATGATTACCTGCGAAGGTCCTCGGCGCAGGTAGTCGCCATGGGCCTCTCAATCAGCAAGAAGGCTGATCCAGACCCAGTAAAGGTGGGAGAGACATTGAGCTACACGCTTACATACGAGAATGAAGGCTGCACAGTGGCAAACAACGTCACCATAATCGACGAGCTCGATCCAGGCGTGTCCTTTCTCTTTGCCGACCCAGCTCCCGCAAATGCGGATAACAACACCTGGAAGATCCATCGGCTGGCACCAAATGAGCCCCACAGCATAGAGATCAAGGTGCGTGTAGACGAAAGCCTTGAGTGCGGCTTTGTGCTTGCAAATCGCTTCACAATCAAGTCCGACGAGCTTGGTCCGAAGAGCGGCACAATTTATACCAGGGTTCTGAATGAGACCAGGCTCGACGTTAACAAGACATCTCTGCAGAAGGCAGTGCGCAGAGGCGAAGAGATATGCTACGTCATAAAAGTCCATAACGGCGGCGGCCAGCCCGCCACCAACGTCATCGTAAGGGATGTCTTTGACTCACCAGTGGAGTTCGTCTCCGCCTCTCCGAAACAGGCGGGCGATGGCATCTGGAGATTCGACTCTTTAGCGCCCGGGGAGCTCATTGAGATCCATCTGACTGTGAGGGTCCCCCGCATGGATATGAAGTTCGAAGGCCATCAGAAGATCACTGGATTCGGCTTTGTCAACGCCTACAGGGATTACACCACCTCCCAGAGATGCTCCACACTCACCAACAGGGTTTACGTATCATCCGATCAAATGCAGCTTTCTGGAATGTCGAAAGTGAAAATCCTCGGAGAGGAGGGCACGAGCCTTTGCCTTCGCGAGCACGGAAGCGGGGATTACGAGAGATCAGAGGATCTGCATTTTCTCCTTTCAAACAAATCCATAGGTCTGAGCCAGAGCATGAAGGCTGTTTACCGTCCCACCACATTTATGCTGCCGAAAAACAGTTCTCAGCGCATCTCATCCCTTTGGTCAACGGAGGAGAGTGTCAAAAACAAAATTACGAATACAGAATTTTGCGAATTGCACAGATACTCGACCTGGCTAGACCACGAAAGCCATTTCGAACTGGACGAGAATGGCTCACGACTCGAGATGGAATCGGATTTTCGAGGTCTGGCATCCATTGGAGTGCAAAAGAGGACAAAGGATTATATCGCAACGACCGAAGACGATATCTCCAAAGAGGAGTACATTGGAGGTTTCCTGGTTTGGGAGAAGATAGACGACTCGGGCCAGAGCCTGATTTGGGATCGATCTGTATCGGGCCAAGGTTACTTGAATGCAGATGTGAAGATCAAAAACGCACAAGGAAGCCATGAATCCGGCACAGGTGCCTTTCAGTCTGATGAGCGAATTGAGACATTGAGCAACTTCATGAGGAAGGATATAGATGCAGCGCATCTTGCCCAAAGCTATGAGATCTCGCCCAGTACACATATCAACATATCTCAGAGATTCACAGAAGGAATGTGGTCTCAAACTCCATCCAGCTTCATTGGTGAGGAGGTATCGGGCGCAAAATACCTGAAGAAGAACGCAACTTTTTGGGGCCTCAGAGCCATGGAGAGCGAGATCAATTTCTCGGGGACTGCAAAGTTGCGGACTGCGTATGCAGCATCCGAAAGACAGAAGGTGGATGAGGAGGAGACCCTCATAGGCGACTTCGATATCAAGAGAAAGCTCATGATCTCTTGCAGCTCAAAGTACGACAGGCCTCATCTTTATCTTCAAAAGAAGGGGCGACTGATCGGAGACGTGGCAGCGTATACCATCACCATCACAAACGATGGCAATGCTGCACTGGGGCCGCTATTCCTGCGAGACACATTCCCCCCAGGTTCAAGATTCCTCAACGCCTCCTTGCGACCTGTGAAGCTTGAGAGCAATAGCTGCAACTGGACCTTGCTCCATCTTGCCATCGGCGACTCGGCGAAGATCGAGATATATCTTGACACTGCGAGATGCGATGGAGATATCATTAACCTGGTGGAGGCCACTGGCGCTCAGGGAACCACTGAAAAGAACCAGTCGATCATCTACCGGGCGTGGCTGGACAGCAGCGCACGCGAGGTTTTGCCCGCAGACATCACCTGCCCGTGGTCAGTAGAGGAAAAATCCGATGAAATTGAATATCTCGACCCTGTGCTGGCCAAGTGGGAGGATAGGGATGGCAGTGCCTGGCCATTGAACTGCCCAAACATCGATGATGCTGCCACAACTTGATCAGATGGGTATGATCAGATGGGTATGATCGGACGTATACTGGAATGGACTGAGAAAATGATCTTATAATAGATAATTACTTTGTTTTATATTTTTTAGTAAGTACTATAGATTACTGCCAGCTTATTTACTTTAGAATAACTATAAAATTCACTAATATGGCGTTATGATCCACAACTGGAGAAATTATAATAAAGGTATCTTATACTAATATTGCAGAGTGAGGAGGGGTTGAGATGAAAAGGCTCTATAGATTCCTGGCCATTGTAATAATATTAATTATATCACAAAGTGGATGTGTTAGTGCTTTAAGCGCAACTACAGTTGGCGCAGACCTAATTACCGTCACCACTGTAGGCCATGGTATTAAAGATGCAGGCATCATTTACATCACAATCGATGGCGATGCGACGCCATATCCAACCTATTGTATGGATATCGATATAAGTACTCAGAATGGCAATAGATACGAGCTCGGCGGATCTGGAGCAGATCCGAACATCATCTGGATATTGAATAATTACTATCCCAATACAGGCCTTCCAGACGGTTTAAGCAACAGAGAAAAGGGGGCTGCAGTCCAACTGGCCATCTGGCATTTTTCCAACGGCTTAGATCTCAGCTCCGGCACTCCAGAGGATGTATTCGCAGCCGCGAGGGCCATTGTCGATTATGCTTCAAGTGCATCCATTCCTCAAATACCATCCACTTTAGATCTTGCACCCTCATCCTCTACGAACCCCTTGGGCGCTCAGCACACTGTGACTGCAACCGTTTTGGATCCAAGCGGGAGGGCAGTCTCGGGCCAAGAGGTGACATTCTCGGTTGCAGGAGCGAACCCTTCCGCGAATCCTGTCAGCGTCGTAACTGATGCCAATGGTCAATCGACATTTACCTACACAGGAACCAATGCTGGCGACGACACAATCGCTGCGGCCACAAGCTTCATAGTTCCCTCAGGCGCAATATGGCTTGGCGTGACGCCCTCCATTCAACGCCTCGTTATGGCACAAGATGTGCCAAGATCCCTGACACAATCTGCCACGAAGAGATGGAGCGACTCGACGCTCCCGACGATTTCCTCAGTCGTGCCCTCAACCAATACACCATGCGGCAATGAGAATGTCGACATAACGGCGCATGTCATCGATAACATTGCAGTAACATCTGTAACACTGGTTTACACCGATCAGACCGGCCAGCATACAGTGGATATGACAGGACCTGATGGTTCCAGGGAAGGCGATTGGGTTGGGAGCATACCAGGGCATGATGCAGGAACTACTGTGACTTACAAAATTTCAGCCCGGGATCAGGACGGAAACGAGGCCACATCTCCATCGGAGGGAGATTATGCAGTAAGATGGAGAGATTGCGCTGCTCCAAATATCTTATCTGTAGATGTAGAACCCCTGAATCCCTGCGCCAATGAAGAGGTCGTTTTGATCGCACATATTACAGACGATGACGGTGTGGTATCCGTAAATCTGATTTATGGCTCATCAACCACCCCCATGGTGCTGCAACAAGGCGGGAACGCCCAAGACGGAGTCTGGATGAGCCAGTCGCCAATACCAGGCCAGATTGCTGGCAGCAGGCTGGAGGTCCAGGTTGAGGCCACAGATGCTTCAGATAGGTCCACAACAGTCAGCCAGTTCATCCACTGGCGGGACTGCAAAGGCCCGATGATCACTGAAATTACTCCTGGAAGCGTCGATGTTTGCCAGGGCTCAAGCGTTGAGATCACAGCCCGCGTCACAGGCACAGCAAACATAAATGAGGTCCATCTCGTCTACGCAGATCCTTTAGGGACTCACGATGTGCTAATGGATCCTGACGCCAGCGATATGTGGACCTATACATTGAGCGGTTGCCCGACGGGAACAACCACCGAGTACTACATCTTAGCCATCGACACCAGCGGTCAGAGCACGCGATCAGATACGTATACCCTGAACTGGATAAATTGCGGCATCACTAAATCTGCATCCTCACAAACAGTCTCTCCAGGCGGGCTCGTGACTTACACCATTACGTACACCAATTACTGGGATGATGCAGTGATAGACGAGGATTATCCTGACAAGATGATCTTCATTTCTGCGTATCCACAGCCAGATACCGGAACGAATAACAGATGGACGATACCCTTGGGTAAGGGAACGATCACAGTGACGCTGAGAGTTCCGGCGTCTTCCAATACAAAGTTCAATTTTGAGCAGGAGGCAAGTGGGGTGGGTTTCGTCAGGTCTTGGAAGGATCTGTCTACAGCTCGTGAACCATACGACTTGGTAAATAAGGTTACGATGTCAAGCCCCAACTCCCCACCCCAAATAGCGACGAGCAGCATCACTGTCACAGGCGGCACTGGGGTTGAACTCAGCCAGAGGGAGAGCGGAAGCGGCGAGTACCTCAGAGAGGATCTCATAACGTACAACAGGAAGAAGAACTACATCAAGGAGGAGAGCAACCTATCAGTCAAGCATCAAAGCACCTCTTTTGCCCTTCCGGAAGGGCGGACATTGAACTTCAACTCTACCTGGAACGAGGCAGAATGCGTCAAGAACTACCTCACTTCAGAGTCATTGAATGAGCTTTATCGATATAGCACCAAGATCGATAGAACCAGCCTGCTTGAGATGGAGGGCAACAACACGAGGATGGAAGTGAGCTCGGATTTCCAGGGCACTCGCCACATGGGATATGTGAAGGTTGCAGAGACGGACGAAAAGGGGCACATTACTTTGGAGAAGGAAGCAAGCTCTGACTATTCTGGGAGCTTCAAGGTGATTGAGAAGCTGGGCACGACATACACCAATGGATCGACAGCCATAACAGATGTAAAGCATTACGATGAGCCTCATTTGACAGTTTATCAGAGGGGTGAGCAGGATGCGACGGACAGCATCAATTTGAGCTACACCATCTCCATATTGAATGACGGCAACGCTGCGCTTGGGCCGATCTATGTCAGGGATGTCTTCCCAGCTGGCACATACTTCCTCGACGCCTCGATCAAACCATCAGAACCG
This sequence comes from Methanosaeta sp. PtaB.Bin018, assembly GCA_002067755.1. Classification (GTDB taxonomy): domain Archaea; phylum Halobacteriota; class Methanosarcinia; order Methanotrichales; family Methanotrichaceae; genus Methanothrix. Next base: position 51,043 of record MVQH01000024.1, read on the forward strand.
CGAAGGTCTGAGCTTTTCGAGTCGAGATATGCCAACTGGACATTCACTCACCTGCCCATAGGCCAGGCGGTTACAATTCAACTTCGTGTCCTAAGATATGTGGCAGTTGATGTGCCAATCAATGTGGTTTATGTATCTGCAGGCTACGACGGTCGGTGGATATATGCTAACGACTCCACAGCCACGAACGCCGACTATTTGAGCTGCTCGCCTCAGGGCATCTGCACAAAAGCCCAGGCAGGAGGGGGCTGGAACCCGCCTAACTGGGGATTCGACCTCTCTTGGGATACCTGCGACACTTGTTACAGAGCTGGTTCAAACGCCCAAAGCAACTGCGCGGCATGCAATGTATGAGTCTGAGCTGAAAAGTCGATCAGAAGTCCATCAAAGACCTTTGAGGCGGACGAGATTGCGAGATCTCGGCTTTAGGAAGCCTGATCTCCCCATATCTTCCGCCACCGCCAGGGATGACAACCACTTTTCCAGACCTAAAAGCATCAATGGCAGCTAAGATCCTAGGCTCAGATTTCAGCTCGGCAAGATCTGCTCTCACAAGCACATCGATCTCCGTTCGATCTGCTGTCAGCTCATTCCAGCGCTTCTGCACGCCGACGGCCGTGGCGCTCTTGTTCCCCATCGCAAGGGCGATGATCTCGGCCAGGGGAATTAGGTGCAAGTAAGGCGGTCGATGGCCGGGATGCACCGGCTCGGGATAGTCAGCCAAAAAGTTCACCCGATCTTGCACACCCAGCTTGATCTGACCCCGGCACTCAGGGCAGCGACCCATAAACTCGTCCTTCTGAGATGCGCTATACTGATGGAAGCAGCGCGTGCAAGCAGTGCGATTGTACTTTCCTTCGGCTGGGTAAAAGCCGACGTTCAGAGTTGGCCTGCGCCCGCCCTCGCGCCTGATGGCCAGGGCGAGGTCCTTGTAGCTCGGCGCGTCCATCTCCATCTGGTTGAACTCGCGGGCGAGTTTGTTTGCGCGGGGTGAGTGTGCATCTGAGTTGGACAGAAACGTCCGGCTGGCGAGATCGGCAATTCTATCTGCATAGTCGGTGTCGGCGCTCAGGCCAAGCTCTATGAACCTGATCGCATCCGCCTTCTCCTGGTAGCATTCACTCAGGGATCTGTAATGGGCGAAGATCCCCGTCCAGGGCGTGAAGGCGTGGCTTGGCCCGATCAAGCCATCTGCCTCCAGCACCACATCCGCAATCTCTGCCCCGCTCATTTGCAGCCTTGGCCGCCCATCCGTTCTCAAGTTCGTCGATCTGGAGGCAAAGCTCTCCTGCAGCTCCTTCGCCTTGGAGATCTCCGGAAGCAGTATGAGATGATGCACGCGGTGCGAATCCTCTACCTCCACGCTCAGGACGAAGAGCGTGTCTCCTAGGACAAAGAGCCCTTCGTCTTCTGGAAGCGCCTTGACAGCGTCCAGCCACTCGGGAAGAAGGCAATCGCCAGTGCCAACTATCTTCACCCCCTTCCGCGCCGCTTCCCTGGCGATCTGTGGCAGCTCCATATCTTGGGAGACGGCGGCCGAATACTTGGAGTGGATGTGAAGATCCACATTAGCCAGCATCACTGTCTGATCTCCTCCCTTAGGGATAAACCCTTTATGCTCTCTATGCGTCATTTCTGGATTGTGAGAGAAAGCCTGAGAGAGGTGCTCGAAAGCTTTGGCCAGGGTGAGATCTCTTTGGAGGAGGCCCAAAGCCGCATAAAAGTCCTGAGCTACCGGGCAGTAAGAGACGTGGCCAAGCTGGATGTCTGTCGCGCGGATCGCATCGGCATCCCTGAGGCCATATTGGCGGAGGGCAAGGACAAAGCTGATCTGGTCGACATTTCTCTTGCTCACCTGGAGGAGACGGGGCATGTGATCATCACCCGCATCTCGACTGAGCAGCTAGAGAGCCTGCGGGCCGCAAAGCTGCCAAAAGGCGCCAGGCTTGAACATAACCCCTGGGCAAGAACAGTGGTCCTGAGATCCTGCGAAAGAAGGGCTGCAGTAGGCATGGTGGGAATCTTGACAGCAGGTACCGCAGACATTCCAGTTGCAGAAGAGGCCAGGGTGGTAGCAGAAGAGATGGGCTGCAATGTGGTCTCTGAATACGACGTGGGAGTTGCCGGCATCCACAGGCTATTCCCAAGCCTGGAGAAGATGTCAGACGCCGATGCCCTCGTAGTGGCTGCTGGCAGGGAGGGCACCTTGCCGGCGGTCGTGGCAGGACTTGTGGATGCTCCAGTAATAGGCCTGCCTGTCTCGACAGGTTACGGCCTGGGTGGCAGCGGCCTGGCAGCCCTTTACTCCATGTTGCAGTCATGCTCAGTCCTTACCGTAGTTAACGTAGACGCGGGCTTTGTAGCTGGCGCTTTTGCGGCAAAGATCGCCAAACAAAAAGCTTATGGCCAAAAACAGTATTAAATTATTGTCAGAAAAGTATTTATACGATCAAAAGGCTGGTAATCGTGAGCGGGTACACTCATCTTTTTTACTAACCCCCACTCCCCTACCCGCTCAATACTCATTTTCAGGCTCCTCGCTATTTAGTATGGGTGAACTTGAATCGCAAAATCTCTGTGTCTTCGTGACTCTGTACTGAAACGTGATTCGCTAACTGAACCACAGAGACACAGAGGCACAGAGGAGATATTTTATGCCCGATCTCACCCACACAATTTAGCGAAGAGCCCATTTTCAATGCCCATTGCCCTTCGATAAATCTGCCTGGAAAACAAGCATCAGCGCAATCGGATTGGGAGATCCAGGGCGAGGGCGAGCAGCATTCTGGCCAACCCTCGCTTACTGGCGTTGAATGGACGCATGGAATACCAAGTTATCCCAATACACTTTCCTTTATACAAGTTGGTTTTACTTAAGGCTTTCGGTGTAGAGATACTTTCACGACGCCCAGAAGAGCTTTAATACTCAGTAACGACCAGACTACCAAGCGTTTCCTTTATTACTTCGAGGAGACATATTAGCCTTAAAATTTTGATGAAGTTTGGGGCGCAAAGCCGATAAGCAAAAATGCATTAATAAGTTGATGTTAGAGAGGGTGCGTCATGTTTCTTTATCGTAGAGGGGATGGGCATTGAGCAGCAGAATCGTTCAGCAGACCCTGGAAGGGTTGGCCGTCTCGGCCATGCCAAGGGTCAGGACTACAGATGGCCATCTCCTGGACTGGGACAGAGAGGCCATAGCCAAACAACTCTTGAAGGAGACAAAACTATCAGAACAATTTTATAAAGAGCCTGGCATCACAGAAGATGAAGCAAAGGATATCGCCAAAGAGGTGGAGCGCCGGGTAAGGTGGATGAATGTCCGGTACCTCAGTGGTCCTCTGGTAAGAGAGATCATGAACGTGGTCCTCCTGGAGAGGCAACACACTGAGTGGAGGAACATCTGCACGCGAGTTGGAACGCCTGTCTACGATGCTCACCTCATCGATATCGGCACTGGCTTCGAGGCCAAGGAGAATGCTAACCTGCAGGAGAACGCCGAGACCAGCCACAAGAAGAAAGCGGACAAGATCAGCAAGGAGCAGTACCTGCTGCTTCTGCCGCCGTACCTCGCAGACCGTCACCTTGCAGGCGATCTTCATATTCACGACCTGGAGTACTTCGGAACCAGACCGTTTTGCATTGACGGGAGCACAGTCGTGCCTGTAATCTCGAAAGGCAGGCATATAACTGTGCGGCTAGATGAGCTGCCCTTCGAGGGCGATTATTATTATCCTGAGAGTCTCTTTGCCATCTCACCCCAGGGACCCAAAAAGGTCAAAAAGGTCTCGCGACGCCCAGCCGATAAAGAGCTGCTGAAGATAACGACCTCCAGCGGCAAGTCCCTGAAGGTCACCAGAGAGCACAGAATACCGGTAAAGGGCGAGGGCATAAAAAGGGCGGAAGAGATTAAACCAGGGGACATCTTGGGCGGAGCCCGTGAGTTTGGCCTAAATCTGCGTGGCAAGCCCATAGAAAGCTTAGATCTGATAAGCGAATTCGTGGATAAAGTTCCTGCTTCACTCCTGGAGAATATCTTTGTGCGCGGCGCTCGTTCCCTCTTCCAAAAAATTATCGCCGAAGGAAAATGCAGGTCATTCTCGGAGATATCCAGAGCGTTGGGTGTCGAGCACCACAAGGAGTGGTTCACCAAGGGCATAATGCCCATCTCACTCTTCAAGAGATTCTGCGAGCTTTATGATCAGAACCACTCTATGGATTTGAGGTTAGGCGTGGCTGGCAGTGAGCACGATCTTCCCGTGATCTTTCCCCTTACCTCGGATGTCGCTAAGCTGCTGGGCTTCTTCATCTCTGAGGGCAACTACAACATCCAGGAAGCCTGCAGTTACAATTTGGCTATAACCGGCAGCGAGCATTCAGAAGCAGTAAAGTGCTATGCTAGAGGCGCTCTCAATAGCTACGCAACTCTGACCGAAGGCAATCCCTCCACAAGAGTGATTTATGGCATAGAGGGTGAATGGGATAAAGCCAAACAAGTATACTTTGGCGGCAAGCTGATTTACTTGCTCTTCAGGTACGTCTTCGGCATATCGGGCAAAAGCCACAATAATAGGCTTCCCAATATCGTTTACCATCTGAACGACGAGCTTCTTTCTAGCTTCCTCAGTGCACTCTTTACCGGCGATGGCTCAGCATTCTACCGGCCGGAAAAATCCGATTGCATCGTAAACTATACCACAGCTTCGGAGATGCTACGCCAGGAACTTTCTTTGCTCCTGACATCCTTGGGAATTAATCCGCAAATAGTGGAGCTCTACGAGGGTGAGGAGAGGCGAACCCTTTACAGGATACAGCTCAATGGCTTCCGGAACATCTTGGCCTTCAGCAGAGTGGCAAAATTTTACGACGAGAGACAAGGGCACATCGAGAGGTTCTTGGCTGCCGTCAATGAGATTCACAAGAGCCCGAGACAGGAAGTGGTCACGGAGATCGTTCTTACCAAGCCTTCTGGTGAATATGTCTACGACCTGTTCCTCGAAGGAGAAGACGAAGAGAGCCACACTTATTTTGCCTCAGATGGCCTGCTGATTCACAACTGTCAGGACTGGGATCTGCGCTACTTCTTCTACTACGGCCTGATGCCAGATGGCCTGGGCACAAAGGCCAGCGTTGCA